>NZ_JBQEPU010000010.1:0-190257 GCF_052045835.1 Paraburkholderia sp. 22099 | reverse complement strand
TGTCTGAGGCTCATGGTGTCTCTTGCGTTCCAGGGCATGGTCGGGACCGGGCGTTTTCGTACCCGGAAGTGTCAACCATGTCCTCGCACACCTGTCAGCTATGTCCCCGGTCTGTACACCTCCTGTAAGAGACATTGCGAAGCCTGGAAGCCATCGAAGTCTGTGCCAAGCCATGCCCATTCCATATTCCAGCCGTCTTTAGTCTCACGACCCTTTCCGTCTGTGGTTATCCCGTATTCGTAGCCAGTCATACGGGCCTGATAACGTCGCGGCTCGGGATTCATGCTGTGGTATCGCTCCACCTTTTTACCGCCCTTTTCAGGCGGGCACTTGCATGGCCTTTCGCGCTCGCGAGACCTGTCACGCGGTAGAGAGTCCAATCCGCCACCTGTACCCGCGTCTGTGCCGCTACCGCTCATTGGCCCCGCTGACGGTGCAGGCAATGGCAACGGCAGCGGCATGGGGGCAGCCTGGGCTATCGCCTGGCCTGCCGCTCCAAGCCCCGGAGGAAATATGCCAACCATCAGTGTTTCTCCTTCATTTCCTGTTGTTTTTTTCGTGCAACCTGAAGCAGCATTTCAAACCGCTGTTCGCCCGGAACGCCCGGTTTGTTCAGCCACGCAGTGACCGCCAGATTTTTGTAGAAGCCCGGATCGCTCGCCTCCATGTCGAGAAAATCGACTATCGGGCCATCATGCGTAAAGCCCAGTTCCTTCGTCCGCGCGTAGGCTGCATTGAGCCGCTCGCGCAAGGTCGGATCGTCGGCCAGCGCGGGGTAATCACGCACGATATGTCCCCGGATGAAGTCCACGTAGTTGCGGTCTTCGCAGGCCTTCAGAACCGCCCATTGCTCGTCAGTGAATTCCATTGTCGTTGATGGTGAAACGTTGTCCTTCGTTGAGGTATTGCCATGCTGCGGCAGTCCCGAAAAGCCCCCGGCTGGCCTTGTCCTGGCATGCCGCATCCAGCGCATGCAGTACCCTGGGGTCCCAGAAACGCAGCAGGGCGGAACGCCTGTTAGGCAATCGGGTATTCAGGTGTGGGCGCAACTTCTCGGCCTGCCTCTCCAGGTTCTCCGAGGTAATCAGCCAGATCACGCCAGGGCGGGCCTGTTCCAGTTCGCCAAGGTCTGCAACACGGTCCCGCGATGTCTTCGGATCAACCAGCCACGGCCCCGCGTGTGCGAGGGCAATGTCTTTCGTGCCTGCGAACAGCGAAACCACCATGTCATCTTCGGGCGTGAGTTGCTGGCCGGTATGCTGCTGGTACTGGATGCCATCGACAAGCGCCAGCACACGGCCGCTGTAGTGGCTTTACGCCGACCCACTCGCTGGGCCATGTCTGACGGCGGAAATCCGTCAGGCCAGTTCGTCGGTTCCCTGCCGGGTGAAGTAATCCTCGATGATTGCTCGCACGTCACTTCGCAGGCGTTCGTCAGCTCGCGTCCCGGCGTCGCAAGCGGTCCGGGACAACAGACCATCAAAGATCAACGAATCGCGGCAACAGGTCCTGGTCTGCCAGGCGGATTTCAATATCGTTCGCCGCCTTGACATGATCCCGGTTGTTCACGTCGAACACGTCATCAGTCACGCTGACTATGATCGTGCCTAGTTGCTTGTCGTCATGCACGACCGGAATCAGGGCGCGCGCTTCAGGGACCTGCGCCGCAGTGAGAGCGTGCGGCAGGTAGAGCATCCAGCTTACGCCGGGGCGGTCTTCGAATACCTTGTTCGTGTAATAAAAAAACGGTCCAAATGTAACGTAAAGCGAATCATAGATTCGAACGACAGCGGAAAGCACTTCGGCCACCGATCTATAGTCGCCAAGCCGCGAGCCTAGTCTTTCATCTTTTTCGTTAAGCGAAATTTCCAGCGACTTGGGGAAAATTTCCCCTCCGTCGATTTCAACCGATATTGAGGCACCTATTTGATCCGCTCGAACTCCATTCCATATTCCGACTGTCTTTGGATCGTCTTTATTTTTTTCCCATATTCCCTCGATAGCGCTTCAATAGCGGCCTTGGCTGGAGCCACGCCGTCATAGGCGGGGTACTGAAGTGCCTCCCGTTCGGTTTCTCCTTTTAAATACCATTCGCCTAACGTTCGATCTTTTGCTTTCAACAGATCCAGGACCGGACGAAGGCGGCGCATATGATCTTCCCAATCTGCATTGGGAAGATTAGTACGATCACGATGTTGCTCGGATAGATTCATTACTTCCTCACGGCTGGCAGACAGAAGGAACAGCCAATCTTTGCAGTGTTGGCAACATAAGCACTCTTGTCTTCGGAGTCTGGAAATACCACATTAACTTGGCCGGAGGATTTCCGCGCACACTCGTGCCCTGCTTTTTAATCTGCTCGGCCATTCCTGTAAAGCCTTTGAAGAATTCAAGGGGCTGTCCGTTTCCGCCGATAAATTGGTCATAATTTCCCTTTGCCTCCTGCAGAAGGCATTGGGATGGCTGGAATCCATCGAAGTCTGTACCGAGCCATTCCCATTCCCTATTCCAACCTTGGCTGGTATCTCGACCTTTACCGTCCGTTACTATCCCATACTCGAAACCGGTAATCCGGGCCTGATAACGTCGCGGCTCGGGGTTCATGCTGTGGTTCTTTTGCACAATAGCGCCTTTCTCAGGCGGGCACTTGCATGGCCTTTCGCGCTCGCGGCTCCGGTCGCGCGGGAGCGAATCCAATCCGCCCTCCGCGCCCGCGCCTGCGCCGCCCGCTGGACCCGCAGACGGTGCAGGCGTTGGCAAGGGTAGCGGCACCGGGGCAGTCTGCATCAATGCGTTTATGGCTGGACCTAGCGTGGCCGGGAATGGAATACCCATTAATGTTTCTCCTTCATTTCCTGCTGCTTTTTGCGCGTCCCTTGCAGCAGCATTTCAAACCGCTGTTCGCCCGGAACGCCCGGTTTGTTCAGCCACGCAGTGACCGCCGGATTTTTGTAGAAGCCCGGATCGCTCGCCTCCATGTAGAGAAAATCGACTATCGGGCCATCATGCGTAAAGCCCAGTTCCTTTGTCCGCGCGTAGGCTGCATTGAGCCGCTCGCGCAAGGTCGGATCGTCGGCCAGCGCGGGGTAATCACGCACGATATGTCCCCGGATGAAGTCCACGTAGTTGCGGTCTTCGCAGGCCTTCAGAACCGCCCATTGCTCGTCAGTGAATTCCATTGTCGTTGATGGTGAAACGTTGTCCTTCGTTGAGGTATTGCCATGCTGCGGCAGTCCTGAAAAGCCCCCGGCTGGCCTTGTCCTGGCATGCCGCATCCAGCGCATGCAGTACCCTGGGGTCCCAGAAACGCAGCAGGGCGGAACGCCTGTTAGGCAATCGGGTGTCCAGGTGTGGGCGCAACTTCTCGGCCTGCCTCTCCAGGTTCTCCGAGGTAATCAGCCAGATCACGCCAGGGCGGGCCTGTTCCAGTTCGCCAAGGTCTGCAACACGATCCCGCGCGGTCTTCGGGTCAACCAGCCACGGCCCCGCGTGTGCGAGGGCAATGTCTTTCGTGCCTGCGAACAGCGAAACCACCATGTCATCTTCGGGAATGAGTTGCTGGCCGGTATGCTGCTGGTACTGGATGCCATCGACAAGCACCAGCACACGGCCGCTGTAATGGCGTTTCCGGTACTGACGGAGATGTTCATCAACATGTGCGGGAATCATTAGCGCTCCAGGGTCATCGCGCCTTGCCCGGCGGCGTGGATCATGCACTCAAGGCAGATCGACGGCTGCGGAAGCACCGACCAGGGCGTTGCGCCGTAGAGCGAGAGCGGGCCTTTTTTCTGCACGGTGATGGTCTTGATGAACAGGTCGCCGGGACCGCCCAGGGTAACGCTGCCGTCCGCGATCCGAACGAACGCGCCGCCGCACTCCAGGATGATTTCCTTCGCCGCTGAGACCTTGAGCTTTGCATTGACGCTGGCGATGTTCACATCCTTGTCGGCAACAAGCGACATCGGGCCGGCCTGCGCCTGGACTTCCACCGGGCCTTTCGCGGCAAATATCTGTAGCCCGAGCTTCTGTGCGAACAGCGAAATGCTCTCGCCCGCCGCGACCGTGAAACGCTTCAGCACGCTCCAGTCGATGTTTTTTCCCGCCACGGCGTTGATGCTGTCCTGCGCGGCAAACTGCACGCCGCCACCGGCGACGATGCCCGCAGAGGCGGGCGTGCTCATCACCAGCCCCGGCTTTTTCAGGCCGTCCAGATCGTCCTTCACCTGCTGCTGGGCGTCAGTGTCGGCGGGTTCGGCCTTCGCGCTGCTGGCGGATACCGCCAGCGCCTTCGCCGTCGCCAGCGCGCGTTCGAGCTGGGCGATGGTCTCCTGCATGTCCAGTTGCCTGCCGCCCGCGCCGGGACGGTCGTAGGTCGTGACCATCACGCCCTCGCCCGCGCGTTCGACGCCATACCCGGAAGTCCGAAGCTCATAGCCTTCCCCCCGGTATTCAAGCCTGCTGTTCACCAGGTAGCCGAGATTCAGTTGCGACTTGCCCGAGTGTTCCGTACTCAGCTTGATCCCTTCCTGGCCCGCCCAGTCCTCCATGCGCAGCTTGTTGTTCTTCTGCGTGCGGATCATGTTGCGCGAGAGCCAGCGCCGGTCATTCGTCACCAGGTCGCGCGCCTGGCTGTGATGGTGGAACCCGCTGATTTCAGGCTTGTCCGGGTCGCCGTCGCGGCAGGTAATCACGGCTTCGGCACCGTCCAGCGCGGGGAAGTGCATGCCGGTTTGCCCCTTGCCCGCGAACGGCTTCGCCAGGCGTAGCGGCACGCTCTCGCCGCCATTGGGCCACGCCTCGAAGTCCGAATCGAAGCGGACCGTATAACGCCCGTCCCTGTCGATGAACGAGTAGGTATAGCTGTCCGGGCTGCAAATCCGGCCGCTGAGTGTGCCGCTCACCCTGGCCCATTTCTCGGGTTCCAGTTCCAGGCGGAAACGCCGGTCGGCGGGTATCGCCCTGAAGGTGTTCGAATACGGCCTGTCGCGCGCGCCGCTGTGCGTGATTTCAATGATGACCATGCCTTTCGGCGCATCGGGTAATGCCACGTCCGTTTCGAACACGCGCGCGCACTGCAACGCGAGCACGTTGCTCTCGCCCTCGTACACGATCTGCCGGGCGATGGCCGCTTCATGGCGAAGCTGCGCCTCCCATTGCGCGCCCGCCTGGTCGAGGTGATGGGTGCCATAGACATACGGCTGGCCGTAAGTGGTGGGGTCTTGCGGCGCGACGTTCGCCTCGTCCCTCAAACGCTCCCAGGCGGCATCCGGGTTATAGTCCGCGACCGTGAACGACTGCGGCACCGTCCGGGTGTGCGTCTTCAGTGACGTTACTGCCTCGACGCCATCCGCTTCGAGTCCCGCCGCCTCACGGTACGGCACCACCAGTTGCGGCTCGTAGATGTAGTGGTCGATATCGTCGCCGTACGCCACCTGGTCGCCGTGTTCGGTCTCGACCACATACGAGTACACGCCCGATTTTTCCTGGAGCATGTGCCCGTAGTCAAAGTCCGTCATCCCGTACTGCATGCGGAATGCGTGCTGGGGATACGATTTGCGCAGCCCGAACCGGAATTGATGGTCCCGCATGCCATGACCCTGCAGGGTGGCCTTCAGAATGTCCGGTGTCGTGCCGTGCTGGAAAATCCTGTTGCGCGTGACGGCCCTGAGCCGTGCCAGATGCGACTTCAATTCGATTTCGTATCTGACGAAATCCTTCGTGGTCTGGACCGTCGAAAAGCGTTCGATGTACCCGGAAAACTTCTTCACAGCGCCATCGTCGGCCACCACGGAAAAGCACGCGTCCAGGTTCAGGTAATCGGCGCGCGCAAGCTGCTGCGGGTGGGTCAACCCGATGCGCACTTCGGTTGGTGCGCCCATCTTTTCGGTCGCATTGAATGACACGACCGAGAGCGCCGCCGCGCTTGCGGTGCCCGGCACATCCAGAAAATATGCCTGGCGTCCCGCGACGCCCTCGCGTAATGAATCGAATTCTGCCACTCCCTGCTCCCGTAAAAGACCAGCGACACAGCATTAGCTGCGGAACGTGTTAACTGACCATTCAAAGTCCGGCAGGTCAACGAAATGAAATCGGGATAGAAGAGAATTTACAAACGTTGACAGAGGCATGAAGCGATCAATCCATTGCGCATGCTTTCCCACCGCGCGCGTGACGGTCGGTTTTCAGATGACCGCGCGGTTCCAGTCAGGAAGGTGAACAGGCGACAACTCAAGCCGCACAGGCTGGCGCGGTTGCGTCGAGCGGCGGCCACGACGTCGTGCTCAAGGGTCGAGGGGTCGAGATAGTCGAGCCACCGCCCGAAGCGCCGCGCAACGCTAGGCGTTGACCACCGCCAGGCTCTCCCCGCTCGTGGGCGCCTCGATTCGCCCGCACGCGGCGAGCATCTCCTGCAACGACGCGGCATGACACTCGGCGCCCAACGCGCCTTGCAGGTCGTCGCTCCATTTTTCGACATCCTGCGCGGTCCACAAGCCGACGACGATCGCAACGTTCGGCAAGCGCGCGCGAATGCGCTTGACCAGATTGCGCAGATGCGAGGGGATGCCTTCGATCTGTAGATAGAGGATGCAGATAGTCCCAACGTCGTCCGCATCGAGCGTCTCGATCGACGCCCGCGACACCGCTTCGTGCGGCACCGCGCGCGATATGAAGCCGTGTTTCCCCAGCAGTTGCAACAGGATGGTGGTGGCGAGCGGATCGAGCGGCCCGCGCCCCGGAATGCACAAGACCCGGTTGCTCGCGGCGTGACGCGTTGGTCCGGCGCGTTGGCCTGACGTGTCGCCGGTTGCAGCAAGCGCGGTGGCCTGCATGGTGCTTTCCGCCGCGCCCGCATTCGTATTGCTCGTATTGCTCGTCATGTGTGGCGTCATGCGTTGCGCCGCGTCGCGGTCCACATCGCCCGCTTCGACAACCGGGTTCGCCGTGGGCTCAGCGCCCGCTTCGCGCCAGGGCGCGATCGGCCCCACGAGGTTCGCGCTTTCTTGCGTCGACGGCGTCGGCTTCGCGGGCACGCGATCGTCGTAGCCGTCGAGACCATCGACCAGATCGTTCGTCGACGCCTCGATCCGCGCAAGCTGCGCCGCCGTCACGCTGCCGCGCAGCACGTCGTTCGCCGCGAGTTGCAAACCCTTGATCGCCACCTCGTCGTAATAAGACGACAACGAACGCTCACGCAACCACACCTCGGCCTGCTCGATCGCTTCGTCCGGGTCGCCGGCGAGCGCGCGCTGGTAAAAGTTCTCGACCGGGGTGAGCGCCGGCTGGTCGCCGAGCAACACGTCGAGAAACTCCAGCCGTCGCACATGCCGGCCGAGCACGAGCAGGCACAACGTCAACGGCGTCGACACGATGAGCCCAATGGGCCCCCAGATCCAGCTCCAGAAAATCGCGGCGACCACCACCGAGAACGGCGACAGCCCGGTGCTGCGTCCGTAGAGCAGCGGCTCGACCACCTGCCCCACCAACAGCTCCACGATGACGAAGAGCGCAATCGACCAGATCGCCATCGACCATCCCGGACTCACGGCGGCGGCCAGCACCGTGGCCAGCGCGGCGGCGATCCAGATGCCAACGTAAGGCACGAGCCGCAGCAAGGCCGCGAGAATGCCCCACAGGATCGGACTGGGCACGCCGATCAAAAACAGTCCCCCGCCGATCGCCATCCCCAGGCCCGCGTTCAACCAGAGTTGCGACACGAAGTAACGGCTCAGGCGCCGCGCGGCTTCGTCCATCACCGTGGTCGTGCGGTGCAGGTCGCGCGAACCGAACAGACGGATCGCGCGATCGCGCAGATCGTCGCGTTGCAGCAGGATCACCACCATCACGACGAACACGATAAACGCCGTTTCGAGCGGACTGATCGCCGGCGACAACACGCGCCGCGCGAGTTCGAACGGCGTGGGCGCCGGCTCGCGCACCTCGACCGGCAGGGCGGCGCTCGCGGCGCCGCTCGCCGCCGCTGCGCCATTGCGCGGCGCCTCGCGTTGCGTGGGTTCGACGGTGGCGCGTTGCAGCGCCTGGCCCGCCATGCCGGCCAAATGGCTCAGCCTGCCGATGGTCAGCTTGTGCGCGGCTTCCAGCTTGTGCTCGACGGTCACCTGATAGCGCGGCATGCCGGCGGCGAGATCGGTCAGCTGGTTGGCGATCACCGCGCCGAGCAGGCCGATCACCGACACGGAAATCGTCACCGCGGCGAACACCGACGCGACATGGCCCAGCTTCAGGCGAGCCAGCGACTTGGCGAGCGGCGCGACGAGAAAGCTCAGCAGAATGGCGAGCGTCATCGGAATCAGCACGGCTCGCGCGAAGTACAGGCACGCGACCACCGTCACGCCGACGGCGAGCGCGATCAAACCCTCGATGCCGAAGGCGGCGGGCGGAGCCTGAATGCGGGTCGCGGGTCTCGGGCCAGGCTGGTCGGGAGAATCCTTCACTTCGTCGTTCTGCACGGGTTTGCGTCGTCTCCATGGTGCGAGCGCCGCCAGGCAGCGGCTTCGCATCCGACGCGCGCGTTATTTTTTAGGTTCCTCCGCGATCGGCCCGCTTTCGATCGGCGGCGCTTCCTTTTCGATTTCGGCGCGCGCCCGTTCCCAATACTCGTCGGGCGTGCCCTTCGGCTCGTCGGCGTGCTCCCACAGGTAGTAGGCGCGCCGGCGAATCTCTTCCTCTTGCGAGGTCTGTTCGGATTCAGGTTGCTGTTGCATGTGATTACCCTCGGTTGGGACGTGGCGACGAGCGGCATCGGCCGGCACCGCGCGGGTGCCGCGCAAGGCGGCCTCGCGCGCGGGCAACCGCAAGGAAGCAAGCGTTATACCCGGCGCGGGCGCGTCGGTTTATCGGCTGGTGTTGGCGGACTGTCGCGTCCCGATCCGTCAAGCGTGGGCGGGAGGTTCGCTTTCGTCGGTGGTGAGCTGCTCCTCCAGCCGGTCGAACACGCGTTGCGTCGCGCGGCTCGGCGCTTCGAGCGCGAACAGCAGCAGCGAGCGCGCCGTCACCTGATACGCGTCGCCGGCGCTGAATTGCGGCAACTCGGAGCGCACCGGCATGTTGGTGTCGAGCAGACACGTCCACTGGTCGCCCTCGGGAATCTCGGGCAGCGTGAAATTGACGACGTCGTGATGCGCGTTGAGCACCAGCAGCAAGGTCGCGTCCGATGCGGGACGGCGAATGCCGCTCGCCTGCGCGCGGCCGTCGATCACCAGGCCGAAGCAGCGCATCGCTGGATCGTCCCATTGCTCCGGCGTGAGGTCCGCGCCGTCGGGCGAAAGCCAGCGCGCGTCGGTCACGTCCAGCGCCTCGTTGTATTCGCCGGTGAGAAAGCGACCGCGCCGCAATACTGGCAGACGGTGGCGCAGCGTGGTGAGATTCTTGACGAACTCGGTGAGCGCGCGGCCTTCGTCGTCGATGCTCTCCCAATCCACCCAACTGATTTCGTTGTCCTGGCAATACGCGTTGTTATTGCCCTTCTGTGTGCGGCCGAATTCATCGCCGGCGAGGATCATCGGCGTGCCTTGCGAGAGCAGCAGCGTGGCGAGCAGATTGCGTTTCTGACGCTCGCGCTGCTGGCGGATTTCGGCGTCGTCGGTCGGACCTTCGACACCCATGTTCCATGACTTGTTGTCCGAGTGGCCGTCGTTGTTGTCCTCGCCGTTGGCCTCGTTGTGCTTGTCGTTGTACGAGACGAGATCGTTGAGCGTGAAGCCGTCGTGCGCGGCGACGAAGTTTACGCTGGCCCAGGGGCGGCGTCCGCGATGATTGAACTTGTCGCCCGAACCGGTCAGGCGTTTGGCGAGATCGGCGACCTTGCCTTCGTCGCCCTTCCAGTATTCGCGCACGGTGTCGCGAAAGCGGTCGTTCCACTCGGCCCAGCCCGGCGGAAAACCGCCCACCTGATAGCCGCCCGGCCCGCAGTCCCACGGCTCGGCGACGAGGCGCACGCTGTTGAGCACGGGGTCCTGGCGGCAACTGTCGAGAAAGCCGCCGCCTTCGTCGAAACCGTGCGGCTCGCGGCCCAGGATCGTGGCGAGGTCGAAACGGAAACCGTCCACCTTCATTTCCGTCACCCAGTAGCGCAGGCTGTCGGTCACCATTTGCAGCACGCGCGGATGCGACAGGTTCAGCGTATTGCCGGTGCCCGTGTCGTTGATGTAATAGCGCGGCTCCTCGGGCAGCAGCCGGTAGTAGGACGCGTTGTCGAGGCCCTTGAAGGAAAGCGTCGGGCCGCGCTCGTTGCCCTCGGCGGTGTGGTTGTAGACCACGTCGAGAATGACTTCGAGGTTGGCGTTATGAAAGCGGTCCACCATCTCCTTGAATTCGCCGACCGATTCGGTGGATGAAGCAAAGAAGCGCGGATCGGCCGCGAAGAAACCGATGGTGTTGTAGCCCCAGTAGTTGGTGAGACCTTTTTCGAGCAGATGGCTGTCGTTGACGAAGGTCTGGATCGGCATCAATTCGACTGACGTGACGCCGAGGCTCTTGATGTAATCGACCACCACCTGCTGCCCGAGCCCCGCAAAGGTGCCGCGCAGATTGTCGGGCACGTCGGGATGACGCCGGGTAAATCCGCGCACGTGGGTTTCGTAGAAGATCACCCGCTCCCACGGCAGCGCACTGCGCTCGGGATGGCTCCACGAGAAGTTGGCGTCCACCACCTTGCACTTCGGCACGAAGGGCGCGCTGTCGCGTTCGTCGAACGAGAGGTCGCCTTCCTCGGCATCGAGCGTATAGCCGAAGATTTCCGGCGTCCATTTGAGTTCGCCGATGTGCGCCTTGGCATACGGGTCGAGCAGCAGCTTGTTGGGGTTGAAGCGATGCCCCTGTTCCGGTTCATACGGCCCATGCACCCGATAACCGTAAACCGCGCCCGGTTTCAGATTGGGCACGAACACATGCCAAACCTCGTCGGTATATTCGGGCAGTTCGATGCGCTCGATTTCGTTCTCGCCGGTTTCATCGAACAGACACAGTTCGACTTTTGTTGCATGCGCGGAAAAAAGCGCGAAGTTGACACCACTTCCATTCCACGTCGCACCGAGCGGAAAAGGCGTGCCTTCCGCGATGCGCGTCGAGTAGCTGCTCTGGGATGACATAGGGGTTCCTGTGGAAGCGCGAGCGCGTGCACGCGTGTTCTAGTGTATGGCGCAAACAGCAAGCGCGCCCGAAGGAGCAAATTGCGGGCCCGGCTTTCGCAGGTCTCGCTTCGCGGAGCACGCGGCCTCCGGCCAATGAAGCGGCACGAGTTTTGCACCAGCATGATGAAAAGCTTGTCGACCCCGCGCCGTTACAAGCGCAAGAACAAAAGGGAGAAGAGTCATCATGCGAAGCCTACATACTGCGCCGCTCGTGGCGGCGGTACTACTCGCCGCGACGCTCGCCGCCAACGACACCTACGCTCAGGGCGCGCCCCAGGCCATCACCGAAAGACGCACGGACGTGGTCCAGCTCGCGAGCGGCTACCGCGCATCGAAACTGACCGGCGCCGATGTCTACAACAGGAACAAGGACACCATCGGCACCCTGGACGATCTGATCGTCTCGCCGAGCGGTGACAGAAGCACCTACGCGATCCTGTCGGTGGGCGGCTTCCTCGGCATCGGCAAGCATCTGGTGGCCGTGCCGTTCAACGATTTGCAGATCAACAATCGCCGCATCGTGCTGCCGGAAGCGACCAAGAAATCGCTCGAAGCGCTGCCTGAATTCAAGTACGCGGATTGATCCGCGGGCTATCCGCCGCCGGCGGTTCGGCTAGAACGTTGATTGCCCGCGCTGACCGGTTGCAAGGAGCGGAGCCTTGCGAACCGGTTAGACGCGTGGCCTTCACGCGAACAGTTTGTCGAGCGTGATCGGCAAGTCCCGCACGCGCTTGCCCGTCGCGTGCCAGATCGCATTGCCCACCGCCGCGGCCACGCCCACCACGCCGATTTCGCCCACGCCCTTCACGCCGAGCGGATTGACGATGTCGTCGTGCTCGTTCACGAACAGCACGTCGATATCGTGGATGTCGGCATTCACCGGAATGTGATACTCGGCCAGGTTGTGGTTCATCTGCCGCCCGAGCGCGTGGTCGAACTGGCCGTGCTCGTGCAGCGCCATGCCGATGCCCCACACCACGCCGCCGGCAATCTGGTTGGCCGCCGTTTTCGGGTTCACGATGCGGCCCGCGGCGACGGCGCTGACCACGCGCGTCACGCGCACGGTGCCGAGCGCTTCGTCCACGCGCACCTCGGCGAACACCGCCGAATGCGTGCCCATCGAATACGCCTGCTGTTTTTCATGCGGCTTGACGCTCGCCTGCTCTTCCAGCGTTTCCAGACCCGCGCGGGCCAGCAGCGCGTCGATGCCGATCGCGTCGTCGGAGCCGCTGCCGCAGACGAGCCGGTTGCCGGCGCGTCTCACCTCGTCGCGCGCAACCATCGCGAAGCGCCCGCCGCCGTATTGCCGCGCCAGTTCGACGAGGCGGTTTCGCAGTCGTTCGCACGCGACGTGAACCGCGCTGCCCACCGACGACACCGTCCACGAGCCGCCCTCGATCGGCGCTTTCGGCAAGCGCGTGTCGCCGAGCTCGAAGTCGACATCGTGAATCGACACGCCGAGCGCATCGGCGGCGATCTGCGTCATCGCCGTGTAGGTGCCGGTGCCGATGTCGGCGGTGGAGCTCGACACTTCCACGCGGCCGTCAGGCGTGAGCACGGCGCGCGCCGCCGCTTCGTTTTGCATCGCGTCCCACGCGCCGGTCGCCATGCCCCAGCCGATCAGTTCGCGGCCCTCGCGGCGCGCGCGCGGCGCAAGCGGCCGCCCCTCCCAGCCGAAGCGCGCGGCGCCTTCGCGATAGCAGTCGCGCAGCGCCTTGCTGGAAAACGGCAGATTCTTGTTGGCGTCGCGCTCCGCATAGTTGACGAGCCGCAATTGCAGCGGGTCCATCTGCAACGCTTCGGCCAGTTCGTCCATCGCCGTTTCGAGCGGGAAAAGACCTTGCGCCGCACCCGGCGCGCGCATGTCGGCCGGCGTCGGCACGTCGAGCTTGACGACCTTGTAGCCCAGCGTGACGTTCTCGCATGCGTACAACTGGCCGGCCCAGTTCACGAGCACGTCGCAGTAGTCCTCGTAACGCGAGGTTTCCGCGACCGCCTCGTGAATCACCGCCTGCAGTTTGCCGTCCGCCGACGCGCCCAGCGCCACGCGCTGAATCGATTGCGGCCGATGCGCGAACGTGAACATCTGCTGGCGCGTCAGCGTGACCCGCACCGGCCGCTTCAGATCGCGCGCCGCCATCACGGCGAGCGGCAGATGATATTGCGGCCGCAAACCCGAACCGAACGCGCCGCCCACGAAGGGTGACTCCACCTGCACCTCGTCGTCCTTCAGGCCGAACACGCCGGTCAGATAACGCTTGGTGTTGACCACCCCCTGGGTCTTTTCATAAACGATCAGATGCCCATGCTCGTCCGGCACCACGGTGCAGCCGTGCATTTCCATCGGATTGTGATACTCGGCGGGCGTGCTGTAGAAGCCGTCGACCCGCACCGCCGCGCTCGCCAGCGCGCGGTCCGCGTCGCCGCGCGGCGACGGCGGCGGATCGAACCCGCCCTTTTCCGTGGACGGCGGCACAGCGCTCATCAACGCTTCGCTCATTTCCGTCTGATGCGGCGTGTGTTCGTAGCGGACCTTGACGAGCGAGGCCGCATGGCGCGCCAGTTCCAACGTTTCCGCCACCACCAGCGCGACCGGTTGTCCGCTGTACCACACGCGGTCGTCCCAGAGCGGCCTGAACGGCGTGCCGCCGGGGGCGACCATGTCTTTGTAGGGCTGGTCCGCCAGCGGCAGTGGCGGGCGATTCAGATGCGTCAGCACGAGCAGCACGCCGGGTAGTTCGAGCGCCGCCGACGCATCGATCGCCACGATACGGCCGCTCGCGATCGTGCTCGACACCACGAAACCATACGTCAATCCATTGGCGGCGTAGTCCGCCGCATACTGCGCGGCGCCGGTGACTTTCAGCTTGCCGTCGACGCGCTTGTGCGGCACGCCCACGGCGCGCGTCGCCGGAAAAGTGTCGGCCCCGTTCATGATGCGCCCTCCTCGAACGAACGCTGCGTCGCCAGTTCGAACGCGCGCACGATCACGCGCGTCGCCAGTTCGATCTTGAACGCATTGCCGCGACGCCCTTGCGCCTCGCGCAACAGCGAGTCCGCGAAACCGCGCACGGTGGCGGCGTTCAGCGGTCTGCCGCGCAGCACGGCTTCGGCATCCAGATCGCGCCACGGTTTGTGCGCGACGCCGCCGAGCGCGCAATGCGCGCGAACGATGATGTCGCCGTCCAGTTCGACGCCGAGCGCGGCGGACACCAGCGCGAACGCATACGAGGCCCGGTCGCGCACTTTCACGTAAGCGTGATGTTCGGCGAAGCCTCGCCTGGGCAATTCGACGGCGATCACCAGTTCGTCGTCGCGCAGGTTCGTATCGATGTGCGGCGTCTCGCCGGGCAGGCGATGGAACTCGGCGAACGGCAGCGCGCGCGTGCCGTCGTGGCCGGCGAGATGCACCGTCGCGTCGAGCGCCGCCAGCGCCACGCACATGTCCGACGGATGCACGGCGATGCACTGATCGCTCGCGCCGAGAATCGCGTGCATGCGGTTGACCCCTTCCATCGCGGAGCAGCCGGTGCCCGGCTCGCGTTTATTGCACGGCGTGCCGGCGTCGTAGAAGTAAAGGCAGCGGGTGCGTTGCAGCAGATTCCCTCCGACGGTCGCGACATTGCGAATCTGCGCGGACGCCCCCGCCAGGATCGCCTTGGCAAGCAGCGGGTAACGCGCGGCCACGGTCTCGTCGTAGGCCACCGCGGTATTCGTCACCAGCGCGCCGATTCTCAGGCCGCCGTCGCCGGTGGCTTCGATCTGCCTGAGCGGCAAACGGTTGATATCGACCAGCGTGGCCGGATGCGCCACGTCCTCGCGCAACAGGTCCACCAGATTCGTGCCGCCCGCGATGAACGCGGCGGCGGCATGCGCGCGATGCTGGTCGATCGCCTCGGACACCGCGCTTGCGCGGGTATAGGAAAAGCGGTTCATGGCCGCGCTCCCGGCGCCGTGAGCGGCTGATCGGACCGCTGCGCCGCATCCAGAATCGCCGCGACGATATTCGTGTACGCGCCGCAGCGGCACAGGTTGCCGCTCATCAGTTCGCGAATGTCGTCGGCGTTTTTCGCGTGCCCTTCGGCGAGCATCGCAACGGCCGAGCAGATTTGCCCCGGCGTGCAGTAGCCGCACTGGAAGGCGTCGTGATCGATGAACGCCTGTTGAACCGGATGCAGCGTGTCGCCGTCGGCAAGACCTTCGATCGTCGTGATCGACGCGCCGTCGCGCACGGCCGCGAGCGCGAGACAGGTATTGATCCGCTGGCCGTCGACGATCGCGGTGCAGGCGCCGCATTGGCCGTGGTCGCAGCCTTTCTTGATGCCGCTCAGGTGGCAGCGTTCGCGCAGCAGATCGAGCAGCGTGGTCCACGGCTCGATCTCGAACCGGTGTGTCTTGCCGTTGATCTCGAACGTCACCGGCACGCGCTGGACGTCGCTCGGCGCGAGGTCCAGCGCCGCTTGTGCTGTGGGGGTTTCCATTGGATGTCCTCCGGACGGTAGGTCGCGCAATACGAACGGCGCGCGCAAGCCACGTGCCACCATGCCGCCGTGCCAAGGCGCCGGCCGCGCTTCGCAGGCACGCGTGATGCGCGTTTTTCATGGGGCGGCTCGCGAGCCTCGCACGCAAGTCCTCCCCACGCGTGGCACGCGAAGCAAGCCGCACTCGCGGCAACGCCGCTGCCGGCCGGCGCGACGGGCATTGCAAGATGTGCAGCGAACCCGCATTTCTTTCAATCGACTCCGCGCAGCCGGCATTACGCGCCGCGGCAGTGCGAGAACACTGCTTGCCATGCGCCTCACACTCCACTCGTTCAGGAGGTATCCATGCATCACGTCCACGAAATCATGTCGCGCGACGTCGTCAATGTGACACCCAACGACACCATTCAGCATGCAGCCGAATTGATGCGGCGCTACGACGTCGGGTCGTTGCCGGTGTGCCAGAACCATCGGCTGATCGGCATGATCACCGATCGCGATCTCGCGGTGCGCGCGTTGTCCACCGGCTGCCCGGCGAACACGCCGGTACGCGATTTCGCCAGCACGGATGTGCAATGGTGTTTCGACGACGACGACGTCGATGCCGTCCAGCAACGCATGGCCACCGCGCAGGTGCGCCGCATGCCGGTGGTCGATCACGACAAGAACCTGGTCGGCGCGCTGTCGCTCGGCGACATCGCCACGCGGGCCGACAGCGCGTCGCGCGACGAGGTCGCCAACACGCTCGAAGGCGTTTCGCAACCTCGCATGCACTGAGAAGGAGAGACACATGGCACAGCATCCCAGTCACTCGCAGGACCATCGGCATCCCGGCCAGCCGAACCCGATCGAAGTGCAAAAGGCGCTGCACGGTGTCGACTATCCGACGACGCGCGAAAAGCTGGTGGAAGCCGCGCGCAGCAACGGCGCAAACCAGGACATCGTGGATCTCGTCGGTGAGTTGCCGGATAAGAACTACGACAGCCCGGCCGCGGTTTCCAAGCAACTGTCGCGCACGCAGTAGGTTGGACCCGGCACCAGGCTGACAAAAACAGAACCGGCGCATCGTCATGCGGCGATGCGCCGGTTTTTTTCTTCATGCCGCCATGCTGCGGCAATGCGCAAGCCAGTTAAATAATGGGCGACCCGCCGGTGACCGCGATCGTCGCGCCGGAAATGTAGCTGGCGTCATCGGAGGCGAGCATCACATAGGCCGCCGCGAGTTCGGCGGGCTGACCGGGACGCTTCATCGGCACCTGCTGGCCGAATTTCTCGACTTTCTCGGCGGGCATCGTCGACGGAATCAGCGGTGTCCAGATCGGCCCGGGCGCCACGCAATTCGCGCGTATGCCCTTCTCGGCCAGCAATTGCGCGAGCCCGCCGGTGAAGTTCTGGATCGCGCCCTTGGTGGTCGCATAGGCGATCAAGCCGGGGTTCGGATGATCGGCGTTGATCGACGTGGTGTTGATGATGGAGGCGCCGGGCTTCATATGCTTGACCGCCGCCCGCGTGATCCTGAACATCGCGCCGATGTTGGTATCGAAGGTCTTGTCCCACTCCTCGTCACTGATCGCGTCGAGCGACGGGTAACTCATCTGGTACGCGGCATTGTTGACCAGCACGTCGAGCCGGCCGAACGCCTCGACCGCGCGCCTGACGATCTCCTCGCAATGCTCGGGGCTCGTGATATCGCCGCGCAGCAGCACCGCCTTGCGGCCCGCCTCTTCCACCCAGCGCGCGGCTTCGCGCGCGTCGTCGTCTTCGTTGAGATAAGAGATCAGCACGTCCGCGCCTTCGCGGGCGAACGCGATCGCCACGGCGCGGCCAATGCCGCTGTCGCCGCCCGTGATGATCGCCGCCTTGCCGGCGAGACGGCCCGAGCCTTTATAGGATTTTTCGCCGTGGTCGGGCTGCGGTTTCATTTCCGCCGTGGTGCCGGGCGTGTGATCCTGTTGCTGCCTGGGAAACGGTGGCGTGGGACGTTGCGTGTCGGTCATGGCTATCTCCAGAGTGCGAATGAACAGGCGCGGCGCGTCGTGAACCGGCGCGGCCGTTGTGTTGCACGCAGCAACCCACGGACCCGCGAGGGATCGCGCATGATGCGTTTCGAGCCAGGGGTTTTTGCCTAAGGGTATGCCGCCGCGAAATGTGCCGCGAAGTGTGAAGAAGCGCGCCGGGATGTGCCGCGTTGGTGGCGAAGTGTCCAACCGGGCCGGCATATCGACGTTGTGGTCGTGCATGAATCGGCTACTACTCGCATGTATGCCATGCGTTTTTTCAAACGTTGCGCAACTTTACGGCGGCCCGGCCGCATGCAACGCGGCCGCCGATTCGAGTACCCGCAGCAGGCGTTCCGGCGTCAACGGCTTCGCGCAGTGGGCGTCGAAACCGGCGGCTCGCGCGCGCGCCCGGTCGTCGCGCGAGGCGAAAGCGGTGCAGGCGATCAGGAGCATATGCGCGGTCAATGGATCGGCCCTCAGGCGGCGCGCCAGTTCGAGCCCGTCCAGGTCCGGCATCTTGATGTCCAGCACCACCGCGAAGGGCTGCCATTCGCAAGCCATCTCGCAGACCGCGAGCGGATCTTCGAGTGCGCGGCACTCGAAGCCGTCGGCGTTCAGCAGCATTTGCAACGCGTCGGCCGCTTCGCGGTAGTCGTCCACCACCAGCACGCGCCGATGCGAGGCCATTGCGTACTGGATAGGCCGCCAGACCACCACGTCGTCGCTGTTGTCCATTCCCGGGTCGAGCGTCACTGTCTTCTCCCTGTGCCTGTTCTTCGGTCGCGCGCGAGCGGCGCTCGAGCAACCTGCGCGAGCGGTGCAAGATTCGCTCCCGCAGCGCGGCGAACCAGGCCGCTTGCCGCGCAACGTCCGCCGTTTTCCAACACGGTCTCGCAGCACGCAGCCGGTACACGGTCCCACGAGGCACACGACACCACCATAGCGCAACGCGGGGAACGGCGTTTGCTGTTTTGCGCATGTCGATCCATCGCCCGCCGGCACCGGATCTCACCTCGGAGTTCTTATGAAACGCACATTCATCGTGCACGCGGCCCTTGCCGCGTGCATCGCCCAATCCCTTGTTTTCGCCGTTCCGGTCCACGCACAAACCGAAGCCGCCTCGACGACGACAGCCAATCCCCTGCCGGAAGCGGACAAGAAATTCGTCCAGGCCGCGTCGATGTCGAGTTCAACCGAAATCGACGCCGCGAAACTCGCCATGAGCCGCTCGAGCGATGGCGACGTGAAGAAATTCGCCGGCCACATGGCGGCCGATCATACGAAGCTGACCGTGCAACTCAAGATGGCCGCGCCGCGCGGCGTGAGCGTGCCGAAGGACAACTCCGACACGGCCCTTCTCGACAGCCTGCGTCCGTTGAAGGGCGCGGAGTTCGATACGGCCTACATTCAGAAGGTCGGCTTGCAGGGGCATAAGGAAGCGGTGTCCGCGTTTCAGGACGAAATCGCCAACGGCCAGGATGCGAAGCTGAAGAGCGCGGCGCAAAAGGCCTTGCCGACAATCGAAAAGCACTATCAGATGGCGCAGGACCTGGCGAAGAAGAAGAACGTCACGGCGCCGTAACACGCAATACGCGACGCCGGCGCGGTCGATCGCGCTGGCGTCTGTCGAACGCTTCGAAGCTCATCATGCCCACCTCGAAATCCGGACGATCGCGCTCCACCGCTGCGGGTGCCGCTGAGGATGCCGATGCCTCCGCCGCTGCGGACGTCCAACCGGATCAGCAACCCAGGTCGCTCGACGCGTGCCGTCGCTGCGCGCTATGGAAAAACGCGACGCAAGCCGTGCCCGGCGCGGGGCCGAAGCATGCGCCGATCATCCTCGTCGGCGAACAGCCCGGCGACAAGGAAGATCTGGCGGGCAAGCCGTTCGTCGGCCCGGCGGGCGCGCTGCTCGATCACGCGCTCGAGCAGGCCGGCGTCGCGCGGCATGACGTTTATGTGACCAACGCGGTCAAGCATTTCAAATGGACGCCGCGCGGCAAGCGGCGCATGCATAAGACGCCGGCCCAGCGCGAGATCGACGCCTGCGCTTACTGGCTCGAAAAAGAATTGCAGTCCACCGGCGCGCGCGTGATCGTGGCGCTGGGCGTGACCGCATTGAAGGCCGTGCTGGAGGACAAGAACATCCGCATGCAGGACGTGCTGGGCCGGCCGATCAAGCATGGCGAGTACAGCGTGGTGGCGACGTATCACCCTTCGTTTGCGTTGCGCGCGCCCGATCCGGAAACCCGCGAGCGTGCCTTCGCGGCGATTGTCGACGCGCTGCGGCAAGCGGGCAAGCTGGTGTGAACGTGGTACGAAAGCGATGCTTGCCGCTTGCTGCGCTTGCTGTGCTTATTGCACTTATTGCGCGCGATCGTCGATGAAGCCCTTCAGCATCGCCAGCGTGTCGGCGTCGTCGATATGCTTGTCGGTGCGCCAGCGCAGCATGCGCGGAAAGCGCACCGCCACGCCCGACTTATGACGCGGGCTCGCCTGAATCCCCTCGAAGCCGATTTCGAACACGAGCGTGGGCGTCACGCTGCGCACCGGGCCGAATTTCTCGACCGTGGTCTTGCGCACGATCGCATCCACCTGGCGCATTTCCTCGTCGGTGAGACCGGAATAGGCCTTCGCGAACGGCACGAGGGTACGCACGCCGTCCGCTTCATCCCACACCGCGAAGGTGAAGTCGGTATAGAGACTCGCGCGGCGGCCATGACCGCGCTGCGCGTAGACCAGCACCGCGTCCACCGCATACGGATCGATCTTCCATTTCCACCATGTGCCGGAGGCTTTCGTGCGGCCCACGCCGTACATCGAATCGCGCGCCTTGAGCATCAAGCCTTCGACGCCGCGTGCCCGGCTCTCTGCGCGCAGCGCGGCGAGCGTTTGCCAATCGGACGCGCGCACCAGCGGCGAGACGCGCAACAGATCGCGCGCCAGGCTGCCGTCGACGGAAGCGGCCAGCGCATCGAGGCGCGCGCGCCGCTCGACGAGCGGCATCATGCGCAGATCATCGCCCCGCGCTTCGAGCAGATCGTAGGCGAGCAAGGTGGCGGGCGAATCGGCCAACACTTTTTTCGTCAGCGTTTTACGCGCGATGCGCGGTTGCAGGCGCGCGAACGGCAAGGGCGCCGTCGCGCCGGGCTCCCACGCGAGAATCTCGCCGTCGATCACGAAGCCGTCGGGCAACGCGTCGCCGAGCGCCGTGACCTCGGGAAAGCGCTCCGTGATCAGATCCTCGCCGCGCGACCACAACCACACGCGGCCCGCGCGTTTGACGAGTTGCGCGCGAATGCCGTCCCACTTCCATTCGATCAGCCATTGCATTGGCTCGCCGAGCGTCGCCGGGTCGGTCTGCAACGGATGCGCGAGAAAGAACGGATAAGGCAAACCCGCATCGTCGTCATGCGCGGCATGATGCACTTCTAGGCCTTGCCGCGCCTCTTCGCTGCCGCTCTCCGGAGCGATCAGGCGCAGATAACGCGCGGCGTCGGGTTTCTGCCGCGAGTCGGTCCAGCCCACCATGCGTTGCGCGATCCGTTTATGGTCGACGCCCGCCACTTCCGCGAGCGCGCGCACCACGAGTTGCCGCGCCACGCCGACCCGAAAGCCGCCGCCGATCAGCTTGGTTAGCAGAAACCGTCCGCCCCAATCGAGTTCGTCCCAGTAACCGAGCAAGCGCGTGCGCAATTCCTCCGGCGCGACGCCGCGCAGCGTCAGCACGCGTTGCTCGATCCATTGCGTGAGGCCGAGTTCGGAACTGCGTTGCGCGGGCGGCAGGATATGGGCGATGGTTTCGGCCAGATCGCCCACCGCGTGATACGACTCCTCGAATAGCCACGGCGGCAAGCCGGCCCGCTCACGGGCGATTTCGGTCAGCAGACGCGTGGGCACCGATTGACGCGGCTTGCCGCCGGCGAGAAAGTACGACGCCCATGCGGCGTCCTCCGGTTCGGCCGCCGAGAAATAGCTGGTGAGCGCTTCGAGTTTGTCGCGCGTCGAGGTGGTCGCGTCGAGCGCGGTATAGAGGGCGGCGAAGCGTTTCATGGGCCGCTCGTCGTGTTGTCGGCCGCGGGTCCGGCTTCGAGATCGGCCGCGTTCGGCGTGTCATCTCGTGTCGCTTGTGTGGCTTGCGTGGTTTGTGTGGCTTCCACCGGCGAAGCGCCGCTCGTCGCGGCCGTTTCGTCGCCGCCCGCGGCGTCGGCCTCCACCGTGTCGTCTCCGTATTGCGTGTCGAACGCGCCTGCTTCGAGACCCTGTTCGCGCAGCCAGCGCACCATCGGTTCGACCGAACCATGCGTGACGATGACGCGCCCCGCGCCCGTCGCATGAATCGCGCTTTGCAGGCCGGGCCAATCGGCGTGATCCGACAGCACGAAGCCGCGATCGACGCCGCGCCGGCGCCGCGCGCCGCGCAAGCGCATCCAGCCCGACGCGAACGCGTCGCTATAGTCGCCGAAACGCCTGAGCCATGCGCTGCCTTGCGCGGACGGCGGCGCCACGATCAACGCCTGCCTGAAAGCGGCCTTGTCCCTCGCCGCTATTTCGCCGACGAGGCGCACCGGCGGCAAGCGCACGCCCGCCTCGCGATACGCGCGATTGAGCGGCGCGATGGCGCCGTGACAGAAGATCGGTCCGATGGCCGCGTCGACGCTCGCCAGCACGCGCTGCGCCTTGCCGAACGAATAGCAGAACAGCACCGACGCGCGTCCTTGCGACGCGTTGTGACGCCACCATGAATCGATGCCGTCGAACACGGCTTGCGGCGCGTCCCAACGATAGATCGGCAACCCGAACGTCGACTCGGTGATGAAGGTCCCGCAGCGCACCGGCTCGAACGCAGCGCAGGTCGGATCGGGGTCGAGCTTGTAGTCGCCCGATGCGACCCACACGCGGCCCTTGTGCTCGATCCTGAGTTGCGCCGAACCCAGCACATGTCCCGCCGGGTGAAGCGAGACGGTCGTGCCGTCGAGCTCCAGCCGCTCGCCATAGGCGAGCGTTTGCAGCGCGATGCCGGGCAAGCGCGACAGCAGCACGTTCGCGCCCGCTTGCGAGGCAAGGTAATGACGGTGCCCGACGCGCGCGTGATCGGAATGGGCGTGCGTGATCACCGCCCGCTCGACCGGCCGCCAGGGATCGATATAAAAGTCGCCGCACGGGCAGTACAAACCTTCTGGCCGGGCGACCACGAGGTCGGGATCGTGCGGGTTTTCCGGCTTGTCAGACGCGTTGTTCAATGTATGGGATTCCGACGGACTCCAGGCAAGGTCGATGAAAGGCGCAGCAAGTCGCATTCCCGCGACTTATGTGGCGAGAGTCGGTTCAGCCACGCGGGATGGCTGCGTTCTTGCTTACGGTACGACAACAAGCGCGCCCGCACCCGCTGCATGTCGGCAGGCTCCGCGACGCGCGTCGTGAGCGACCATGCGAACCATCATCGACGAACACGCGTTGTATGTGGCCAAACATCCCGGCACCTTCGTCCTGCAAACGCTGAAGGCGTTCCGCGCGAATCAGGGCTTGCTGCTCGCCGGGGCGGTGGCGTATTACGCGCTGTTGTCGATCGTGCCGCTGATGATCCTGATCGTGATCGCGTTGTCGCGCGTAGTGCCGGAGCACACGTTGCTCACCGCGCTGGGTCATCTTTTGCAATGGCTGGTGCCGGGTCAATCGGGCGCGCTGGTGCGCGAACTCGCCCATTTCCTGGCGCACCGCGAGGTGGTCGGCTGGGTGCTGTTCCTGACGATGCTCTTCTTCAGCTCGCTCGCCTTTACGGTGCTGGAAAACGCGATGTCGCTGATTTTCGTGCATCGCGTGGTGATCCGCCGGCGGCACTTCCTGCTTTCCGCGCTGCTGCCCTATTGCTACATTCTTTTTCTCGGCGTGGGCTCGCTGATCGTCACGCTCGTGTCGAGCGGGCTCGACGTGATGGGGGCCGAAGCGGTCGATCTGTTCGGCACGCATGTTTCGTTGCAGGGATTCTCGCGCGTCGTCCTGTATCTGCTCGGGCTCGCCGGCGAGATTTTCGTGCTGACCTCGATCTACATGGTGATGCCGGTCGGGCGGCCCTCGCTCAAGCATGCGCTGCTCGGCGGGATCGTCGCGGCGCTCCTGTGGGAAATCACGCGGCATGTGCTGGTGTGGTACTTCGCGACGCTCTCGCAGGTGAGCGTGGTGTATGGGTCGCTGACGATGGCGATCGTCATCCTGTTCAGCCTCGAATGGCTGGCGACCTTGCTGCTGTTCGGCGCCCAGGTGATTTCGCAATACGAGCGCTTCGGGCTGGAACCGCCGGACGCGCCGCAGCCGCGCATCAAGACCGGTTGACTGGCGATCAGCGCGCCTCACCGCCGACGCGCCTCGCGGATCGGCAAGACTGCGGTAACATTCCGCGAATGCCGGGCCTCGCGTGGTCTCGCGCGGGTCTCCTACATTCACGTTTTATTCCGTGCACGTTCCAGGATCGAGCATGCTTTATTCCCTGCACGTCTCAGGACCCACCATGAGCATCCCCCAGTGCAGCGACATACCGGTTTCGGGCAGCAACGAGCGCGTCACGGTGCTTGAGCATGGCTTCGGCAGAACCATGCTGTCCGGGTAACGCGATGCACAGCATGGACCCGCCCTTGCCGTCCGCCGATGCGTTGTTCGAGCATGCCGCCTGCGGCCTGCTCGTCGCCGATCCCGACGGCCTCATCCTGCGCGTGAACGCCACGTTCTGCGACTGGCTGGGCTATGGCGCCGGGCAGCTCGCGGGAACCCGCCGCATCGGCGACCTGCTGAGCAGCGGCGGCAAGGTGCTCTACGAGACGCATTGGGCGCCGCTTCTGCGCACGCAGGGCTCGGTCGCCGAGATCAAGCTGAACATGATGCATCGCGACGGCCATACGGTGCCGATGCTGCTCAACGCGGTGCGCCGCCGTCATGGCGACGCGAGCTACCTCGAAGTCGCGGTGCTGGTCGTCGCGGATCGCCACAAGTACGAACAGGAATTGCTGCTGGCGCGCCGCAACGCGGAGGCGTCGGTGGCCGCGCATCAACTGGCGCGCAAGGAGTTGCAGGAAAGCCGCGACGTGCTGAGTCTCGCGATGCGCGGCGCGCGCATGGGCGCGTGGTCGCACGAGCCGAAGTCGGGCAAGTTCTGGTGGAGCCGCGAACTCGAAGCGCTCGCGGGATACGCCGAGGGGCGCTTCGCCAACATGCGCGGCGGCTTTTTCGAACTGATTCATCCGGGCGACCTCGCCGCGCTGAACGAGGCCGTCGACCGGGCGGTGGCAAGCGGCGACGATTACGTCGCGGAATTCCGCTTCCTGCATGCGAGCGGCGACTGGTGCTGGATGGAAGGCCGCGGCCGCGCCACTTACGACGAACGCGGCGAGCCGCTGACCATCTACGGCCTCGGCATCGACATTACCGAGCGCAAGGAAGCGCAGACCGTGCTGCTGCGCCAGGCGGCGATTTTCGAGCACCTGAGCGACGCGATCGTGATCACGGATCTGCGCGGCAACATCACCGATTTCAACGTGGGCGGCGAGCGCATGCTCGGCTATCGCATGGGCGAGATTCTCGGCAAGCCGGTCTCGATGTTCCACCCGCCGGAAGACGCGCTGCGCATTCGCCGCGAAGCGCTCGCCGCGCTCGCCGCCGAGGGCACGTGGCGCAGCGAACTGCCGTTCGTGCGGCGCGACGGCTCGCGCGGGGTCTGCGAAACCGTCGTCAAGCCGCTGGCGAACGCGCGTGGCGACGTTTACGGCGCGGTCAGCGTGAACCGCGACATTACCGAACGCAGACGCGCGGAGCAGCAACTCAAGCGGCTGAATCTCGAACTCTCGAAAGCCGATCGCCGCAAGGACGAATTTCTCGCCACGCTCGCGCACGAATTGCGCAATCCCCTCGCGCCGATGCGCAACGTGCTCGAAATCTTGCGCCTGAAGGAATTCGCCGATCCGCAACTGAACTGGTCGCGCGACGTGTTCGACCGGCAATTGCAGCACATGACGCATCTGGTGGACGATCTGCTGGAAGTCTCGCGCATCACGCAGGGCAAGCTCGAATTGCGCAAGCAGCGGCTCGAACTGGCGCGCTCGATGCAATCGGCAATGGAAGCGGCGCGGCCCACCGTGCAGGCCTCGTCGCATCATTTGAGCGTGACGTTGCCGCGCGAGCCGCTGTATCTCGACGCCGATCCCACGCGCCTGTCGCAGATGATTTTGAATCTGCTGAACAACGCGGCCAAATACACGCCGCCCGGCGGCAGCATCTCGCTCGCCGCCGAACGCGAGGGCGACCAGGCGGTGATCGTCGTACGCGATTCCGGCATCGGCATTCCGCCCGAGCATCTGGGCAGCGTGTTCGAAATGTTCTCGCAACTCGCGCCGGCGCTCGATCGCTCGCAAGGCGGCCTCGGCATCGGGCTTGCGCTGGTGCGCGGCCTCGCCGAACTGCACGGCGGCACGGTCGCGGCGTTCAGCAGCGGACCCGGCACCGGCAGCGAGTTCGTGATCCGCCTGCCGCTTTCGCACGCGCCGGCCGAGGCGAGCGACGGCGCGCCGCTCGAGACGGCGCCTCAGGCCGCGCTGCGCGTGGTGATCGTCGACGACAACGCGGACGCCGCCGACAGCCTCGCGATGGTGCTCGGACTGGAAGGCCACGAGGTTCGGACCGCCGGCGACGGCATGGCCGGCTTGGCCTTGATCCGCGAGTTCGGTCCGCAAGCGGTGATTCTGGATATCGGCTTGCCGCTGCTGAACGGTTACGAAGTGGCGCGGCGCATTCGCGACGAACACGAGGAAGCCGATATTCTGCTGATCGCGGTGACCGGGTGGGGCCAGCAGCAGGACAAGCAAACCGCGGTGGCGGCCGGCTTCGACCATCATTTCACCAAGCCGGTCGATCCGCGCGAGTTGCAACGGGTGATGACGCGGCAATCGGCTTGATCGGCTGCGGGCTTTCGGCGCATGCCTTACCGTCTCATCGCCTCACCGCCCCATTCAAGCGCCCGACACGTCGATGACGAGCTTGCCGCGCACGTGGCCCTTTTCGAGCCGCGCAAGCGCTTCGGCCGCCGCGTCGAACGGGAACGTGCCGGCCGTTTTCACCTGCACACGCCCCTTGTCGATCAACGCGCCGATTTCGGCGAGCTGTCTGCCGTTCGGCTGCGCGGTGTAGCGCTCGGCGCGCGCGCCGCGATCGGCGGCCTCGGTTTGCGAGGGTTCCGTGAGCGTCGAGATCAGCGCGCCGCCGTTCTTGAGCACCGTCCACGAGCGGCGCTGCGTCTCGCCGCCGATCAGATCGAACACCAGGTCGACGTCGCGCGCGGCGTCCTCGAAACGCTGCGCGCGATAGTCGATCACGTGATCCGCGCCGAGTGCGCGCACGAATTCGACGCCGTCGCCGGAAGCCGTGGCGAACACTTCCGCGCCCTTGACCTTGGCGAACTGCACGGCGAAGTGGCCGACGCCGCCCGAGCCCGCATGAATCAGCACGCGCTCGCCGGCTTCGAGACAGCCGTGATCGAACAGACCTTGCCACGCGGTGAGCGCGGCGAGCGGCACGGCGCCCGCGGTGACGAAATCGATCGTTGACGGACGGCGCGCGAGCGCGCCTCGATCCACCTTGACGAACTGCGCATACGCGCCCTGCCCTTGGCCGACGAAACCATAGACTTCGTCGCCCTCACGCCAGTCCTTCACATTCGCGCCCGCGCGCGCGACCACGCCGGCGAAATCGCGGCCGAGCGTATAGGGCAGTTTGTCTTCGCGAATCGCCGGGTACTGGCCCTCGCGCGTCTTGATGTCGACCGGATTGACGCTGGCCGCGCGCACGCGCACCAGCACTTCATTCGCGCCCGGCTCGGGCACGTCGATCGCTTCGGCGATGAACACTTCGGGACCGCCGAAGCGGTGAATACGATAGGCACGCATCTGGCTCATGAGTGGCTCCTTGCAAGGCGGGTCGTCGCATGACGCGGTGGTGCGTGTGCGTGTGCGTGTGCGTGTCGCGGCGCTTGCGCGGCCCGTGGTTCATCTCACGGACCGCGCAAACCCCGTTCCTTGCAGCGGGCTTACGGTCTTGCGGTCTCGCGCGAGCGCACGCATCGCACCACGCTATCGCCCCTACTCCTGGCTGCGCTTCGACTGCACGCGCGCGATCTGCTGCTTCGCGGCCTCGTAGATGCGCTCCGGCGTGAAGCCGAATTTCTTCTTCAGATCGGCAAGCGGCGCGGAAGCGCCGAACGTATGCATCACCACCTGCGCGCCGAGCCGCCCGACGTAGCGGTCCCAGCCGAGCGTCGCGGCCTGCTCGACGGCCACGCGCGCGTCGAGGTCGGGCGGCAATACCGAGTCCTGATACGCCGCGTCCTGACGCTCGAAAATATCCCACGACGGCATCGACACCACGCGCGCCGCGATGCCTTCACTCCTGAGCTTCTCGTACACGTCGACGCATAGCGAAAGTTCGCTGCCCGTGGCCAGCAACACGACCTGCGGCTTCTCACCGCCGGGTGCATCGGCGAGTACGTACGCGCCCTTCTTGACCCCCTCGGCGGATGCATAGCGGCCGCGGTCGAGCGTCGGCAACGGCTGGCGCGACACGACGATGCATGACGGCCGCCGCGGATTCGACAGCGCCACGCGCCAGGCTTCGGCTACTTCGTTGGCGTCGCCGGGACGCAGCACGGTCAGCCCCGGCACGCCGCGCAGCGACGCGAGCTGCTCGATCGGCTGATGCGTCGGACCGTCCTCGCCGACGCCGATCGAATCGTGCGTGAACACGTAGATCGACGGCACTTCCATGATCGCCGAGAGGCGGATCGGCGGCTTCATGTAGTCGCTGAAAATCAGGAAGGTCGAACCGAACGGCCGCAGATTCGACAACGCGAGACCGTTCACCACCGCGCCCATCGCATGTTCGCGAATGCCGAAGTGCAGATTGCGCCCGCCATAGTTGTCATGCTCGAAACTGCCTGCGCCCTCGAACTTCAGATTGGTCTTGGTCGACGGCGCGAGGTCGGCCGCGCCGCCGATCATCCACGGCACGCGCGCGGCAATCGCGTTCAGCACCTTGCCCGACGATTCGCGCGACGCGACGCCCTTAGCGTCGGCGTCGAAGGTGGGAATGCCGCTGTCCCAGCCTTCGGGCAACTCGTGCGCCTGCATCTGCGCGAATTCGCGCGACAGCTCGGGATACTGTTTGCCATACGCGTCGTATCGCGCCTGCCATTGCTCGCGCGCCGCCTTGCCGCGCGCGCCGATGCCTTGCGCGAAACGTTCGTGCACGCCATCCGGCACGTAGAAGAATTTGTCCTCGGGCCAGCCGTAGAACTTCTTGGCGAGCGCCACTTCGTCCACGCCGAGCGCCTCGCCGTGCGCGGCCGCGGTGTCCTGCTTGTTGGGCGCGCCCCAGCCGATGATGCTGTTGACCACGATCAGCGTCGGCCTGTCCGTGACGCTTTTCGCCTCCACCAGCGCGGCTTCGAACGCGGCGGCGTCGTTCGCGTCGTTCACATGCAGCGTGTGCCACTGGTAGCCGCGAAACCGGCTCTCCACGTCGTCGCTGTAGGCGAGATCGGTGTGGCCTTCGATGGTCACGCGATTGCTGTCGTAGATCCAGATCAGGTTCGACAGCTTCAGATGACCGGCCAGCGACGCGGCTTCGTGCGAGATGCCTTCCATCATGTCGCCGTCGCCGCACAGTGCATAGACGCGGTAATCGAACAGCGGCGCATCGGGCTTGTTGAAACGGTTCTCGTACCAGCGCCCCGCCATCGCCATGCCGACGCTGTTGCCGAGCCCCTGGCCGAGCGGTCCCGTCGTGGTTTCGACGCCGGTGGTCATCCGGTATTCGGGGTGGCCGGGCGTCCTGCTGTCGATCTGGCGAAAGCGCTCGATGTCGTCGAGCGAGACGGCGGGCGAGCCGGTCGGCTTGCCGTGCTCGTCCACGGCCTTGACGTTGGCCAGATGCAGCAGCGAATACAGCAGCATCGACGCATGCCCCACCGACAGCACGAAGCGGTCGCGGTTCGGCCACAGCGGCTCGTCCGGGTCATAACGCAAATGGTGCTGCCACAGATGATAGGCAACCGGGGCGAGCGCCATCGGCGTGCCGGGGTGGCCGGAATTGGCCTTTTGCACGGCGTCCATCGATAGCGTGCGGATCGTGTTGATGCACAACTGATCGAGGGCGGGATCGTTTTGCATGAGGACACTCCTTGTTCGGCGATTGAGAACCTGGCCGGCATGCGCGGCGTCGGTGCGTTCGGCGCGGCGTGTTCGTGGAAGCACGCGCGAGGCGCCGCGGCCGGCTTACGGGTGTGATGCGCGGTGTAGATGCGGGTGTGATGCGCCGATGATGCGCCGATACGCCGAAATGCGCAGCATGCGTGACATGCGGCACCGCGTTCGTTCGATGATCGGCGCCGGGTCTTTCAGACGGCTCGCGGCCTGGGGCGGTCGCTGCGATCCGCGTTCGGCATTGTCTCGGCCTGCGCGATGTCCCGCGCCTTCACTTCTCCCTTCACCTGTCCTTCACTTACGCGCCAGGCGATTTCCGCCCGCATCAAGCCGCGTGCAGCCAGTGTTCGAGCAGCGGGCCATGCTTGCCGTCGACCGGGTCCATCGCGGGGAACGGCAAGGCGTCCATGACCGCCTGTTCGTCGGGTGTGAGCGCTTCGCGGCGAATGTCCCACTGCTGGCCGCGCGGATAGCCGCCCACCACCTTGAACTGGCGCTCGAACGATTGCATGCAATGGCCGGTGCCGGCGGGCAGCAACAGCGCGTCGCCCGCGGCGATCGTCACCAGCCTGCCGCCTGGTCCGCCCACGATGACTTCCGCCGAGCCGTCGGCGACGCCGAGCACCTCGTGCGCCGTCGCGTGGAAATGGTGGTAGTCAAAAATGCGGTCGCGCCATTGCGGCGGCCATTCGTTGCGCTCGAAGAGGATCTCGAAGGCCGCGGCGAGATCGCCGGTGTGCGGCGACAGCGCGTGGCGATAAATCACGACCGGCAGCTTGCGGTTGTTCGGCACCCAGTCGTGCGGTTCCAGCATGAAGGCTTCGTACTCGGTTTTGACCGCGTCGAAGCCGTGCTTCGAATCGTTGAACATGGTTAGCTCCTGTGCGTGCTGATGCGGTGGCGCGCTGGCTCTCGGGGGTCGGCTGGGAGTCCGGGTCGAGTTCGGTCTACGCGTCGAGTTCGGCTACGCGCGATGGCGCTTGCGCGCCGCGCGCTTCCGCGGATCGCAAGCTTACGGACCTCGTGGCGCATTGCGCCATGAGCTTCCGCGCGTTGCGACTTGCGGCCGTGCGTCCTCGTGCGCTTGCGCGATTCGCATCACGCGGTGTGCGAGCGCGCAACCGTTGCCGCGCCGCATAAAGCAGGCCTGACCGCGCGCGAACGCGCGACGCGCGAACACCTGCGAGTTCACGCGCCGCTGGACTGCACGATTGCATTGCCGCGCCAGTGAAATTTGCAAACCGATTTGCAAACCGGGCTGCAAACCGGTCACATCAACCGGCGCGGTCCGCGCGTCACTGCGCCCTCAGCCGCCGCCGATGCCTTGCAGCACTTTCCCCGTGCCGCCGCATACGGTGCATTGCTCCCCTTCCACCTTGCCGGTGCCGTGACAGGCGCGGCAGATGTCCTCGCCCACGCCGGGCGCGTCAGGCGGTGCTTCGTCGCCGGGATTGAGCGGCTCGTTGTCCTGTTGCATCAGTTTCTCCATGTGGTGTTTGCCTGCATGCGACGGCGCGCCGCGCCGGCGTGTCAGCTCTTGCGGTGCGACGCGTGTCCGCCGCCGCCCGGCGGTTCCGCATGCTCGCCGGTGCCAAGCGGCACCTCCGCGGTTTGCTTCGGACGCTCGCTCGAACGCCGCGGATTGGTCTGCTTCGCCACGTCCGTTTGCTCGACCGGCTCGATGCCTAGCGGACTCGGCTCGACGTACTGCGTGCCGCTCGGCTTCGCGCGCGGCTTCGCATCGGATGCCGCGCCGGGTGCATTGCGGCTCTGGCCGGATTTGCTGTCGTGCGTATCGTGCATATCGTGCGTATCGCGCATCTCGCCCTCCTCGAATCGGCTCCATTGGCAGTGCAGCAACATCCGGTCCCTCTCCGCGATGCGTGCCGTGCAGCGTTAACGCGGCGACCTGGCACGGCCGTTGCGGCATAAAACGAGGGAGGTCCGTAGTCGTTTTTTGTAAAAAGGAGATCCTCATGAGCATCATGACGATTCGCGTGTCCGATAACGAGGTGCAAGTCGAACGAACGGTGTACACGTTCACGCAGAAGAGCGACGCCGACGCGTTCCAGCGCTGCCTCGCCGATACTTCGATCGACAACTGCTATAAGAGCCATCCGCCTGTGTCGGTGCGGCCCACGCCGCCGGGCGAGCGTCCTGACGATCCCGGCCGCGACAGCACCATCTCGCCGTCGCTCGGCGGGATGCCTTGAATGCCGGTTTGAACGGCGGCCAGCGGGGCCGCGCTTCGACGCGGCGCGCAACGTATCACTTCTCAGGAGCCGCGCGATCCGCGGCCACGATCTCGCGACCGTAGTCGATCGCGGCGCGGCGCGCCTCGTCGGCGGTCGCATACGGGCCGATCTCCGGCGCGCCGTCGAACGGAAACAGCACCTTCCGGTCCGCTTTCCTGACGACCTTTAGTCCGCCCACGTAGCGGCCGTCGCCGGTTCCGTGATAGCTCGCGTAGATCTCGAAATCGTCGTCGGCAACGTCGGCCTTATGTCGCGCCATGTGTGATTTCCCTTATCCCTGCACCTTCGGCGCGTCACGTTATCGTGGGCGGCGCGGTTCGTGCGAACGGTTCGGACGAATAGGCGAGCCGCACCGCGTATGGGGTTTCCAGCAACACGTGTTCCACGCGATGCGAGCCGATGCCTTAGCGAGCCGATGCCTTATCTAGCGTGGCGATCGCGCTATAGCCGCTATGGCACGAGGGTTGCGAGACAGAGTGCGGACATCGAATCCGCCTGGCTCGTGTTGCCGGTTCGAGTCCGGTCCCCGGCACCGGACGTCAACGCGAGCCCGACCGCACGTCACGGAGGTAGACCATGAAGTTGCCCAGCACGCGCTCGATGCGGAGGCTGCGATTGCATGTACCGACGCCGCCGGAAATCGATCCCGAAACGCCGCCGCCGCCGAACATCGATCCCGATCCGCCGCCCACGCCCGAGGATGATCCCTCGCACGATCCGCCCGAAGGCGATCCACCCGTCAAGCCGCCGCCCATGCGCGCGAGCCCGGCCGGAGCCGGCCGATTGCGGCGCGCTCGCAACTTGCGAAGCCGCACTTCATGCGGGCTCGCCGATCGGCAATAGAAAAGGCGCGCCGGATCGAACCGGCGCGCCTTTCAAATGCCGCACACATCGTGAATCGATATCGACCGATTCACGCTCGCTTCAACTTCAACTTCAATCTCAACGCAGCTTCGCGACGTCCTTCTCGCTCACTCGCGTCGTCGACGGATTACCGAACTGCGTCGTCACGTAGTTGGTGAGCGCGGCGATCTGCGCATCGTTCAACTGCGTCCCGAAGGCCGGCATGCCGACATCGCTGTCCGCGGTCTTGCGCTGCACGCCGTGCAAAATCACCTGCACGAGATTGACCGGGTTGGATGCGCCCACCGTCGAGTTATGCAATAGCGGCGGATAGTAGCCGTCCGGTGTGCCCTTGCCGTGCGCCTGGTGGCAGGTCGCGCAATTGCCGAGGTACAGGCGCGCCGGGTCGAGCGTACCGTCGCTCGACGCGACACCGCGCAAACGCGCGACGTCCGTCGACGGTTTGCCCCACGCGCTGCGCGAGCGCGTGCCGCCGTCGCTCACCGCCGGCACCGTGCGCACGTAGGTTGCGATCGCGTCGATGTCGGCGCCGGTCATCTTCGAGAAGCTGTGCTCCACAGCTTCGCCCATCGGCCCGGCGGCCTGCGCGAGACCCGGCACGCTGCCGGTTTGCAGATACTGCACGAGCTGCGCATGAGTCCACGCGCCGATGCCGCTGTCAGCCGAGGAAGTGATGTTGTAGCCGTCCCATCCCGCCAGCACCGAACCGCCGAGGAAGCCGCCGCCGGTCTCGTCGAGCGCCTTCTCCTGCATGCCGAAGCCGCGCGGCGTGTGACAGGTGCTGCAATGCGCGAGACCTTGCACGAGATACGCGCCGCGATTCCATTCGGCGCTCCGGTTCGGCCTGGCTTCGTAGGGGCCGCTCTTCAGGAACAGCCAGTTCCATACCGTCAGCGGCCAGCGCATGTTGAGCGGCCACGGAATGTCGCTCGCGCGCGTGGCCGCGTTCACCGGCGCGACGCCGTAGCGGAAGTACGCGTAGAGCGCCTTCACGTCGTCGTCGCTGACCTTTGCGTAGGACACGTAGGGCATGGCCGGATACAGATTGTGGCCGTCCTTCGAGACGCCACGGCGCAGCGCGCGGTCGAAATCAGCGAGCGTCCATGTGCCGATGCCCGTTTGCGGATCGGGCGTGATGTTGCTCGAATAGACCGTGCCGAGCATCGGCACCTTGAGCGGCAGGCCGCCGGCGAACGGCTTGCCCTTCGCCGTGCTGTGGCAGGCCATGCAATCGCCGGCCGTCGCGAGGTACTCGCCGCGCTTGATCAGCGCCGTGTCGTTGCTGTTTACCGCGTTGGCCGACGTATCGGCATGCGCGAATGCGGGCAGAGCCAGAGCGCCGGCCAGCAGCCAGAAAAAGGTTTTTTTCAGCACGTTCAAACTTCCTTCTTCAACTGGTCGGCCATGCGAAGCGCCAGGGCGGCAATGGTCAGCGTCACGTTGACGGTGCCCACCGTCGGCATCGTCGCGCTGCTGGAGATGAACAGGTTCGGGTGGTCGAAGGTGCGGCAATGCTTGTCGACCACCGAATCGCGCGGATCACTGCCCATGATCGTCGCGCCCGTGATGTGGTTGTTCGGCGCGAAATCGTCCTGGTACTCGATGTCCGTGCCGCCCAGCACCTTCGCCGCGTTGGCGTAGACCTCCTTCGTATGCGCCGCGCCGCGCTTCACGTAATCGTCGATGCGATAGGTGATCTCCGGGCGCGGGATGCCGATCGCATCCGTCTCGGTCCTGCTCGGCACGATGCGGTTTTCCGGCGCGGGCAGGATTTCGTGGAAGCAGTCGAATTCGACGAAACGCGCCGAGCGGTCGCGAATCCGGGCGTCGAGTTCGGCCGGCTTGATCAGCTTGCCTTGCTTGAAAATGTTGCGCGTTTCCTGATCGACGCGCGACAGGTTCGACAGGTGGATTTTCTTGGCGGCTTCGGTGGCGCGAAACGCGCCGTCGCGAAAGCCGATCAGTGAGGTCATTTCCTGCGGGCCGCGGCCCGGCCACAGCTTTTCGTCCGCGTAGAACGTGACGCCGGTGCCGGGGTGGTCCATCAGATTACGGCCCACCATGTCGGAACTGTTGCCCACGCCGTTCGGAAAATCGTGGCTGGTGGACATCAGCATGATCTTCGGCGTCTCGATGCCGTTCGCGGCGAGCACGAAATACTTGCCCTCCACGCGATGCTCGTTGCCTTGCGGGTCCTTGTACAACGCCGCGGCGATGCGCTTGTCCGCGCCGACTTCGAGCTTGTACACCACCGCGTTGTCGATCAGCCTCGCGCCGGCCTGCTCGGCCTTTTCCACATGCACGATGCCGTTGTACATCGCGCCGATCGGGCAGATCGGCATGCAGTTGTTGTTGCCGCAGCAGGTCGGGCGGCCGTCGTACGGACGGCTGTTGCGCGCGACCGGCTCGGTCACGACGTGATACCGCGAGTCGAATGCGTTGAGCTTGCTCTTGATGGTCTGCTCGTTGTACGAGAGCGGCAGCGGCGCCATCGGATACGGCTGGCTGCGCGGCGAGCCGAGTTCCTCGTCTGTCGGGCCCCATACGCCGAGTTCCTCTTCGGCGCGCTGGTAGTACGGCTCCAGTTCCTCGTATTGCATCGGCCAGTCGCGGCCCACGCCGTACACGGTCTTCATCCTGAAGTCGTTCGGCATGAAGCGCCATGCGGACGCGGCCCAGTGCCACGTCGTGCCGCCCACCGCGCGAATGTACTGCGAGTTGAATTTGTGCTCGCCCTTGAGGATCAGGTAGTCGTTGGGCGGACCGTACTCGGGATGCGGCGCCCATTGGCTCGACGGATACGGCGCCATGAAATCCATCTTGTCGGTCTGATTGCGAAAGCGCTCGACGATTTCCCAGCGCGGCATGCGCGGCCCGGCTTCGAGCAGGATCACGGACTTGCCCGCGAGCGCCATTTGATGCGCGACGATCGCGCCCGCCACGCCGGAGCCCACGACGACGACATCGGCCTGGCTGGTTTGTTGTGCTTTATCGGCCATGCTCAAGCTTGCCTTTCGATCGGTTTAGCCGCCCAGAAACCGGGCTTGTTGGGGCAGTAGGAACGGATGATCAGCGTGTCGGAGACCACCTCGAACATCAGCGCCTGCTCGTAGGTGATCACGACGTTGTCGACCGTGCCGAGATACCACGCTTCCATGATCTTCAGCGCGAGCGCTTGCTGGGCCGCGTCGGCGGAGTTCGAGGCCAGCGCGCCCGCCAGCTTCGGCAATTGCCGCGCGAGATCCGGCGTGGACTTTTGCAACGCGGCGAGAAGGCGCGTGCCGACCTCGCGATCGAGACCGGACTTCGCGCTCAGCGCTTGCGACAGGGTCATGAAGGCGTCGAGGGGGGCGGCGGACGAATCGTCGGCGAGCGCCTTGAGTGTGAGGGAGCCGGTGAGGCCCGCCGCCGTGATGGCCAGCGCGCCCTGGAGCCAGCGACGGCGCGTCATCGCCGACGGCTCACCGCGCGCGGCGTCGGCCCCGAGGGAAGCGTCCGGGTGGGACGCTCCGTGAGAGTCGTGTGGAGTCAATTGTTGGTTATCCCTTGTGAGGCGTTTTTGTGAGGCGTTTTCAATGTGTTTTTCGAAGCGTGTTTTTCAATGCGTTTTTTCAATGCTGATAGCGGGCAATGCGGTGTTGCCCGGCTTACCGCGGAGGTCGCGGCTGACGCCGCGAGAAGCGCTTCAGAACTGATGCAGCATCCCGACATACGCGCCGGTTTGCGATTCGCCAACGAGCGGGCTGGTATTGTTCGCCGCGTCGCGCGGCGACGCCTCGAGCGAAAAATTCGCGTTGCCGCTGTTGCGCACATAGCCCACCGTGCCGTACAGGAAGGTGCGCTTCGACAGGTTGTAGGTGGTGCCGAGCACGTACATCATCGCGTGGCCGGAGGGGTCGTGCGCGGCATCGCCGCCGCCGTCGCCGACCTTCACGTAGTAGCCGCCCGCCGTCACCGCCCAGCGCGGCTGGACGTTGTAGGTCGCGCCGAGCCAGTAGTGATCGGCGCTGTCGGCCACGCCCGCCGGCGAGTCGGGCGCCGAGTAATGCGTATAGGCGCCCTGAATCTTCACCGCGTCGACATGCACGTTCGCGCCCACGAAATATTCGCGCGAGCTCTGAAAGATGTTGCTGAAGCGGCCATTGCTGTCGCGCAGTTCGTCGTAGATGCCGCGCACGTCGAAGAGCGGCGAGTGATACGTCAGCATGATGCCGTCCGAGCGGCCGAACTCGCCGCTGGCGCCGCTGTTGAACGCGCCCGGCTGATTGCCGAACGCGTATTGCGCCTGCACGTCGAAGCCCCGGAACACCGGGCTGTGATACTCGACGTTATTGCTGGTTTGCTGCCAGTTGCGCCCGCGCACGAGCGAGGCCGATGAAAACGCCTGCTGCACGAACGGGTCGAATTCCCATACGCCGTCGCTGTCGATGAAGAGGTTGCGCCCGGCCTGCAACGTGCCCCACTGCTTGCTGCTCAGGCCCGCGAAGGCGCGCCGCGACCATAGCCGCCCGCCGCTGGTGGTGCCGTTCATGACCTGCAAGCCCGTTTCCAGATTGAAGATCGCGTTCAATCCGCCGCCGAGATCTTCCGTGCCTTTGAGACCCAGCATACTGGTGCCCCAATCGCCGCCTTCCGCGCTCCATCGGCTCGCACTGCCGCCCGAACCATTATTGATGTGATTCAGATATTCGACGCCGCCGTCGAGACGGCCATATAAGCTCACGCTCGTTTGACCGTGAGCGAGCGATGCGGCCAGCGGACTCGCCAACGCGACGGCAGTGATTAATTTCGTTGGTAGTCTCATCATCCTGAGTGAGTTTTCTGTCGCAATGTAGGGGCGATGCGGGCGGCGGCGTGAATAAAAACTACTCGACGCGCCATGCTGCGATTTCAATGCTGCGAGGGCTGCAGAACATCTGCCGGATTGGCGTTTCGGCGCTTCGCGCGGGCGGTTCAACGGCATGCGCATTGACTTGCCGCGCACACCGGACGAAGCCGGTTCCACGCGTGATTCGCACCGGCTCGCGATGACGATGTTGTAAAACTACACAGTTGGTCGCGGAACTATAGGTGATACACGCCGGACGGACTAGCCCTTTTACGCAATAAACTTTTGCGGACGGCGTACTCGACTTTCACGGCGGCAATGAAATTGGCGCCGCGACCTCGATGCGAAACGAAAGCTGCGCCGGCTAAGATAGCCGCTCATTCGGCCCGAGCCGAATCCGGATTCTCCATTGCTTATCAAACCTTTAACTTCGCCATGAACGCGCCCGAACTGACCGAAGACGAAAACCTTGGCCTTTATCAACGCGCGACCGAAAACGGCCCGGAATGGTGGCGCGTGAGCGTGGCCGACCGGCCGGAAAACTATCGGCTGGAGCATGGCGTGGGCGACGGTCACGGCGCCGGAGCGGTCGACATGGATCTGGTGGTCGACGCCGAAAACCTGCGCGCGAAGCTGAAGAAGTGGCGCCGCGAAGGCTTCGCGATCGACACCGCCGACGCCGCGAGCGAAGACAGCGCGGCGGAACGGGCCGCCTTCATGCCGGCCTTGCGGCGCGCGGCGGCGCTGGCCCTGGCGGAGAAACGTCGCGAGACGCAAGGCACGGACAGCACGCGCGACACCGTGCGTATCGGCCATATCGACGTGCCGTGCGGCATCGCCAACCCGCTCGTGCCGCGCCTCAATCCGGCCTATCTGTTCTCCGAGCGCTTTAACGACATCGTCGAGGACATCGTCGAAAACCGGCGCGTGATGCTGATCGGTCACACGGGCGCCGGCAAGACCAGCCTGATCGAACAGGTCGCGGCGCGCTCGCGTCACGGCGTGTTGCGCTCGAACATGAACGGACAGACCACGGTCGGCGATTTCGTCGGCTTCTGGACGGTCAAGGGCGGCGAGACGCTGTGGGTCGACGGCGTGCTGCCCACGGCGATGCGCGAAGGGCTGTGGCTGATCGTCGACGAAATCGATTTTGCCGAACCGTCGATTCTCGCCGCGCTCACCGCCGTGCTCGAACCGCACGGCCGGCTCGTGCTGAAGGAGAAAGGCAACGAGATCGTCGCGCCGCATCCGGCGTTTCGTCTCTTTGCCACCGCGAACGCGGTGGGCGCGATGAGCCAGTTCCGTCATCTGTATCAAGGCGCGAATCTGATGAACGAGGCGTTTCTCGATCGCTGGCGCGTGTACCAGCTCGACTATCTGACGCCCGCCGAGGAAGCCGACGTGCTGATGCGCACGCTCGCCCCGCACATGACCCGCCCGCTCGCCACCACCCTCGCCGCGATTGCCGCCGACTGCCGCGCGGCATTTGCCCGCGAGGATCTGTCGAGCGCGTTCTCCACGCGCCGCCTGCTCGACTGGGCCGAACTGATGCTGCGCACCGGCGACCCAGAGCGCGCGGCCGGCCCGGCGATCTACGCGAAGATCAGCCCCGAGGACGCCGCGTTGATTCGCGGCATCGTCCGTCATCACATCGCGCCGGCCGCGTGACGGTGAGCCGAATGAACGCGGCGCGCACGAGCGCGAAGCACGCGGCGCGCGACACGCGAGGCTTCGCGTTCGAATCGACGCTCGGCAAGGTGGCGCGCGTGCTCACCGGGCAATACGGCGTGACGGTCGCGTTCAGTCCCGATGGCCCGCGCGTCGAACCGGGCCGCATCGTGATTCCCGATTACGAGTTGAACGGCGGCGTCGAGCGCGACGTGCTGATCGGTTATCTGGACTTGCTGGTGGCGCGCGCCAAGCATGCTTCGCTCGCGCAACTCGACGCCTTGCCGGCCGGCGTCGCGGCCACGCTTGCGCAAGTGATCGACGACCGCCGCGTGTGCGCGCAATTGCTCGACGAATATCCGGGCGCGCGCTGGTTCATCGGCAAGTTGCGCGTGCATGCCGCCGAACGGGCGCGGCAACGCTGGCCGAAGCTGCACTGGCGCGACCGGCTCGTGTGGCTGGTGGAGCGTGCGCTGTGGGACGAACAGCCGAGCCCGACCGAAGCGAGCCATTCGTTGATCGCGGCGCTGCATGCGTCGCAAGATTTGCTGGACGAAGCGCGCGCGAGCGGTTCGACCGCGCGGAGCATCGCGACAGCGCAGGCGTTGGTGGCGCGCGTACGGGCTTTGTCGGCGGGCGACGTGAACAGCATGGCGTTCACCGCCGATCCGCTCGAAGACATCGAGACGGAAACCGTTGCCGCCTCGTCCGCGCCGTTCAACGACGACGACACCCTGCTCCCCGATCAGGGCAACACGGCCTCGCCGCCGTCCGATCAAAGCGGCGGCGCGCAGGCGGACAACGCGGTGGGCATGGGCCAATCGCCGGCCGATACGCAACAGCCCTCGGCCCGCACGGAAGGCGAAGCTGCCGCCGTCCCGCACGCCGCGCGCGCACGCCTGTCGATTCCGCTCGCCACCGAATTCGACGACATCGCCGACCTCACCGGCCAGGGCGACAGCACGGCGTGGCGCGAGCTGCGCGCGCAGGCTCGCGCGGACACCGCGCCGCTGAAGAAAAAACTCGAACGCGCGCTGAGCGCCGACGAGCGAACCCGTTGGCGGCGCGAACAGGAGCGCGGCGAGATCGACCGCACGTCGCTCGCCAGGCTCGCGACCTCGCCGGGTTATCGCACGCCGTTTCGCACGCAGCGCGCGGCCAAGGGACGCGACGTCGCCGTGAGCTTGCTGATCGACCGCAGCGGCTCGATGGCCGGACGCAAGATCGAACTCGCGCGGCTGTGCGCGGCGGCGCTGTGCGATGCGCTCACGCAGTTGTCGTTCGATTGCGAGGTGCTCGGCTACTGCTCGCTCGAATCCGCGCCGATGAAGCAGCTATACGAGCGGCAGCGTGCGGCCGGCGCGGATTTGCGGCGCTATAACCGCTTCGTCGAACGGCTCGATCTGAAGGTCTACAAGCGCTTTGGCGCGGCCGATCTGAGCGGCATCGCGCGGATCGATTGCGGCCACGAGAATCCCGACGGCGAGGCGCTCGCCTGGGCGGCGACGCGCCTCGCCGATCATCCGGCCGAACGGCGCATCCTGATGGTATTTTCCGACGGCTATCCCTCGACCGGCGACGGCGACACGCAGGTGTTGCGCAGCGATCTGCGCGAACGCGTCGCGGCCATCGGCAAGCGCGGCATCGAACTGGTCGGCATCGGCGTGCTGACCGATGCGGTCGAGGACTTCTATCCGCACAACGTGGTGGTAAGCCGCCTCGCGGAATTGCCGTCGACGGTGTTCTCCGTGTTGAGTGCGATGCTGCTGAAGCGCTAGCGCTGCGCGTCAACCGTCAGAACGCGTTCAACGGAATCTTCAGATAGCGCACGCCGTTGGCTTCGGGCTCCGGCAGCGCGCCCGCGCGAATGTTGATCTGGATGGCCGGCAGAATCAGCGTCGGCATGCCGAGCGTGCGATCACGGGCGGTGCGCATCGCAACGAATTCCTCGACCGTCACGCCGTCGTGCAAATGAATATTGTCGCGGCGCTGCTCGGCGACGGTGGTCTGCCATTGCGGCCCGCGCGAGTCCGGCGGGTAGTCGTGGCACATGCACAGCCGCGTCTGTGGCGGCAGCGCCAGCAAAGTCCGCACCGATTCATACAGGATGCGCGCATCGCCGCCCGGAAAATCGCAGCGCGCCGAGCCGCCGTCCGGCATGAACAGCGTGTCGCCCACGAACACCGTATCGCCGATCCGATACGCCATGTCCGCCGGCGTATGACCGGGCACATGCAGCGCCTGCGCGCTCAGTTGGCCGATGCCGAAGGTCTCGCCGGGCGCGAACAGATGATCGAACTGGCGGCCGTCGGCGTGCATCTCGTCGCCGAAATTGAAAATGCGCTTGAATGCCGCCTGCACGATGCGGATGCTTTCGCCGATCGCGATCTTGCCGCCCAGCGTCTCCTTCAGATAAGGCGCGGCTGAAACATGATCGGCATGCGCATGGGTTTCCAGCAGCCATTCGACACGCAAGCCATGCTCGCGGACGAAAGCGACGATGCGTTCGGCGCCCGCCGTCGACGTGCGGCCGGATTTCGGATCGTAGTCGAGCACCGGGTCGATCACCGCGCACGCCGAGCCTTCGCCCGCGTAGACGACGTAACTGAAAGTGCCCGTGGTGGCGTCGTAGAAGGCTTCTATCCGGGGTGTCATCGTCCGCTCCTTTTTTGTTTGCCGCCGCGCGCGGGCTATTTGACCGGCTGCATGGTCGCGATCGGGATCAGGAATTCGGAGAAGCCCGTCAGCATGATCTGAACGCCGATGCACAGCAGCAGAAACGAAGATACACGCATGGCGACCTTGGTTCCCTCCGCTCCGAGATAGCGGGCGAAAACCACCGCCTTGCTGTAGACCAGATAGACCGTGGCGGCCACCACCAGCGAGATCACCACGGAAGCGATGCCCGAGAGCACGAACTCCGAGAGCTTGTGCGTGCGGTTGGCCGTCAGCGCGATGGCGGTGGCGATCGAGCCCGGTCCTGTGGTGAGCGGAATGGTGAACGGGAAGAACGCCTTCGACATCGCATTGTCCGCGTCCACGCGCTTCACGCCCGGCTTGTCCGCGGGTTGCGTGTCGGGCGCATTGAGCATCTGCCAGCCGCCCACCGCGACCGCGAGGCCGCCGCCGATGCGCAGCGCCTCCATTGAAATGCCGAAGAAATGCAGGATCGGCGTGCCGATGAAAAACGCCACCAGCAGCACGCACAGCACGTTGATGGCGATTTTCCTCGCGAGCGCGGTGCGCTCCTCGGTGGTCAGCGAGGCGGTGCGGTCAAGGAAAACGAAAGCAATGCCGATCGGGTTGATGATGCTGATCAACCCGGTAAAGCCAAACAGAATGTCCGCGATCAGACTTTCGACCATATGCGACCCGTGGCGGGCGGCGGCTCGGGCGGCTCGACTGTCCGCGCATGAAAAGGCGCCGCGCTAGGTTGAACGAACCGGAGCCGCGCGGGCGGTCCGGATGATGCTTGCGTTGCGTGGCGAGCATCATAGCGCGGCCGAAAGGTGTGCCGGCAACTTTCAGAAAGCCTACACGCATTTTTGATCGACTTTACGCAACCAAAGCATCAGGCATACAGTCGCTGCGAAGCCGCACTTTCAACGAGACGTACTGACCGGTTCGAGGAGTTGCCCCCTATGTTGCTTCGTGTACTCGCCGCCTTGCCGTTCATCGGCATTCTGCTCGGCGTTCCGTTTGTCAACCGTGTCGAGCCGCTGATGCTCGGCATGCCCTTCGTGCTCGCATGGATCGTCATGTGGGTGGTGCTGAGCTCGCTCATCATGGCGATCGTCTATCGCCTCGACGCGTCCAATCGCCACATCGCCGCCGACGGCGAGGAGGTTCGCTCATGAGCGCCCTCGTCATCATCGCGGCCATCACGGTGTTCGCGCTTTACCTCGGCATGCGCGCGCGGCGCGGCCACGACATGAGCCTCGAACAATGGACCGTCGGCGGCCGCAGCTTCGGCACCGCGTTCGTGTTCCTGCTGATGGCGGGTGAGATCTACACGACCTTCACCTTCCTCGGCGGCAGCGGCTTTGCTTATGGCAAGGGCGCGCCCGTCTACTACATTCTGGCCTACGGCACGCTGGCCTACATCCTCTCTTACTGGATGCTGCCGCCGATCTGGCGTTATGCGAAGAACCACCGGCTCGTCTCGCAGCCGCATTTCTTCTCGCGCAAATATGAAAGCCCGGCGCTCGGCACGCTCGTCGCGCTGGTGGGCGTCGCCGCGCTGATCCCCTACCTCGTGCTGCAACTCAAGGGGCTCGGCATCATCGTCGCGACGGCTTCCTACGGCGTGATTTCATCGACCGCGGCCGTGTGGATCGGCGCCGCGGTGGTGACGTCCTACGTGATCGTCTCGGGCGTGCGCGGCTCCGCGTGGAATTCGGTGGTGAAGGATCTGCTGATTCTGGCGATCGTGCTGTTCCTCGGCATCTATCTGCCGCTGCACTATTACGGCGGCCTCGGCGAGATGTTCCATGCGATCGACGCCGCGCGTCCGGGCTTTCTCACGTTCCCCGCCAAGGGTTCGAGCGTGACCTGGTTCCAGTCCACCGTGCTGCTCACGGCGCTGGGCTTTTTCATGTGGCCGCACACGTTCGGTTCGATCTTCACCGCGAGGGACGAGCGCATTTTCCGCCGCAACGCGATCGTGCTGCCGCTGTACCAGTTGATTCTGCTGTTCGTGTTCTTCGTCGGCTTCGCGGCGACGCTGAAGGTGCCGGGGCTCAAGGGCGGCGACATCGACCTCTCGTTGTTCCGCCTGTCGTTGCAGACCTTCGACCCGTGGTTCGTCGGCGTGATCGGCGCGGCGGGCGTGCTGACCGCGCTGGTGCCGGGCTCGATGATCCTGACGGCGGCCTCCACGCTGCTGGCGAACGACGTGTATCGCGGCATGGTGAACCGCAATGCGTCGGATGCGGCGGTCGCCAAGCTGGCGCGCTTTCTGGTGCCGGTGGTGGCGCTCGTCGCGGTGGGCTTCACGCTGCATGGCGGCGAGACGATCGTCGCATTGCTGCTGATGGGCTATAGCTTCGTGACGCAGTTGTTTCCGGCGGTGATTTGCAGCCTGCGGCCGAATCATCGCGCCACGAAGGAAGGCGCGTTCTGCGGGATTCTCGCCGGCGTCGCGGTGGTGGCGGTGACGACCAGCATGCATTTGAGCGTGGGCCAACTGATGCCGTTTTTGCCCGATGCGTTGAAGGACGTCAATATTGGTTTTCTGGCGCTGGCGGTCAACGTGATCGTTTTTGCCGCGGTGAGCGCGGCGACGCAAACGCGGCAGGCTGAACGGACGCAGGCGTCGGCGAATTGAGGATGAAGGGCGGTGGCGGGTGAAGGGGCCCAGCGCGCGTTGTCGCGTCGGCGCCGATCACAACGTCGCCGCCCTACGCCCCTGATCCACGAACGCATACCCGTTCTTGCCGCTGCGCTTGACCTGGTACATCGCCTCGTCGGCCGCGCCGATCAGGCGACGGTAGTCGTCGACGAGATCGGGGAAGCTGGCAATGCCGATGCTCGCGCGAACCAGGCCGATTCCCATCTGCTCGTCCGTGCGAACCACGCACGCGATGAGCCGCCCGGCAATCTCGACGAGTTCCGCATCCGTCGAGAATCCCCGCACCAGCACGGCGAATTCGTCGCCGCCGATCCGGGCGACGACGTCGGCCTTGCGCACCGAGCCGCGAAAACACTTCGACACCGCGACCAGAAATTCATCGCCGACGCGATGACCGAGTGAATCGTTGACCTGCTTGAATCCGTCCAGATCGACATACAGCACGGCGATCTTGTGAGTCGCCGACTCGGCCTGCCGCCGCATCGCGGCTGCTTCGAGGGCGGCGAACAGCTTGCGCCGGTTCGGCAGACCGGTCATCGGATCGTGTAGCGCGGCGTGCTCGAATTCCTGCGACTGTCCCGCCAACTGGCGCGTCCGTTTCGCATACATGCCGAGCGCCGTGATCAACATGCAGAACAGCAGCGCGGCCAGAGCGATCACCGTGTACGCCACATGCGTGATCCGCACCCGCACGTCGGCGCTGTCGATGTCGCGTTGCGCGTGCCAATAGGCCGAGGCGTTGCGCAGCAGCGCATCCGTGTCGCGAAGATTCGCGTCCGGCGACAGCGCGGCGGGCGCGGCGGGCGCGGCGGGCGCAATACGCGGCGCCGCGGACGGGCTCGCGTTCACCAGCGCGGCGAGCGACGTGAGACGGCGAGCCAGTTCGGCGCGCGCGTTTCGCCGCCCCTCCGCCCTCGCCTCGCTATCGACCGGCACATGCTCCCATACGTCCGCGAGATGGCGCGCGCTGTCCGCGCGTTCGATCTCTTCGAGAACCAGGCTCGCATATTCCTGTTTGATCTGATCCGAAAAGACCATCCTGATCTGCAAGGCAAGGTACAGCAGGCCGATCAGCAGGCACAGCACCGACGCGACAGCCATCGTCGCGGGACCCGGCCCCAGGCGCAGCGTCGGGACGCGCACCGCGGCGCGCCGGGGACGATGCCGCTCAGGGATGGGAATAGATGTCTTGCTGGCTTGCGCGGCCATGTTGCCGGTAGCTCGTGCGTTTAAAGAAAAGGCTCATCCGTGTGAACACATTGCCTTTCGGTTTTGCGTTGACGGGCGTTGCCCGCCGCTCCTGCTGAGCGGCTCGCGCGTCCTTGACCGGCCGCGCCGCCGCGAACGGCTGCACGATGGGATCGGAGCCGCTGCTCGCGCGCCGGCTCGATCGGACCGACGTTGCAGCCGGCGCGGAGGTAGCGTTGGATGCGCCGGCTTGAGCGATCGTGGTTGCGGGGCGCCGCATGACACGGCCTGACCAGACTGCCTGTTTGCGGCCTTCTTCGCCCTCCGAGGTGAGTGTCGCGACGGAGGATGCAGGCGTTGCGGGCGGTTTTGGTGCGGGCGGGTTCATGGCCGGCTTGCTGTCCGGGGTTGCCGCGCCGGGTGTTGCGGGCCCCGTTACCGCCGTATCCATGACCGCCGCGCCCATCGGGGCCGTGAGCGGCACATTCACGGGCGCCGCCGCGACGGGCGCGGACGGCATGCCCGGCCCCGCCATCGTCATCGACATCGGCGGTCCCAGCGATGACGCCGACTTCGCGAGCACCGCTGCGCTCGCCGCCGACGCCGGCACGCCGAGCGCGCGCCGCGCACCCGCCATGGCTTCGGCATAGGCCTGCTGATCGTGATTGAACCAGACGCCGTACGCGACCGTCCCCACCACGCCGAAGGCGAGCGCGCTTGCGGCGGCTACGCATAGCGCGAGACGTCCGAAGCGTGGCGGCGGCGCCGGATCCTGTTCGGGCTCGTCAGTGTCGAAGCCGGCATCCCGGCCGGCCCTCCTGGACCTCGGCAACTCGGTATCGTCGAACATCGCAATACTCTCCGGAACCCTTCCGTCCGACGGTTCGTCGGACCTGGTTCAACATTCTTCCGACGGTTTTGCTAATTCGCTCATCGCGTAACGACAACACGACAACGCCGCGCTTCACATGCCGGCTCTGCGAGTCGGCTTCGCGCTGCAAGGTTGTAAAAGATTCAACGTCACGTGTAGATGCGGACGGTACGGCGCGACCTCGATGGCCGCTCGTGCAGGTGATATCGCGGGCAGACGAATAGGCGCATGCTCGCGGCCTTCTGGCATGCAACAAACACGCCTATGAGAAGCGCGGTCGGCGGCGTTGCATCGGGGAATGAAGGGTATAAACGATGAATTGGCCGCGCGCTAGACCGCTCAGGCCCACGAGAAACGGCCACGCTGGGGCGGTTTGCGATGACTTCCGCCTCGCTGGATCGTGGCGGCCCGCACCTGGATTTCGGCTGCTATTGGCTACTTTTGCGAAGGTGCGAAAGGTAGCCGCGAAACGGCAAAACGCGTGGCTCCTGAAACGTAAAGGCGGTGGCCCGCATCGCATGACGATGCGGACCACGGCCCTGCTTTTCAGCGCGGCTCGATAACGCCGGCCGCTTATTTCGCCTGCTGCGCTTGCTGCTTCGACCTGAGCTTGCCCTGGAAGCGGATCTGCGGACGCAGCGATTGCGTCGTCGGCGGGGTCATGAGCATCTGACGCGCGAGCGGCGTAGCAGTCGGGTTCAACGAACCGATGCTGGTTTCACGCGACGGATCGGCGAGACCGTTCTTCACCAGCAGCTTCGCTTCGAGTTGCAGATTGGTCAGCAGAACCGGATCCTTCAACGCGTTGCCCTGCGCGAGCAACTGACTCCACGCGGTGTTGCCGTAATTCGTCACGTAGTAGTCGAGACCGCTCGGATCGGCGAGCACCGCGGAACAACCGTTCAGGCGCACCTGCGTTTGCATGTCTTTCATCGCAACCGTCTTGCGCGACGTGAGCCCGTCGCCGTAGGCGAGCGTCAACGGAATGGTCCACTGCGTGCCGGGGTACGGGTTCTGGTTCGGAAACGGCGACTGCTTGAGCGTGACCACGGTCTGATTCGAGACCAGATCGCACTGCGTGTCGAGCGAGATCAACGGCACGCCCGTTTGCCGCACGAAGCTGTCGCCGATCGCCACCATCGGCTCGCCGCTTGCCCTGGTCAGTTCATCCCACAGGCGCCTTGGCGTGACATTGCCGAGCGCATAGTCGGCCAGATACGATTGCAGCCCCTTGCGCATCACTTCCTCGCCGAGATAGTTCTCCAGCATCTTCAGCACGTGGCCGCCCTTGTCGTAGGTGAAGGCGCTCGCGCTCAGCACGAAGTCGTTCGAGGCCCAGCCGTTGAAGTTCGGCTGCACCGGGAACGCGGTGGATTTCAGATCGGCATTGATCACCGCGTACTTGTTCTTCACGTCGTCGACCCAACTGAAGCGGTCCGGGAAGAAACGCACCTTGGTCTTGTTCTCGAAGAAGGTGGCGAACGACTCGTTCAGCCACACATCGTCCCACCAGTCGAGCGTGACCAGATCGCCGAACCACTGGTGCGCCGCTTCGTGCGTGAGCACCGTCACGCCGTAATCGGACATCTCGGTGCCCGGCGCCGGCAGAATGTCGTCGGCGAATTCCAGAATCGCGCCCCAGTTCTCCATCCCGCCGAAGTTCAGGTCTTTCTGCTCCTTGAACGCGTCGTTCGCCGCGATCGTGTCGAACTTGGTGAGCGGCAACGCAATGCCCGTGTAGCGATAGTAGTAATCGAGCGCCTGCTTGGTCTGCTGCATCGCCGGCTTGGCCCAGTCACGCATGCCGGGCGGCGTGAAGATACGCAGATGCAGACCCTTGCCGTCCGGCAGCGGGCTCGTGAAATCGTCCTCGAGAATATCGAACTGGCCGCCGCCGAAGAAGAGCAGATACGAAGGCATCGGCGGCGTCTTTTCGAACGACACCAGCTTGTAGCCGCTGTCCACGTTCACCGCCGGTTTCTCCGCCGCGTTCGAGACGACGTTCCAGTTTTGCGGGACTTCCGCGCTCACCTCATAGGTGGGCCGGAAAGCCGGCTCGTCCCAGCCGGGGAACCATTGGCGCGCGAGATTCGATTCGCCTTGCGTGAGAATCGCGCCGCTCGTGGTGCCGTCCGTCGCCTTCAGATCGACGCGGAACACGCCTTCGGCCGCCGAGCATCCCGGATACGGATCGTCGCCGCAACTGCCGCCGGTCTTGGTGACCGGATCGTCATAGCTCTTGAAGTTGATGATGCCGCTCCACTCCATGTGCAGCGAGTAATTGCCGGCCGCGATCTGGCCGCTGACGGGCCGAAGCTGATAGAAGTCGCCGTCGTCCTGCGGCGTGGCGATCAACGGGATGTTGCCAGGCTGAAGCGTGATCGTGCCATTGGTGAACTTGACGCGGTGGCCCGCGATGGTGATCGCGTTGACGGCCTTCAGCACCTTGATCTGCACGTCGGCGCGGCCGTCGAATGACGACAGCGCCGGGTTCGGCCGGAACCACAGCTTGTAGTTGACGGGCATGACCGTGTCGGGCAGTTCGACCGGCGGCACCGTCTTGTCGATCGACGGATTCGCGGCGATCGGCGCGGTGGGCGGCGCCAGCGCCGTGTCGGAAGCGGCCGTCGGCGTCTGCGCGGACTTGCTCGTCAGCGTGGAGGCGCCATCTCCCGCGCCGCATCCCGCCAGAACCATTATTCCGGCTAGCGCCAGGCACTGTATCTGCAATCGGAAATTTATACTCATGATTAATCCTCGACTGACAATATCGGCATAAAGAAAGTGCGATGAATGCTTCAACTGGTTTCTCTGTTTTTTCAGAGAAAAAGGTCTCCCGCACCAACACCGAATTGCTGGCGAGAATATATGGACGTGTTACACCCTCAGCACTTGCGGCTGATTTTTAAATAACGGCGTTTAATCATTACAATGCTTTCAGCGAAACGGATTGGAACCGTTTCGTTCAGCTTCCATGCGATCGTCTGACTGATGGGCAAAGCGGCGGCTTGCCTGCGTCTCCGGGCAGGGGTAAATTTTTTTAATCAGTTTTGACGACAGTGCGTAGCCTAGTTTGGCAAACGTTCCCGTGTCAACTTCCTTTCACAATCTTTCCTGAAGTTTCACACGGTGTATGCCGTTCGAATGGAATCCCAGTAAATGATCCGAGTTAATACTCTAGAAACCCCGCGATTCCCGATTGCCTACGGAAAACCTAGCTTTCCATTTCCCGGAATGTGCTATGGATTGACGCGCGAATAAATGCAAAACGAATGCGCGGGGTTTTGCGTTGAAAACACCTTGCGCATCCGCGCCCCTCACGAAAACACGGCAGCAGGTTCAGGAGCGAATCGACCACGCGGTGTTCAACCGCCCACCGCCGCCACGATCCGCGCGCACATCGCTTTATCGGGCAGCGGACCCGAGCCGGCCCGAACGTTGTCGGCCATGTATTGCGGACGCCCGGTGCCGGGAATCACCACCGTCACCGCCGCTTGCGCGAGCACGAACTTGAGGAGCAGTTGCGCCCAGCTCGTGCAGTCGATCTCCGCGGCCCACGCGGGCAGCGGCGTTTTGCCGACGCGCGCGAGCAGGCCGCCGCCGCCGAAAGGCTGGTTGATCGCCACCGCGATACCCAGCTCCGCCGCGAGCGGCAAGATGCGCGCCTCGGCGGCGCGGTCATCCGCTGCATAGTTGATTTGCACGAAGTCGGGCTTTTCGCTGCGCATCACGGCCGCGACTTCGCCGAATGCACTCGACGTGTAGTGCGTGACGCCGATATAGCGAATCCGGCCGCGCGCTTTCCAGTCGCGCAGCGTGGCGAGTTGCGTGCGCCAATCGAGCAGATTGTGGACCTGCATCAGATCGATGCGCGGTTGTTGAAAACGGCGCAGCGATTCCTCCATCTGCGCGATGCCGGCCTCGCGTCCCTGAGTCCAGACCTTGGTCGCGACGAAGGCTTTGCGGTGCGCGTCGAGTTGCGTCAGCAGCGCGCCGGCGACGGCTTCCGACGAGCCGTACATCGGCGACGAGTCGATCGCCGAGCCGCCTGCCTCGAAGAGAATTCGCAGCACGTCGGCAAGTTGCGCGCGAGCGCCGGGATCGTCGCCGACATCGAACGTGCGCCACGTGCCGCAGCCGATGACCGGCAAACGTTCGCCAGTCGACGGAATCACACGCTGTGCGATGCGCGAGGGCGTGGCGGTTTGCGGTTGTGGTTGCGGTTGTGGTTGGGCCTGCGTTTGCGCCGAGGTCAAACGCGGCAGAGCGAGCGAGACCGGCAAGCCGATGGCGGCGCTTGTTACCGTGCGCAGAAAGGAGCGTCTGCCGGCGCGCCGCGCGGCGTCGTTCGATGAAAGTGCCATGACGTGCCCTCGATAAGCAACGAATAAGCTTCGAGTCTGCACGATACGGCAATCGGGCGCGGCGTGTGGCGTGAGGAGACCGTCGCGCCTGGACACGACACCCCGCTATCTGATGAAATGCCCACAAATCGCCACGGCACTAAAGCGCATATACAAAGACGACTGCGACGACTGCGCCCCGCCCGCCGCGAATCGATCCGCCGCCAACGCGGACCCGCCCGCCGCGCCGATCGCGGCAACCACAATCGCCATACCGCGCAGCCGCCCGGCGCGGCCGACGAGCGTGCCCGACACGCTTCGCCAACTCGCCAGCAAGGTCATGCCGAGCGCCACGATCGCGCAACACATGGCCGTTCCTTCAACCGTTAGCGACGGACAGCGCCGGCCGCGCCGGAAACGGATCGCGCCAGGCGTCGAGCGCGTTCAACCGATCGTGCCAGCGCCGCACATGCTCGAACTCTTCGAGCGGCATCGCCGCGCTTTTCGCGTAAGGCAAGGTCGCGCCGACCGAAAAGTCCGCGACGCTCAATTCATCGCCAAGCAGCCATGTGCGATCCTTGAGATGCCGATCGAGCACGCCCGCGTGCTTGCGAAACCAGCCCTGCGCTTCAGCGACTTTCGACGCATCCGGCTCGCCGAGTCCGATCCGCGGCTTGACCAGATGCTCGAAATAAAGCGTGCCGCCATGCCGGTAAAAATGCTGGCTGTTCCAGCTGAACCAGCGCACCGCATCGGCCTGCCGCGCGCCGCGCGGCCAGAGATCCGATTCCGCGCGCTGCGCGAAATGGCAGATGATCGCGTCGGCTTCCCAAAGGCTTTTATCGCCGTCGACGAGACACGGCACCTTGCCGTTCGGATTGATCGCCAGATAAGCGGGTTCATTCTGCTCGCCCTTTGCCAGATCGACGAAAACGTATTCGATGGGCAAGCCCAGGTACTTCGCCACGGCGCACGCTTTTCTGGGGGCCAGGGTTTCAGAATAGTAGAGCTTCATGTTCGACCTCGATATGGGTTGAATTCGGTCCGATGCGCTTTATTCGCCTGTGTCGTTCAGTTCGGCGATCAGTGCCTCGAGCTTGTCGAAGGAGCCGTTCCAGCCGACCTGATGCGCGTCGCGCGCGGCCGCGTCGAAGAATTGCGAGTGCGTGAAATTGAGTTCGGTGCCTTCTTCGATCGGACGCAATCGGATCGTCACGAGAGACTGGCGCTCCGGCATCGTCACCCACTGCCAGGTAAAGACGAGCTTGCTGTCCGGTTCGACTTCCTGGTATTCGCCGCGGCAGTCGTGCGTTTCGCCGTCGAGCGTCTGGAACACCACGCGAAAGCGCCCGCCCACGCGCGGATCGGCTTCGGCGCTCAGCACCGGCCCGGCGTCGGGCCCCCACCAGCGCGCCATCAGTTCGGGGCGGGTCCACGCTGCGTAGACTCTCGCCGGCGGCGCCTTGATGCGCCGGATGATGGTCAGGCTGGGCTTTTCCTTGATCATTCCTCTTCCCCCTCCACAAAGTCGGTAAGTCGATCGAGACTGGCGGACCAGAAGCGCTCATAGCGTCGTAGCCACGCCATCGCCTCCTCCATCGGGCCGGCGACGAGGTCCACCGAAACGGTCCGGCCTTTCTTGGTACGCGCCACGAGACCCGCTTCGCTCAGCACGTCGAGGTGCTTCATGACAGCGGGAAGCTTGAGCGGCAGCGGACGCGCGATCTCCGTGATCGACAGGCCGGGCTCCCGCTCCAGACGCGCGAGGATAGCCCGCCGCGTGGGGTCCACGAGAGCGGAAAACGTACGATCCAACTGACTGACCGGATACTTCGCCATGTGGTGAACTATAGAGATTGATCGTGAAGTGTCAAGCTTTTTTGCAGGGCCGCCTCGTCATGCGGAGGACGCGAGCGCATCCAACCGGTTGACGTGTCCTTGCGCCCCGAGACCGGCACGCGCCGCCGTGTCGCCGTTCTAGAATGTCGCCTCGTTGCCGCGCTCGCGCCAACCGGTCACATCACAAGGACAACACGTATGGACATGCTTCAGGCGATGACGGTGTTCAAGCGCGTCGTGGACGCGTCGAGCTTTTCCAGGGCGGCCGATTCGCTGGAAATGCCGCGCGCGTCGGTGTCGACTGTCGTGCAGAACCTCGAAGGCCATCTCGGCGTGCGGCTCCTGAATCGCACGACGCGCAGCGTTCAGGTCACCGGCGACGGCGCGCTCTACTACGAATATTGCGCGCGCATTCTGGCCGAGGTCTCCGACGCCGAGTCGGCGTTATCGAACAAACGCCAGAGCCCGCGCGGCACGATTCGCGTCGACACCTCCGCGACATTCGCCACCAACGTGCTGATTCCCGTGCTGCGCGATTTCAACGCGCGCTATCCCGACATCGCGGTGAAGCTGGGTATCGCCGATCGCAACGTGGATCTCGTGCAGGAAGGCGTGGATTGCGTGATCCGCATCGGCGTGCTCGACGATTCGAGCCTCGTCGCGCGCACGATCGGCAGCGTGCGCATGACCACCTGCGCGGCGCCCGCCTATCTCGAACAGATGGGCGAGCCGGCCACGCCCGACGATCTCGAGCGGCATCGCGCGGTGAATTATTTTTCGGCGCGCACGGGGCGTGTCTACCCCTTCGAATTCGAAGTCGACGGCGCGCTCGTGCGAAAACCAATGGAAGGGATTCTGGCGGTCAACGACGGCCAGGTTTACATCACGTCCGCGCTCGAAGCCTTGGGAATGATCCAGGTGCCGCGCTTCATGGTGGCGAAAGCGATCGATGCGGGCGCGTTGCGTGAAATTCTGCGCGGCTTCCCGAGCCCGCCGATTCCGCTTTCGATCCTTTACCCGCACCGCCGCCTGAGCATGTGCGTCAGAGTATTCAGCGAGTGGGTGCATGAACTCGCGCAGCAGAATCCCGACCTGAACGGCTAGCGGTTTGCGCGGCAGGCAACCGCAAACACAAACACAAACACAATCGCAAACGCAAACGCAATCGCCTGCGCACCCGCGCAAACCGCCAACGACTACGCGCCGTTGCCGCCCACCGTCTTGATGCTCTTCCATTGCCCTTGCTGAACCTGGAACAGCGTATAAGGCGGCTTGATCAGATCGCCATACGGATCGAAGGTGATATTGCCGGTCACACCCGTGACCGTGACCTTCGACAGGCTCTCGACAATCTTCGCGCGATCGAGCGAGTCGGCGCCGTGGATCGCCTTGATCATCGCGAGCGCGGCGTCGTAGGCGAACGGCGCGTAGAGCTCGACATCCTGATTGAAGCGCGCCTTGTAGCGCTTGCCGAACGCCTGCGCGGCGGGCAGCTTGTCGAGCGCCGGACCCGGCTCGAGATCCTGGGTGCCGTCGCCGGCCGCGCCGGATATCTGCAGGAACGCATTGCTCTTCAGCGCGCCCGCGCCGAACAGTTGCGCGTTGATGCCGAGCGAGCGCATCTGCTTGACCAGCATCGCGCCCTGCTCGTCCAGGCCGCCGAAGAAGATCATGTCGACGTTCTTGCTCTTCAACGTGGTCAGAATGGCGCGGAAATCGACCGCCTTGTCGTTGGTGAACTCGCGATCGACCACGTTGCCGTTCGCTTCCTTGACGCCTTTTTCAAACGCATCCGCGAGACCTTGCCCGAATGCGGTGCGGTCGTCGATGATGCCGATGCGTTTCGCCTTCATCTGCTCCACCACGAAATGCCCCGCGACGACTCCGCCGATGCCGTCATGGCCCATCGTGCGGAAGACGTTTTTGAAGCCCTGCTTGGTGAGTTGCGGATTGGTCGAGCCCGGCGTGATCATCGCCACGTTCGCCTGGTGATAGACCGTCGAAGCCGGAATGCTGCAACCCGAGTTGTAGTGGCCGATCACCCCCACCACGCCTTCGTCGACCAGCTTCTGCGCGACCTGAATCGCCACGCGCGGGTCGGCCTGATCGTCCTGCACGTCGAGCACGAACTTGACCGGCTTGCCGCCGACGGTCGGATGCTTCGCGTTCTCTTCATCGAGCGCCAGTTGCGCGCCATATTGCAAGTCTTTGCCGACTCGGGCCACCGGACCGGTCAACGGCCCGACGAAACCGATCTTGACGACTTCGGGGTCGGCGGCCCACGACAACGGCATGTACGTGGCGAGTGCACAGACAGTGGCACTCAACAGCCAATAGCGGCGATTCATGATGCGCTCCTTGCGAGATGTGACGTCGCGCGTGTAGTAGGTTGACCGATCCGATGCGCGACGCGTCGAAACCGTCCTGCGATGCCTGTGGTGAAACGTGAAAACTTCGTTTGGCTGTCCCCTGCAAAATCAAAAACGCGTGGCCGCGTAGGGCGCGAGATCGAGCGACGGCGCCCGCCGCGCGATCAGATCCGCGACGATGCGCCCGCTCACGCCCGCCAGCGTCAGGCCCAGATGCTGATGGCCGAAGGCGTAGATCACGCGTTCGCTCGCGCGCGATCGCGCGAGCACCGGCACGCCGTCGGGCAGCGTCGGGCGAAAGCCGAGCCAGTTGCTGTCAGGCGTAGCCAGCGCGGGTAGCGCGCGCTTCGCGGAAAACGTCAGCAAGTCGAGCAGCGAGCGGTTGCGCGTGTCGCCGAAACCGGCGAGTTCGACGGTGCCCGCGACGCGCAAGCCGTCGCTCATCGGCGTCATGTAGAAGCCGCGTTCGGCCCAGCCGACCGGCCGCGACACCAGTTGCTGCGCGCCGGGAAAACGGACGTGATAGCCGCGCTCGGTGTCGAGCGGAACCGGGTCGCCGCATTGGCCGGCGAACTGCGCGGAGCGCGCGCCGGTTGCCACCACCACGTAATCGAAACGGCGCGCGATGCCGCCGACGCTGAGGCTCGCGCCTTCGCCCGAAGGCTGCACGCGCTCGACCGCCGCGCGCTCCAGCGTCAAGCCTTGCGCGGCGAGTCGATCATGAAGCGTCTGCAAGAAGCCTTGCGGGTCGGAGAAATGCCAGCTATTCGTGAACAGCACGCCGCGCTCGAAGATCGGTGCGAGCGACGGTTCCAGCGCACGGATATCGTCGCCCTTGAGCAGATCGAAGGTGACGCCGAGCTTCCGGCGCAGATCGAGCGCGGCACGCGCGGCATCGAATGAAGCCGCGCTCGAATACAGATACAGGCACTCGCGCGGACGAACGAAGCTCGCCAGTTCCGGGTTCGCGAGCAGCGGCGCATAGCCGTCATACGCGTGATCGAGCAGCGCCGCGAGTGCGGCGGCGCTGGCCTCGTAGCGGCGCGGCAGCGAACTCATCATGAAGCGCACCAGCCACGGCGCGAGATGCGGTAGATAACCCCAACGCAATCTGAACGGACTCTGGTTCGATAACAGAAAGCGCGGCAAGTCACGGAACACCGACGGGTTGTTGACCGGAATGCACGCATACGGCGCGAACGTCCCGGCGTTGCCGAACGACGCGCCCTGCCCCACGCCGGCCGGATCGAACAGCGTGACGCGGTGGCCGTCGCGCATCAACGCGGCCGCGCTCGCCAGGCCGATGAACCCCGCACCGATGATGGCGACGTCCGGCATCACGCGCGCCTTTCGGGTACGGCGGCGCAACGGCCGAGGACGGGCGGCGCACCGCGTTTCGACACGCATCCGCGTGGTGTGGACTGAGGAAAGCGCATCCAGCAAGCTCCGGCTAATAAGTTTCGAATGCTGTCCGGTAGCGGCTCATTTCCCGCGCCACCGAACAAAACCATGAGCACAGAATCACACAATATTTTTTTGTGTGCAATTAAAACGCGCATTGTGTGGCATCGGCGTTTTCCCTGGATGGTCTGCGCCGCAAACGGACAGCCCGTGCCCGAGCCGTGCGAAGCCGCCCTGCCTACGCGCTTTTAGCGTTTGCAGTCCCGCTGTCTGGTATAGAATCGGCAAAACTCCGCACAATCGCGGACAAAGCATTTTTTGTATGGAGACATCGGTTCTTATGGCTTCTGGCAAAGGCACGGCGCGTCGGACTAACGGGTCGAGCGCGCAGGCGAAGCGCTCCACCTATGTCGAGGTGTCCAGTTCGATCGAGAACGAGATCCGCAGCGGCGTCTATCCGCCGGGCAGCCGGCTGCCGCCGCAGCGGCAACTGGCGACGGAACTCGGCATCAACGTGTCGACGGTTTCGCGCGCGTACAAGGAATTGCAGTTGCGCGGACTGGTGATCGGCAGCAAGCGGCGCGGCTCGCTCGTGACCGGCGGCGCGATGCCGAGCGTCGAGCCCGCGCAGCCGGCGAGCAACACGGCGATCGATCTGACCGTCAACCGCCCCGCCACCAGCGAATTTCTGAACTGCCTCGCGCGCACGCTCGCGGACCTGCCGCGCGATCCGCGCTATCCGCAATTGCAGGAGTATCAGCCGCCGCAAGGGCCGTCATGGGCGCGCGCCGCGGGCGCGCAGTGGATGGCCGCGCCGGGCTTCGCGCCGGCGCCCGAATATGTGGTCGTGACGAGCGGCGCGCAACACGGTTTGTATGCGGTGCTCAACAGCCTGATCGGCACGGACGGCGTGATCCTCGCCGACCAGCTCACCTACTACGGCCTGAAAGCGCTCGCGCCGGTGTTTCAGTTCGAGATCGTCGGCATTCCCAGCGACCGCGAAGGCTTGCTCACCGACGAAGTGGAGCGCGCCTGCCGGCGCATGCCGGTGAAGGCGATCTTCACCGTGCCGAATCTGCAGAACCCCACCGTGACGACGATGAGCCTCGAACGCCGCATGGCCCTCGCCGACATCGCGCGCCGCCACGGCGTGGCGATCATCGAGGACGACGTCTATGGACCACTGGTGTCGCAACGTCTGCCGACCATCGCGAGCCTGTGTCCCGAACTGACGTTTCACCTTGCGGCCACTTCGAAGATCCTCGCGCCCGGCCTGCGGCTCGGCTATCTGCTGAGTCCCCCGGACAGCGCCGCGCTGTGCGCGGAAGCCGTGCGCACCACCGCATGGATGCCCGCGCCGATGTCCATGTTGATCGCGTCGATCTGGATCGAGGACGGCACCGCGCGCCGCATCATGGACGCGCAACTTGCCGAGATTCGCGCGCGCCAGGACCTCGCGCGCGAACTGTTGCCGCAGGAGATGCTGCAGACCGACCCCGCCTGCATGTTCGTGTGGCTCAAGTTGCCGCCGCCGTGGCGCGCCGACGATTTCGCGGCGAACGCGAAGGCGCGCGGCGTGGTGGTGATGCCGTCGTCGGCGTTCGCCGTGGACCGCTCGGAGATCGAGCACGGCGTGCGCATCAACCTCGCCTGCGCGACGAGCCGCGATCAACTCGTGAGCGCGTTGCGGCTCTTGACGGGCACGCTCAAGGATCGTCCGCGCGCATTGTTCGGAACGATCTGAAGCAAAAGATTTCCGCGCCGCTGAGGGAATAAAGCGGCAAGGCCACACGTTTGAATAGCCTCGACGATCCATCGGTCGTGACGGAGGTGTGGTCATGAAATCTGTGCTTAAGGTACTGGGCGCCGTCATGGGCGCCGCGGCGTTGACGAGTCTCGTTGCATGCGGGGGAAGTTCCGGCTCGCTCAACGCGCAATCGTTCACGTCCACCGTGCTGGTGTCGGACGGCGCGGTCGCGGCGCCGCATACCGATGCCAATCTGAAGAACGCGTGGGGCATCGCGTTCAATCCAAAAGGTTTCGTGTGGGTGGCGGATAACGCAACCTCGCTCGCGACGCTCTATGACGGCAACGGCGTGCCGCAATCGCTGGTCGTCAGGATTCCGGCCGGCGCGAGCGGTTCGGCGAACCCGACCGGCATCGTGTTCAACGGCACGACGGATTTCATGGTCACGCAGGGCGGCAAATCGGGCGTCGCCGCATTCATCTTTTCCGGCGAAGGCGGCAACATCACCGCATGGGCGCCGGCGGTCGCGCCCACCGCGGCAATCACCGTGTTCGACGACGGCAACGGCGGCGCGGTCTACAAGGGACTGGCGCTCGCCAGCAACGGCACCGCCAATCTGCTCTACGCCACCGACTTTCACAACAACAAGATCGACGTGTTCGACAAGAACTTCGCGAAAGTCGCGATGCCCGGCAAGTTCCAGGACGCTCTGCTGCCGACGGGTTTCGCGCCGTTCGGCATTCAGGCCATCGGCGCGAAGCTCTTCGTGACCTACGCCAAACAGGACGCGGATGCGCATGACGATGTTCACGGCGCGGGTCTGGGATTCGTCGACATCTTCGATACGTCCGGCAATCTGTTGCAGCGCTTTGCTTCAGCCGGTGCGCTGAACGCGCCGTGGGGCGTCGCGCAAGCGCCGGCGAATTTCGGCCGCTTGAGCGGCGACGTGCTGATCGGCAACTTCGGCGACGGCACGATCAATGCGTTCGACCCCATCACCGGCCAGTCGCTTGGCGCCGTCAAGCTGTCGAATGGAAACGCGTTCGTGCAGGACGGCCTGTGGGGTATCGCGTTCGGTAACGGGCTCAATAATCAGCCGGTCAACACGCTGTTTTTTGCCGCCGGGCCCAATGACGAAGCCAACGGAGTCTATGGACGCATCGACGTGAAGATGTGACGGGCGTCAGCGCATCTAGCTCTTCACGCCGCGCAGCGCGTAAGCCGACAGCGTGGCGAGGCGCTCGGCGCTGAGCATCCTGACCATCCGCTTCACCGCGTGACGCATGCGGCCGCGCAGATGCGCGTGACGCATGCGCCGCCAGAAACGGGTCGGCGCGAACTCGACAAAGCGCGCCTCCTTTTCCAGCAGATATTTGCCGCCCGGCAAATGGATGAACGAACAGCAGCAGAACCAGCGGAAGTCCCGATAGTTGTTGCCGGGCCAATGACGTCCAACCGCCTGATAGGCGCCGACCTCGACCACCGTTTGCCCCTCGTCCACGAGCGCATTGAGCGCGGCGGAAATGAAGGCCTCATCGCCGTGATGTCTCAGGCGTTCGCTTTCGTCCAGGTAACGCGCGTAACTGGCGCGCGCACGCGGCACCAGCCGGCGCAACGATGCGGGCGTCGCGAGCATGAATTCGCCGCCGTACCAGCGCGGATTCGCGAGCCGCCCGTCCGCGACGATTTCCAGATCCGCCACCACGCGTTCGCTGCCGTATGCGGGAAAAACCTGGTCCGAAATATCGTAGACACCGAGGCCCGCCTCGGCGCATCGCTCGATCAGCGTGTGATCGAGCGGCAACCACGCGACCATGTCGGCGTCGAGCAACAGCATCATGGTGTCCGCGGGCAGCGCATCGGAGAGTTGATCCATTAGATCGAGCTTGAAATGCGCCGCGTAGAACGGCGTGTTCTTCGGCAACTCGATCGTCGCGGTGAGCTTCGTCACCGCCGGGCGCTTTTCCGGCGGCAGGCCTTCGAGCCGCTTTTCGACCTGTGCCGGCGCGTTCGTCATGATCGTCAGCGTCGGCATGCCCACGCGCCGCAAGCTGTTGTTCAGGCAGATCGCCTGGCTCACATACGAGAGCGGATCGCGATTCGTCGAGTTGGGACCCGGCTTCGCGTCGACATCCACATAAACAAGCGTGCACGGAAAGAGATTCACATTGCTCCTCACCACGCGTGAGAGACGGTTCGCATCGTTAGCGCTGCCGTTACTGCTCGCAGGTCGGTTCACATGTGCTTTCGCCGGGCGAGCCCCAAGCCGCGCGATGCGCGCCTTCATGGCGTCATGCACGAACCCGATCGCGATAGCAGGTCTGCGCTATCGTTTCACGTCCTTGCGGCGCGTTTCCGCCAAAACTCAGCGGGACGCAACGCGGCGGCCGACAATGCGTGCTTGCCGATTGTCGGGCGCAATAATTGCGGAGTCGCGATTGCGTGTGAGAGAACAAGTTACCTTGTCGGTTGCCTCGATCGACGCGTGAGCATTTCCGTTGCCGTTCATGAGGTTTTCGAGCGGCTTTCAAGCGGTCTTTCGCCGGAACGGCCTGAAGAACCGGCGAATCTCCGCCGCGAGCAGATCGGGCTTTTCCATTGCGGCGAAGTGTCCGCCGCTCGGCATGTCCGTCCATTGCACGACGTCGAAGGTCCGTTCAAGCCAACTGCGCGGCGGACGGCTGAGTTCCTTCGGAAAACGCGCGTAACCGACCGGCGGCACGACCCGCGGTCCGTCGGCGAAACGCATCGGCTGAAGGCGGTTTTCCCAATACAGTTGCATCGACGAACCGATGCTCTGCGTGTACCAGTAGAGCGAGATGTTGGTGAGCAGTTCGTCCTTGGAAAACACCCGCTCGACGTCGCCGCCGCAATCGCTCCAGGCGCGAAACTTTTCCCCGATCCACGCCGCGAGTCCCATCGGCGAATCGTTGAGCGACGCGGCCAGCGTCTGCGGCTTCGTGGCGTGCATGTGCGAATAGCCGCCTTCGAGCGCGGCCCATTCGTTTCTCTCGCGCAAGAAATTTTCTTCCGCCGACGTGAGCGGCGTTTGAGCCGCGCCGATTGCGGGCTCGTAGGAACTCGGCAAGAAGTTCAGGTGAATGCCGTCGACCGCCGTGTCATGCCGCGCGGCAAGCGCGACCGACACGCCCGCGCCGAGATCGCCGCCCTGCGCGCCGAAGCGCTCGTACCCGAGGCCGCGCATCAACGACACCCACAGGTCCGCGATCTGGAATGCGGACATGCCAGGCTGCGCCGGCGCCGGCGAGAACGCGAAGCCCGGCAGCGACGGAATCACCACATCGAAGGCATCGCCGGCGTCGCCGCCGAATGCGGCGGGGTCGCACAACTGGTCGACGAGTGTGTGGAACTCGAAGAACGAACCCGGCCAGCCATGCGTCACCACTAACGGATAGGGCGCTGCGCCCGCGCCGCGCCGATGGACGAAGTGAACGCGTTGACCGTCGACGTCGGCGAGAAACTGCGGTTGCCGGTTCAAGCCGCGCTCGGCCTCGCGCCAATCGAAACGCTCGGCCCAGTAGCCGGCGAGCTCGCGCAGCCATGCCGGATCGGCGCCCTGCTGCCACGCGGGCGCGGGCGTGACCGGCGACCAGCGCGTCGCGCGGATGCGCCGGCGGAGATCGTCGACGTCAGGTTCGGGTATGGCGATCTGAAACGGTGCGATATGCATGGCGATTTCCTCGGCACAAGGGAATGGGGTGACACGCACGCGGCATGCGCTAACGATGAAGACCGGCAAGTGGACAAAGCCCGGCCTCGAACACGCGAAGCAACTTCGCATCGTACACAATCAGCGCTTTCGCGTTTGGCGTGCCGCGGACCTCCTGTTTGCGGCGCTCGACAGGACCCGTGGCGCATAGTTTGAAGCCCCCTTCAATCTGTGCGATGCTAGCGACGGCCCAGCAATCGTATGAAATAAGAGTGGGTGTGAGGCAGACCAATCCTGTTGTCCATTCCCCAGGAGGAGACATGATTGTGTCATCGCAATGGCGCGCCATCCGCGCCGCTCGCACGGCTTTCCAGCCTTCGCCCCTTCCCTCTGCGCCGCGTTCCGGAATGAAAAGCCTGCGGCGAGCAAGCGCCGCTTCCAGCTTCGTCTTTCTGCTCGGTCTCGCCGGCGTCTGCCATGCCGACACCCAGGTCGGCAGCACGCTTCCACCCGCGCCCAGTACGCTCTACGGCGACCTGTTCGTAGCCGTGCAAACCGCGCAGATCTATCCCGACCAGAAGACCTTCGTCGACGCGACGCCGAACGCCGACCCCGCCACGATCGTGCAACTGTACGAACAGCAGAAGAGCAATCCCGCCTTTTCGCTGGCGAATTTCGTCAACCAGTACTTCACGCCGCCGAGCGAGCCGGTCATCACGCCGCCCGCGAATCAAACGCTGCGCGAACATATCAACTGGTTGTGGCCCGCGCTCACGCGCACCACCACGAGCGCGCCGCCGAACAGCTCGCTGATTCCCTTGCCGAAGCCCTATGTGGTGCCCGGCGGCCGGTTCCGCGAAGGCTACTACTGGGACACCTATTTCACGATGCTCGGGTTACAGGAATCCGGCCATGAGGATCTCGTCGACAACATGCTCGACAACTTCGCCTACGAGATCGATACCTTCGGCCACATTCCGAACGGCAATCGCACCTACTATCTGGACCGCTCGCAGCCGCCGTTTTTCTCGCATATGGTGGCGCTCGCGGCGAAGGTGGAAGGCAACACCGTCTATCAGAAGTACTTGCCCGCGCTGCGCAAGGAATACGCGTACTGGATGCGGGGCGAGACCACGACGCAACCCGGTCAGGCCACCCGCAACGTCGTCGTGATGCCGGACCGCACGGTGCTCAACCGCTACTGGGATGAACTGGATACGCCGCGTGACGAGTCGTATCTCGAAGACATCAAGACCGCGCAACAGGCCAGCGGCCGCAGCCCGAACGAGGTGTACCGCGAGTTGCGCGCGACCGCCGAAAGCGGCTGGGATTTCAGCTCGCGCTGGTTCGGCGACAACATGACGCTCGCGACGGTGCGCACCACGTCGATCATTCCCGTCGATCTGAACAGCCTGATGTTCCACCTCGAAATCACCATCGCGAAAGGCTGCGGTGCGACGCGCGATTTCCGCTGCGTCGGCGAGTTCGCGCAACGCGCGGCAAAACGCGCGCTCGGCATCAACAAGTACCTGTGGAATGCCAACGGCTACTACGGCGACTACGACTGGCAGCTCGCCAGGCCGCGCGACAACAAGACCGCGGCGATGGTGTTTCCGTTGTTCGTCGGCGCGGCCTGGCCGGAGCGCGCGCAAAAGACCGCGCGGCAAGTGCAGTCCACGTTGCTGCAAGCGGGCGGCCTCGTCACGACGACCTATAACACCACGCAGCAGTGGGATGCGCCGAACGGCTGGGCGCCGCTGCATTGGGTCGCTATCGAAGGCTTGAAACGCTATGGCCAGGATGAGCTTGCCCAGCAGATCGGCACGCGTTTTCTCGCTGACGTGAAGGGCGTTTATGCGTCGGAGAAGAAGCTGGTCGAGAAGTACGTGGTCGAAGGCGCGGGAACCGGTGGCGGAGGCGGCGGCGAATATCCGCTGCAGGACGGCTTCGGCTGGACAAACGGCGTGACGCTCAAGCTGCTCGATCTGTACAGTCCGGGCGAATGAAGGCGGGCAACGCCGCCTGCCCGGGTTCGCCAAAACTACTGTATAAAATCACAGTACAATGACGTGCACGAGGCGCCCGTCGCCGTCCGAACGGGCGCTCGTTACCGCAACGTTGAAATCATGGCGTCCCAGCAAGACCTCTTCGCACCCGAGCCCGTCTCTCTCGTTCGTGACGGCGAAGGCGGGATTCGTTACCTGCCCGAGTCGATCGCGGCCGCCGTCGCACAACGGTGGTTCGAGGAGGCGTTCCGCAATATCGGCTGGCTGAGCCAGCAGCGCGTGATGTACGAGCGCGAAGTCGCGGTGCCGCGTCTGATCGCCACCTTCTCGCGCGACTGCGCGGATTTGCCCGCGCCGTTGAGCGAAGCGTTCGAAGCCGTTCGCGCACTGGTCGGCGCACCGTTCAACCGCGTCGGTCTCAACCTCTATCGCGACGGCAACGACAGCGTCGCGCCGCACGGCGACAAAACGGAAAAGCTCCTGCCCGCGCAGCCGATTGCGATCGTCTCGCTCGGCGCGAGCCGCCGCATGTCGATCCGGCCGAAGGCGCGCGGCGGCCGCACGGTGCATGTGGAACTGGAGGCCGGCAGTTGCATCGTGATGAGCTATGCGTCGCAATTCACGCACGAGCACAGCATTCCCAAGACGCCGGCCGTGACTGAACCGCGTATCAGTCTTGCGTTTCGCTGCTTCAACGGTTGAGCGCACTGCGCGGTGCGGTTCGGTTGCTGGTGGGTCTTACTCCCGGCTCGCAGGCACGCGGTAGGCAACCCGCTTGCTTGCGTGGCACAGCGCCGTCACGACACATGCGGCCAATCGGCGGCGCCAAACGAAAAAAACCCCGGCTGGGGAATCAGTTCCAGCCGGGGCCAACTCTCTCGCTCGCACACGGAAACCGTGCGTGCATCGGCACTGTATCCGCGCCAGTGGCACGGATATATAGGCCGCGTTGGAAGAGACTGTTCCAAGGCAACGTTGCAGCCGCCGCCACCCTGCGCGCCTTTCCCGCGCGGAGCGCCACCCGATCGGGACTTACTGGCTCGCCGGGCGTGCCGGCGCGATGCCGACCGGCGGGGTCACACGCTTTGCCGCGTCGCTGTTACCGGTGCCGCTCGGCGCGGCCGAGTTGCTCATCACGCCGCTGCTGCCCGAACTCATCGTGTCCCTGCTGGTGTTGTCCACGCGCTTGCAACCGCTCGCACCCACGGTCAGCGCGGCGATCGACGCCGCAATCAACGTGCTTCTCAGGATCGAATTCATGACGACTGCCCTCCCCTCCAACTTGTTTTACGCGGCTTCGCGCCACGCCCGGACTTCTGCACGAAGCGCAGCATTGGCCATGCCTGCTTCGCTTGCGAAACAGGCGCGCAGTCGGGTCGAAGATGAAAAGACGATGATCGTCAGTCGATGAGCGGCGTCATTCGTTGGTGGGGTTGCCCGGGTCGGTCTTGCCTTTGCGAATGTTCTCCTTTTGGTCACCCAGGTCTTTCCGGTTTGCGCCGTTCATGATCTGCACGTCGCCCTCGACCTTGCGGTCCTCGTTGCCGGTCACGGCGCCCAACCCCTTGTTGACGAGGCCCTTCAATTGTTCGGCGATACCTTTCGATTGATCGCTGCTCATGCGCTAGCTCCTTGTCCGTATGCGGTCCGCTAACGACGTCCTTGTCTAGAAATCGCTTCACTCTGATGCTACGTGTCCACGTGAACAGCTGGTATCAGAGTGTATGAGTGAGAAACGAGACCTGCGTAGCCGACTGGTCATCGGCCGAAAGCGAGATGGGCGCCGAGAATATGACGATGCTGCGCGAGACGAACTGGTACAGATCTGCTTGCAGCCCGGCGTTTCCATAGCGCGGACCGCCATGGAGCATGGTCTCAATCCGAACCTCCTGCGCAGCTGGATCGCCCGCTACCAGAAGATTCAGGCGCAGCTCGAACACGAGCGAGTCGCCCGAACGCCCGCGATTTCTGACGGCGTCACGATCGACCTCCCCAATCCCCCATCGACGTTCGTGCCGATCGTAGCGGCTATCGCATCGCCGTGCGCACAACCGTCCGAGCCATCACCGTTGCCTTCTTCGATGGCGCTTTCGCTGCACGTGCGTCTATCGAATGGCGTCGAGTTCGATCTCGGCGAGGCAAGCATCGACGAATTGGCCACGGTCATTCAAATGCTCGGGAGGCTGCCGTGTTCCGGTTCGACGAAGGCTTGAAGGTCTACCTGCACCGCGATCCCGTCGACTTCCGATACGGCATGAACAGCCTGTCGATTCTCGTCGAACAGTCGATGCGCTTGAACCCGATGGACGCGTCGCTCTACGTGTTCGGCAATCGACGTCGCGATCGGATCAAGATCCTCGGCTGGGATGGGAACGGATTCTGGTTGCTGATGAAGCGCCTCGAGGTTGATCACTTCACCTGGCCGGACAAGAAAACCGAAGTCGTGACGATGACGACGGAGCTGCTGCACGCGTTGCTCGACGGTGACGACATTACCACGGTCCAGCGGCATCCGACGCGGAAATATTTACGCGTGAGCTGAACATCGATCGGCATGCCTGTCCAATCAGCATGCCGATTCAAGTCACCGTCACCGCCGATGAACTCGCCGCGCTGCTCGCGATTCGTGAGCAGCACGCAGCACTTCAGCAAGAGCGAGACGAACTGCGTAGCATGGTGCGTCTCGTGACGGCGGAGCGCGACTTGGCCGAAGAACGACTGCGCTCTTACCGTCGCGAGCTGTTCGGCGCGAAGAGTGAAGCACGGGACTCCGATCAGCTCGGCCTGTTCAACGAGGCCGAAGCGCTGGGCGCAAACGCGACGCCCGCGCAGGAAGATGCCCCCGATACGACGGTCGCCGCCCATACACGCAAGAAGCGCGGTCATCGCAAGCCGCTCGATCCCAGCCTGCCGCGTGACATCGTACGGCACGAACTACCCGAAGTCGAACGCTTCTGTGCGAACGACGGTCACGCGCTCGTCGAGTTCGGCGTAGAGATCAGCGAACAGCTCACGGTAATCCCTGAGCAGCTTCGGGTGATCCAGCACCAGCGCGAAATATGCGTGCCCGTGCTGTGAGCTCGGCATCAAGGTGACGCCGGCGCCGCCACGTATCATCCCCCGCGGACTGTTGAGCGAATCGGCGCTCGCGTGGATTGCCACCGGCAAGTATCAGTTCGGCATGCCGCTGTATCGGCAAGCGGGTCTGCTGCGCCGCTTCGGTGGCGATATCTCGTCGAACACGATCGCCGCCAGCATGGTCCGCGTCGGCCTCGCAACACAGCCCGTGATCAACCTGGTGCGCGACGTGCTGCTGGATACTGAGCTGATCTACTGCGACGAGACGACGCTCCAGGTGCTGAAAGAAGAAGGCCGCCGTGCGCAAACGAAAAGTTACCTGTGGGCGCAAATGACGGATTCGGGTGTGCTCATCCGCTGCTTCACCTATACACCGGGGCGTGGTGCCAAGTTAGGAGACAAGCTGTTCACCGGCATCCGTGCGGGCGCGGTTATGATGACCGACGGCTACGAACCCTACAACGACATTGCCGAGCGTCATCAGCTCGTGCACCTGGGATGTTGGGTTCATGTGAGACGGTACTTCGTCAAAGCGGAAGACAGCGTGCCGAAGGCGGCACGCACGCCTCATCTGCTCGCGACGCGCTTCATCAAGCTGATCGGCAAGCTGTTCGCGGCCGAAGCGCGTAGAGAAACATGGTCGGCATCGCGACGACAGCGATTGCGACGACGTTACAGCGCGCGCGTGCTCGCCGCAATCCACACGCTGATGGTCGAGCAGTCGCCTGGTGTCACGCCGAAGAGCCTGCTCGGCAAGGGTCTGACCTATCTGCGCTCGCAGTGGCCGAAACTCATCCGCTACGTCGAAAATGGCGACTGGCCCATCTCGAATAACCCGTGCGAAAACGCGATCCGGCCGTTCTGCGTCGGGCGTCGTGGATGGTTGTTCAGCGATACGGTCGATGGTGCGAACGCGAGTGCCAATCTGTACTCGCTCGTCGAGACCTGCAAGGCCAACGGCATCGACCCGTATCGCTATCTCACCTGGCTGTTCCAACGCCTCCCGCTGGCGACCACCGTCGACGACTACGACGCGCTGCTACCCTGGAAAATGCCGGCCGACCTGCGCTGATCCACTTCCTTACCGCACCTCAGCCGCTCCACCGATTTACTCTGAGGGACGTCGTTCGGGGATCGCAGTTTGGATCGCCGCATGCAACTCACTTATTACGTGTAATTGAGTGTAATCGATCTTCCGCGCGCGAGCTGCTATATTTTTTGTGCGCAAGCTTTCTTATTTTGCGCTGTGAATTCAAGCGGATTTGAATTTTTCGCCAAAATCATGATGGCTAGGTCGCATTCGTCGTCAAATTGAAAACCGGAGAATGAAAATGTCAAATTATGTGCAATATGGCACCAATATCCGAATTAGCAATCTTTACGGAGGCGAAGGTAATCCCAGCTATCTCGGCATCAATACCAAACAGACTACGAGTATAACTAGCGCCCTGGACCCCATTGGAACGTACAAGTCATTTAGCGATTATGTAAATGAAACGCAATGGACAATAGGGTTGGTGGAATCCTCTGGTGATGGTAGCTCCGTTTATAGTGGCGATACGATTACCCTGGTAAATGCTAGTGATGGTGGTAATTTGGCATTATTCAACAGCTATCCCCCGAGCGATTCCGGCTACCCCGTGGCAACAACCACTGATACGGACGATGCTCTGGTTACTATCAACTGGACCATCATTATTACCACCAAAAAAAGCGGCAAAGATGTCGGCTTAAATTACGAGGACAACATAATTTTGGTGGCTAATTTTAATACTTTGGCAGGCGTTCTGGACACCAACGGCGCAGGTAATAATAAGCCCTTCCAATATTTGGTCACGGGTTCGCGTCTCGCCAATCGTGACGGCGGTAGCGGCACATGGAAGGTACTCACAGTGCAGGGCTGAGCTTAAATTTCGTGAACCTCAATTGTTGGGGACACTGATGGCGGGCGTAGCCCGCCATCGGCAGAGCGGAAATAGATCGGTCAAATCTCGCAACATCGATTGTTCGGCAGCCGAATCAATGCCGAACGACATCGTGCGTAAAATCAAATTGTGGAGGCATCATGGCTTCTGTTTATGCCGTCTTATACGATAAGAGCGGTACGTTTCTAATGGCTAAAAAGCAGATGAAGTCATACTATACCCAAGCCGACGGGGGGAAGGTCAATGCGCTTGGGTGGACGATAAATAGCGGCCCTGGAGAATATGCATTGCCTGGAGGCAAGTTAGAGGAACCTAACATCGAGGACGGTGCTAGGCGCGAGTTCTTGGAGGAAACTGGATTCAATTTGCCGCTTAGCCCCGATAATAATCCGCCGAGAACAGTGAAATTCAATGTGAAGGGTGGGGCATTGCCGCCCAATGCAACGAGCTTTGCTTTTTCGGCAGTATATTTTTGCGCAAGCGAAGAAGATGTGGAAAATGCGTGGAGCAATATATCAGAAATCGCCCTACCTAATTCTAGGGATATTGCCGGGGCAATTATGCGCAGGGACATTAAAACGTATTCAGAGATAACTTTATATGCAAGGAAGCATGGTATAAAAAAATGGCCGGCTGATAACGAGCTGAAATGGGTTTGGCGCTGGAGTTTTTCTAATAAAAATGACTGGGCCAAGATAGAATCAATGAAGAACGATGATAATATAGGTTGGTACTACTGCATTTTGGAGTATTTGTGTTTTCACATTCTCAATCGCAAGGTGTAAGGTTTTCAGGTGAATATTACTTTCAGAATTTAAATGCAGGCGCAAGGGGTTTGTGCGGATGTTCACGCCAAATGTCGCGAAAGAACTCTCGTCGAGTCACTCGATATTCTCATTATCTTTGGCGCGGGCGCCGTGGACATCTCGTCGGTGGGATCGAGTTGTGGCACTGCACGCGGCATTGACGATCCTTACGTGCAACCATTCGTCGTAATCGGCGGGCCTGAAAATCGCCACAGGCAGTATTTTATCATCGGATTCATGCATGCGGGCCGTAACAGGATGTCCGTCTGCAAAAGCAGTCAAACAGTTGTATCAGCGTTACTCCGTTCGGCACCTCAAAGTGCCTTAACTGAACGGCATTACCGCATGTGCGGGCTTTTTCTATCGGCTTCTCTTCCGGAAGTGTGACCGATGCCGATCTGTCGTCGGATCGTCGCGCACTTCCAATTCGAGTTGTGACGTGAAGCCAGCGTCGCCGGTAATCGTGTGCGTGACCTGTTTCACGAGCCACGGCGTTTCATCGATATCCGGTTTGAAGCCCACGACAGTGACGGGCATTTCTGGAAACAGCTCGGCACGGCCAAGCGCGAGCGCGTAAGACATGGTCGCCTGGCTGCGCTTGACGCGAGTCAGCTCATATGCTCTGGCCACATGCAAGTGTAGATGACCATGTACGAGAAACTAAGCAGTTGCTTGCCGAGCCTGATCGTTACGCGATGGTTATCGCCGTCTCATCCCAAGGTGAGGCGCTCGGCTTTGCTGAGGCTGCGATACGACGCGACTACGTCAACGGCTGTGACACCTCGCCGGTGCTTTTTCTCGAAGGCATTTACGTAGTCCACGGTATGCGTCACCAAGGTATCGCGAGTTTGTTGCGTACATCGATCGAACAGTGGGGCGCTTCGCATGGATGCGCAGAATTTGCTTCTGATACGTCTATCGACAACGTGGATGCGCAAGCTTTACACCGTGCACTCGGCTTTGATGAGACTGAGCGAGGCGTGTTTTTCCGGAAGCGTTATTTGACTCGCGCATTTCGTCGTTGAGATTCAATTCGCGGTGACCTGCTCTCCGCGTTTGGTCCGGTGACAGTGTAGAGTCCGTTCCAGAGTGTTCCAGGACAGGAGCGCCGCGTAGTTGTCGGCAGTATTCGCCAGAGGCAACTTCTGGAACAACGTGATCAGGTAACGATAGGGATCGATGACGTTGGCCTTGGCCGTCTCGACCAGCGAGTAGAGATTCGCACTCGACTGCGCACCAGCAACCGTATCGGCGAACAGCCAGCCCCGGCGCTTATGGAAAGGCTTTCCTAAGCGTCGCGGGTGGCTGTTCTCGGACACCGTCGACGGCGCGAACGCGAGCGCCAACCTGTACTCTCTCGTCGAAACCTGCAAGGCCGGCGGTATCGATCCGTATCGCTATCTCACCTGGCTGTTCCAGCGTCTCCCGCTGGCGAAGACCGTCGACGACTACGACGCGCTGCTTCCGTGGAAAATGCCGGCCAATCTCCGCTGACCCGCACCGCTACCACACCTCACGCGTTCTGCCACCTTACGCTGAGGGGCGTCGTTCGTGGATCGCTTACCCTTGTCCGCGATGTCGATGAAAAAACAGCCCATGCGACGCAGCAACGCCCGTACCCGCCTGTGACCCGACCGTGACCGGGGCGCTCATCTGCTCATCTTCAGGAGGAATGCGCGTTGCTCATTCAACGAGACATGCGCGGGTCCGGGTTGAACCACGCGGCAGTCCGCGCGACGTGCACCGACGGCGAGCCGCGAGGAGGAAGCAATGATTCAAACCGAACTGGAGCAACGCATCGAGGAAATCGAACTAGCGCTGGCGGGCATTTTCGAATCGCCGAAAGCGCCGCGCGTCAGCAGCTACGACGAAGGCGCGCGTCTTTTCATTCAGCTTTCATGGGTGATGGAATCGCATCGCGATACCTCGCTCGATGCGCGTTGCATCGTGACGATCGCGTTCACCAAGCCGCAGATCAGCCGCTATGCCGCGTTGGATACGGCACAGCGCCGAGTGTTTCAGGAGCGTCTGAGCGCATGGGTGCGCGCGGCGTTCAGCGAGCGCCAGAGTCCGCCGGAACTGCAAGGCGATTGCGCGGTGGAACTGGCGGCCCACGATGGATTGTTCGACGTGCCGCCAGCGCCGTCCTCTTATTAACGTGGCTCGCCTCGCGCGACGCCTGTCGCCGCCAGGTGTCAGTTGAAGTCCCCCGTCTCGAGTTCCACCGACTGTCCGCCGTTCTTCTGGAGCACCTTGCGCGTGGCGTTTTCTATTCGCGCGCGATTCGCCTCGAAGGTGCCGACGAGATCGTGAGCCGAGGTGCCGCCGTTGCCGAAGTGGTCGTTCAGCGCATCCAGTGACACGCTGCACCAGACGTCGGCTCCATCCACATTGGCTTCGAAGGCGACGCGCGCCGCTGCCACCACTTCGCGGCGTCCGGTGAATTCGATCCTCATCATGAACCTCCATTTGTCGAAAGAAAGCCTTGCGAATGCAAGCGCTGTGCCAAACCGGCGTTGTTTCCGATGTCGCTTCTGGCGTGGTTTCTTAGTTGCAAGCCGGCGGTCCCAGGCTCAGCGCGAATTCCTCGCAAGGCGCATACTTCACGTCGGCCGCCCTCGAACGGCCTGCTGTCGTGTCGCGGCGCGCATGCCGATTGTCATGCCGCCCGACGCCCAACATCCTAATACTAACCCTCGCCCCATGTCCCGCAGCCTGCAATCATCGCGCCGCCTCGTCATCGCCGCCGTCATGGCTTCGATGGCGATGGTCGCCATCGAAGCCACCATCGTTTCCACCGCCATGCCGCAGATCGTCGCGCAACTCGGCGACCTGCATCTGTATAGCTGGGTGTTCTCGTCGTTCCTGCTCACGCAGACCGCGATGACCGTGGTGTTCGGCAAGCTCGCCGATCTGTACGGACGCAAGCCCATCGTGCTGATGGGCATCGCGATCTTTCTGCTCGGCTCGGTGCTGGCCGGCTTCGCGTGGTCGATGCCCGCGATGATCGCGTTCCGCCTGATTCAAGGCGTTGGCGCGGGCGCGATCCAGCCGGTCACGCTGACCATCGTCGGCGACCTGTATCCGGCGCGCGAACGCGGCAAGGTGCAAGGCTATCTCGCCAGCGTGTGGGCGATTTCGGCGGTGGTGGGTCCGATGGTGGGCGGCTTCATCATTCACAACATCTCGTGGGCCTGGATCTTCTGGATGAACGTGCCGATCGGGCTTGCGTCCGCGGCGGGTTTCATCGCGTTCCTGCGCGAATCGGAGCGGCATGCGCGGCCGTCGATCGACTTCGGCGGCGCGGCGCTCTTCATGGCGGCGATCGCCGCGCTCATGATGGCGCTGACCTTCGCCGGCGACGACGAGCTTGCCCGGGCCTCGCTGGCGGGCGGCGTCTTCGTACTGTGCGTGTTGCTGTTCGTCTGGCAGGAGCGGCGCGCGGCGGAGCCGATGATTTCCTTCGCGCTCTGGAGCCGCCGCCCGATTGCCGCATGCAACGGCGCGACGCTGCTCTCCGGCATGATCCTGATGGGCGCGACCACCTTCCTGCCGATGTACGTGCAAGGCGTGCTGCATCGCTCGCCGGTGATCGCGGGCCTCTCGCTCACCATGATGATGGTGGGCTGGCCCGTCGGCGCGACGCTCGCGGCCAAGTCGTTTCACCGCATCGGCCTGCGCCGCATTCTGGTCGGCGGCAGCGCGTTCGTGCCGCTCGGCGCGGTCTTGCTGCTGTTTCTGTCGCCTGGCGGCTCGCCGCTCGTCGCGGCATTCGGCTCGCTGGTGATGGGCTTCGGCATGGGCACCTCGAGCGTCGGTTCGCTGGTGCTGATCCAGGAAATCGTCCGCATGGACGAACGCGGCAGCGCGACGGCGTCGAATCTGTTCTCGCGCAATCTCGGCAGCACGCTGGGCGCGACGCTGTTCGGCGCGGTGCTCAACTTCGGCCTCAGTCACGCGAAGGATGCGGTCGCGGTCACCTCGGATCAACTGAAGGCGCTGCTGCAAAATCAGGCGGCGAGCCTCGTCAACAGCGACATGACCCGCATGGTGCTGCACGAGTCGCTGCACCTCACCTTCGTCTCGATCTTCGCGATCTCGATCTTCATGGTCCTGCTGCTGACGCTGGTGCCGGCGATTCACCTCGGCGCGGACCGCAAGATGCCGAACGAAGCCTTGGCGCCGATCGAGGACTGACGCCGCCGCGCATCCGGTGGCCGGTCAGTTTTTCGCGTACAGCGTCGACTCCGCGAAGCCTTCGGCGGCGAGCACCTGGCCCACCAGAATCAGCGCGGTCCGCTCGATATTCGCCGACTGCACCTTGCCGAGAATATCGTCGAGCGTGCCGGTGATTTTTTCCTCATCGGGCCAGCTCGCGCGGTAGATCACCGCGATCGGACAAGCGCCGCCGTAGTGCGGACGCAATTCATCGACGATGCGCGCGAGATGCCGCACGCCCAGGTGAATCGCCATCGTCGCGCGGTGTTTCGCGAGGTCGGCGAGTTGCTCGCCTTCCGGCATGGTGGTTTTGCTCGCATAGCGCGTGAGGATCAGCGTCTGCGAAATATCGGGCAGCGTGAGTTCGCAACCGAGCGCCGCTGCGCACGCGGCCGTGGCGGTCACGCCCGGCACGATCTCGTAGGGAATGTTCAACTCGCGCAATCTGCGGATCTGCTCGCCGATCGCGCCGTACAGGGACGGGTCGCCGGAATGCACGCGCGCCACGTCGTGGCCCTGGCCGTGTGCGTCCTTGAGCAAGGCGACGATCTGATCGAGGTCGAGCTCGGCGGTGTTGACCACTTGCCGCGCGGCATGGCCCTCAAGCACCGCGGCCGGCACGAGCGAGCCCGCATACAGAATCACCGGGCACGTGCGCACGAGGCGCTGTCCTTTCACCGTGATCAGTTCGGGATCGCCGGGGCCCGCGCCGATAAAAAACACCGTCATTCAACACTCCATGATTCATTGCGGCATGCGATGCATGCGCGGTTCAAACTGCGATTCGCAACGCTTCGAGCAGATCGGCCACGCGTTCGAATTCACGATCCACGGCGGGCAACGGCGGGCGGCGCAGCATGACAACGGGCACACCGCGTTCGCGCGCCGCTTCGAGCTTCGCTTCGGTCGCGCCGCCGCCGCTGTTCTTGCTGACCACCACGTCGAACGCTTCGGCGGCGAACAACGCGCGCTCGCCTTCGAGCGTGAAGGGTCCGCGCGTCGCCAGAATTCGCGCCCGCGCATTGCCTTCGTGCGGATCGAGACAGCGCACGGTCCAGAACTGATGCGCCGGAATGTCGTCGAGATGCGCGAGCGGTTCGCGTCCCAATGTAAATAGCGGACGCTCGAACGCAGCAAGCGCCGCCGTAAGCTCGGCCCAATCGCCGACCCTGCGCCAATCGTCGCCGGCTTGCGGCTGCCAGCCCTCGCGGCGCAGCGCCCAGCACGGCACGCGCGCCGCGCGGCTCGCCGTGACGGCGTTCGCGCTGATTTGCGCGGCGTAGGGATGCGTCGCGTCGATCACGAGCGCGATGCGTTGCGCCTCGATATAGCGCGCCATCCCTTCGCTGCCGCCGAAGCCGCCCACGCGCACCGTACACGCGAGATCGTCGGGCACCTTGCCGAGACCCGCGAGACTGTACACGTGCTCACGGCCGAGTTGCCGCGCAATCCGCAACGCGTCGCCGGTGCCGCCGAGCAGCAGGACACGCGTCATTGCGCGGCTCCGATCAGATTGCCCTGGCGGTCGATCGCGAACATTTCGACGTTGACCTGCGGCGGCACGATAGCGCGCGCCACTTCAAGCGCATGCCGGCAGACGATGTCGCCGAGCGGCACGTTTTGCGCCCGCGCCAATGCGACCGCCTGCTGGCTCGTATTGGCCGCGCGAATCGCCGCCTGCAACGCGTCGTCGGCGCCGTCTTCGGCGGCCCAAACGGCGAGCCGTTCCAGATCGATGCTCGAATTGCGGCTATGCAGATCGAGATGCCCCGCCGCGAGTTTGCTGAGCTTGCCGAAGCCGCCGCATACGCTCAACCGCTCGACCGGCGCGCGCTTCATATGCTTGAGCACCGCGCCGACGAAGTCGCCCATCTCGATCAGCGCGATATCCGGCAGGCCGTAATGCGCGCGCATCGCGTCCTCGCTCGCGTTGCCGGTGCAGGCGGCGAGATGCGTGTAGCCGTTCGCGCGCGCGACGTCGATGCCCTGATGGATCGACGCGATATAGGCCGAGCACGAGAACGGCCGCACGATGCCGGTAGTGCCGAGAATCGACAGGCCGCCGAGTATGCCCAGGCGCGGGTTCATCGTCTTGAGCGCGAGCGCCTCGCCGTCTTCGACGCCGATCGTCACCTCGAAACCGCCTGCGTAGCCGTGCTCGGCGGCGAGGTCGGTGAGATGGTCGGTCATCATCTTGCGCGGCACCGGGTTGATCGCGGGCTCGCCGACCGGCAGCGTCAGTCCCGCGCGCGTCACCGTGCCGACGCCGGGCCCCGCGCGAAAAATCACACCCGGTTCGGTCAGTAGCCGCACGCGGGCGAACACAATCGCGCCGTGCGTCACGTCGGGATCGTCGCCGGCATCTTTCACGGTGCCCGCTTCCGCGCCGCCCGCGCCGTCAGCGATGAAGCGGCAGTACACCAGCGGCATCGGCACATGCTGGCCTTTCGGCAAGACGATTTCCGCAACCTCGCTGACGACGCCCGCGAGCAGCAGACGCGCCGCCGCGAGCGACGTCGCGGTGGCGCAACTGCCGGTCGTATAGCCGCTACGCAGCGGCGCGGGTTGTTCGGGCGTTTCTTCGCGCATTACGGTTGTCGCCGTGATTCGGATGACGTCGCGATGGCGGCCGTATCGGTTTCACGCGCGGCCTTCGTCACGTCCAGCAACGTGATCGGCAACGCCTGGCGCCACGTATCGAAGCCGCCGAGCGGTTGCGCGTCGGCCAGCGCGATGCGTGTGAGCGTGCCGCCATGTTGCTCGCGCCAGGCCGCGAGCGCCGCCTCGCCTTGCAAGGTGACCGCGTTGGCGACCAGCCGGCCGCCGTCGCGCAGACGCGCCCAGCACGTCTCCAGCACGCCCGCCGCCGTCGCGCCGCCGCCGATGAACACGGCGTCCGGCGCCGGCAGCCCTTGCAGCGCTTCGGGTGCGCGCCCGGCCACGAGTTGCAGACCCGGCACGCCCAGCGCATCGCGATTGTGCTCGATGAAACGCTGCCGCTCCGCGTGCCCTTCAATCGCGATCGCGCGGCAGGTCGGATGCGCGCGCATCCATTCGATGCCGATCGAGCCGCTGCCCGCGCCCACGTCCCACAGCAATTCGCCGGGCGTCGGCGCGAGGCGCGCCAATGTGATCGCGCGCACGTCGCGCTTGGTCAACTGGCCGTCGTGGCGGAAAGCGTCGTCGGGTAAGCCGCAGGTCAGCGGCAGACGCGGCGCGCCTTCGGTCGCGCGGCATTCGAGCGCGATCAGATTCAACGCGGCGACATCGGGAGCGGACCACTGATCGGCGCGGCCGTCGATGCGACGTTCCAGCTCGCCGCCCAGATGTTCCAGCACGATCATGCGGGTCGCGCCGAAGCCGCGCGCATTCAGCAGTTCGGCCAACGCCGCGGGCGTGCGCCCATCGGCGCTCAACACGAAGACGCGCGCGCCGTCGTGCAAATGCGCGTTCAGCGCGGGCAGCGGCCGCCCCACCAGCGACACGGTCGCGACCTCCTGCAACGGCCAGCCGAGCCGCGCCGCCGCCAGCGACAGCGACGACGGCGCGGGCAGCACCCGCAACTCGCCGGCCGGCAACTGCCGCGCGAGCGTCGCGCCGACGCCGAACAGCATCGGATCGCCGCTCGCCAGCACGCATACGGAAGCGCCGCGCTCGGCCAGCAACGGCGCGAGATCGAACGGCCGCGGCCATGCCGCGCGGCGCGCGGCGAGGCGCGCGGGCAGCATCGCCAGATGACGCTCGCCGCCGTAAATCACCGACGCCTCCAGCAACGCACGCCGCGCGGGCCGTCCCAAACCGGCGAAGCCGTCATCGCCCATGCCCACCACCGTCAGCCACGCAGGCATGCATCCATCCTCATTCTGTGTCTTCAAATCATGCGCTGTGCCACGCCGGTCAAAGCGTCCAGCCTCGTTGTGCTGTCCGAAAAAAGGCATAATACAGCCGCCGGTGCCCTTCGGGGCCGAAGAGGGAACACAGTGCCACTGTGGCTGCCCCCGCAACTGTATGCAGCGAGTCCGTTTGCGCTCCGCGCCACTGGTTTCACCGGGAAGGCAGCGGCGGACCATGACCTGCCAGCCAGGAGACCTGCCGGCGAGACTGTTCGTGCCAGCCTGCATCGGGCGGGGTGTACCGATGCCGCAGCAATGCCCGCCTCACGGCTTGCTCGGGCTTTCGCGCGACGCTAAACCCGGTGTCCGTCTTGAATCAAGTTTCGCCCTCCACCGTTTTGCCCGACGCGGCCCCAGCGCCACGGCCCTCGGCGTGTCCGGGGCTGCTGCGCATCGTCGCCGCGCGCGACGGCGGCATCTGCCGGATCAAGCTGCCTGGCGGCGAGTTGAGCGCCGCGCAGGCCGAGGCGATTGCCGAGGCGAGCGCGCGGCATGCGGCCGGCGTGATCGAGTTGACCAATCGCGCGAACCTGCAGGTGCGCGGCGTGCGTGGCGGCGAGGCAGCGGCGTTGAGCGCGGCGTTGGTGGCGGCGGGGCTTGGGCCCGATGGAGCGGCGCCCGACGCGGCGGCTGGTTCGGATGCGATGGCGAAGCGCGCCGCGCCGGCTTCCAACTCGCTCCGCGCGGCGGCCGCCGACGACGTGCGCAACGTGATGATCAGCCCCGCCGCCGGGCGCGATCCCTTCGCCTTGTTCGACACGAGGCCGCTGTGCGCCGAACTGCTGGCGCTGCTGCAAGGCGAAGCGCGCTTCGCGGCGTTGTCGCCGAAATTCGCGCTGCTGGTGGATGGCGGCGAGCGCCTGGCGAGGCTCGATCATCCGCATGACGTGTGGCTCGCGGCGTCGCAAGTTCGTGACGGTGTGCGGTTCGTGTTCGGTCTTGCGGGTTGCCCGCCAGCGGTGGCGTTACCGCAAAACCCGGCTGCCGGTTGCGATGACTCGACACAAGCTCGTCGCGTGGACGACGCAGGCGCATTAGCCGCCGTGTCGTCATCGCAAGTCCCTGCGCTTGTCCGCGCGCTGCTGCACTCGTTTCTCGACCTCGCCGCCGCCGACGCCACGCGCATGCGTCACCTGCTCGCCGCGCGTTCCGTCGACGCCGTATTGCAGCGCGCGCAAACGTATGTCGATTTCCCGCTGTCACGCGACGCGTCGCTCGCGTCCTGGCATCGCGCGACACCGGCCGATGCCGCGCGTCGTCTCGGCGCGCACGCCCAACGCACGACGGAGACCTGGCACGTAGGCGGCCAGCCGCCGCTAGGCCGCCTCGACGCCGCCACCCTGCATGCCCTCGCCGCGCTCGCACGACAGCAAGGCAACGGCACGCTGCACGTCACGCCGTGGCAAAGCGTGCTGCTGACCGACATCGCGGCGCACGCCGTGCCAGCCGTGCTGACCGCACTGAACACGCTGGGCCTCGCCTGCGATGCCACGCAAGCCATCACGCGTCTGATCGCCTGCGCGGGCTCGCCAGGCTGCGCGAAAAGCCTCGCCGACACCAAGGCCGACGCACTGCGGCTCGCCGCGCGCTTGCCCGAGAACGTCGAGGTCCATCTGAGCGGCTGCCCGCGCTCGTGCGCCGCCGCGCATCGTGCGCCGTACACACTGCTGGCTGTGTCGCCCGGCACTTACGACCTTTATCGACGCGACGACGGCCACTCGGATTTCGGCCAGTGCGTCGCGCGCCAACTGACGATCGACCAGGCCGCCGACCTGCTCGACCACCTGGCCCGGAGCCCATAGATGCTTGATTACATTCGCGACGGTCAGGAGATCTATCGCCAATCCTTCGCGACGATCCGCGCGGAAGCCGATTTATCGCGCATCCCCGCGGACCTGGAAAAACTCGCGGTGCGCGTGATTCACGCGTGCGGCATGGTGGATATCGTCGACGCCCTGCAATTTTCCGCAGGCGCGGGCACCGCGGGCCGCACGGCGCTCGCGCAAGGCGCGCCGATTCTCTGCGATGCCGGCATGGTCGCGCAAGGCATCACGCGCGCGCGGCTGCCCGCGAACAACGAAGTGATCTGCACGCTCACCCACGACGACGTACCGGCGCTCGCTCGCGAACTCGGCAACACGCGCTCGGCCGCCGCGCTCGAATTGTGGCGTCCGCGACTCGCGGGCAGCGTCGTCGTGATCGGCAATGCGCCGACCGCGCTCTTTCATTTGCTCGACATGCTCGATGCCGGCGCGCCGAAGCCCGCGCTGATTCTCGGTTTTCCGGTGGGCTTCGTCGGCGCGGCCGAATCGAAGGCGCTGCTCGCGGACGACAGCCGCGGCGTGCCCTACGTGGTGGTGCACGGCAGACGCGGCGGCAGCGCGATGGCCGCCGCCGCCGTGAACGCGCTCGCGACGGAGGTCGAATAAATGACCGTGCAAGGACGTTTGTTCGGACTCGGCGTCGGCCCCGGCGACCCTGAACTCATCACGCTGAAGGCGCTGCGTCTGCTGAAAGCGGCGCCCGTGGTCGCGTATTTCGTCGCGAAGGGTAAGAAAGGCAACGCGTTCAGCATCATCGAAGCGCATTTGCACGACGCGCAGCAGCATCTGCCGCTCGTGTATCCGGTCACCACCGAAGCGCTCGAACCGCCGCTCTCGTATGAAGCGATCATCGCCGACTTCTACGACACGGCGGCGGAGATCGTCGCCGGTCATCTCGACGCGGGCCGCGACGTGGCCGTGATTTGCGAGGGCGATCCGTTTTTCTACGGCTCCTATATGTATTTGCACGACCGGCTCGCGGCGCGCTACGAGAGCGAAGTCGTGCCCGGCGTGTGCTCGATGCTCGGCGGCGCCGCCGTGCTCGGCGCGCCGCTCGTCTATCGCAACCAGAGCCTCTCCGTGCTCTCGGGCGTGCTGCCCGAGGACGAATTGCGCCGCCGTCTCGCCGATGCCGACGCCGCCGTCGTGATGAAACTCGGCCGCAATTTCGACAAGGTGCGGCGCGTGCTGGGCGAACTCGGTCTCGCGCGGCGCGCGCTTTACGTCGAGCGTGCGACGATGGGCAATCAGCGCATCGTGCCGCTCGCGGAAGTCGATCCGATGGCGTCGCCGTATTTCTCGCTGCTCGTCGTGCCGGGGGAAAAATGGCAAGGATGACGCCACCCGCGATCGTGATTCTCGGCGCGGGCGCGTTGACGACCGCGCGGCGCATTCAAGCTTTGTACGCGGATAGCCAGGTGCATGGGTTGCAGGGACGCGTCGCGGCCGATGTCTCGTACAGCGAACTCGGCGCGCATCTGCGCGAGTTGTATGCGCGCGGCACGCCGATCGTCGCGTTGTGCGCGGCGGGCATCGTGATTCGTTGCGTCGCGCCGTTGCTCGCGAACAAGGGCGCGGAGCCGCCGGTGCTGGCCGTCGCGGAGGACGGCAGCGCGGTCGTGCCCTTGCTCGGCGGTCTCGCCGGCGTCAACGTGATGGCGCGCGTGATTGCCGCCGCGTTGGCCGTGTCGCCGGCGATCACGACGAGCGGCGAATTGCGCTTCGGCACCTGCGTGCTCAATCCGCCCGAAGGCTATGCGCTCGCCGATCTCGGCCAAGGCAAACGCTTTGTGTCCGATCTGCTGGCCGGCGAGAGCACGCGGATCGAAGGCGAAGCGCCGTGGCTCGACGATGCGCAGTTGCCGCGCTCGGCATCGGCGCGTCTCGCGATTCGCGTGACGCCGCGAGCGTGGAGCGGACGTGATGACGAACTGGTGATTCATCCGCGCAGTGTGGTGGTGGCGGTGTCGGGTGCGGGTGCGGAGATCGAAGCGCGCGTGCGTGAGGCGCTGGATGCGCAGGGTCTTGCGGTGCTTTCTCTCGCGGCGTTGCTGGCTTCGTCTGAACACATGGCGGACCAGGCGCTCGCTCAGGCCGCCGCCAGTCTGAACGTGCCGCTGCGTTTCACTCAAACGCATCCCGAAGACGGCGAGCGGCCCAGCAACCTGCTGCATGCCGCGCTGCGCATTCCCTACGAAACGCTGCATGACGACGCGACTAGCGGCGTCGCGCTCGCAGTGGCGCCGTTGGCGATCGATCCCGACACGATCGGCCGCGCACGCGGCCGTCTGACGGTGATCGGCCTCGGCCCCGGCAGCGCCGATCTGATGGCGCCCGCCGCGCGCGCGGCGCTGAACGAAGCGACCGATATTCTCGGCTACGACACCTACGTGAAAATGGCCGGCCCGTTGCGCGCGGATCAGCGCGTGCATGGCACCGACAATCGCGAGGAAATGCAACGCGCGCGTCACGCGTTCGAACTGGCGAGCATGGGACGCTCGGTGGTGATGGTGTCGTCCGGCGATCCGGGCGTGTTCGCGATGGCCGCCGCGGTGCTCGAAGCGCTCGACGCCGAGCGGAACGCGCAGTGGCACGCGGTCGACCTGTCGATCGTGCCGGGCGTGTCGGCGGCGATGGCCACCGCCGCGCAAGCCGGCGCGCCGCTGGGTCACGACTTCTGCATGCTGTCGCTGTCCGACAATCTGAAGCCGTGGACGATCATCGAAAAGCGTCTAAGGCACGCGGCCGAAGCCGATCTGGTGATGGCGTTCTATAACCCGATCTCGCGCGCGCGTCCGTGGCAACTGGATAAGGCGCTGGACATCGTGAGGGAATATCGCGCCGCGACCACCAAGGTGGTGCTTGGCCGCGATATCGGCAGGCCGGGCGGCACGCTGCGCACGATCGCGCTCGGCGAACTGCGCTCGTCCGACGTGGATATGCGGACGATGGTGATCGTGGGCTCATCGACCACGCGGGGCTTCGCCAAAAACGCCGAAGGCGGCGAATGGATTTATACCCCGCGCTGGTACGAGTGAATCGATCCAGATAACGGGTGGGGTGGCCTATGCCGCCGCCTTCAGATCGTCGATCGCCCGCTGCCTCACGCCCAAGTCGTCCCACAACTCGGGATGGCAGGTGAACACCAGGATCTGATGGCGCGTCGCCGCGTCGATCAGCGCGCGCTTGATGGCATCGCGCCGCGCGGCGTCGGTATGCACGGCGGCGTCGTCCAGCATGAGCAAGGTCGGCCGGCCCGATGCCTTAAGCAGATCCGCATACGCGAGCCGCGTCAGAATGCCGAGCTGTTCGCGCGTGCCGAAGCTCAGCGCGTCGAGCGTATCCGCGCGGCCATAACGATCCAGTGTCGCGGGACTCAGATCGTCGCCGAGCGCGATGGTCGATTGCGGAAAAATTCGCCGCAGATAATGCCCGAGCCGCTCGGTCAACGGCGCGCGCAGTTGCGCCACCGCCGCGTCGCGTTCGTCGACCAGCACTTCGTCGAGCAGGCTCAACGCGCTGGCCCGCAAGCTGAGTTCGTCCTTGCGGCGCGTGGCCTGTTCGACGCGCGCCCGCACCGCCGCGAGACGCTCGCCGAGGCCGGAGGCGCCGACCGTCTCCAGTTGACTGCGCAATTGCGCGATCCGCACTTGCCGCTCATGCTGCTCGCCGCGCGCGAGTTCCGCCGACGCGCGATAGCGCTTCGCCTCGGCAGCCGGATCGTCGAGGCGCGCGGCTTCCAGTTCGCGCTCGCGTCCCTCGCGCTGCTTCCTCAATGCATCGACCTGTACGCGCTGCTCGATCATTTTCGTCTGCCATTGCGCGCGGTGGCGGCGGAACGCTTCGTCGTTCAACTGCGCTTCCTTGCGCTGCAATTGGGCGGCGAGCGAGTCGGTCGTGGCTGTCGCGGTCGATCGTTTTTCCGCCGACTGCGCCAGCAGTTTTCTGGCGGCTTCCCATGCATCGCGCGCGATCTCGGCGTTGCGGCGCGCTTCGTCGAGCGGCGGCGCGGCGGACACATCGGGCAGCAACGCCAGCCGTTCATTCGACGCCTGCCAGCGCGCGCTAGTGGAAGCCAACGCCGCACGCAGCGCGTCGATGCCCTGCGGCGCGTGCACTTCGAGAATCTTCGCCTGGCTCTTCTGTTGCGCGACGAGCGCCTTCCACTGTTCATGGCGCGCTTCGGCCTCACCGAGCGATGCCACGCCCAACGCCTGCAACAACTGCGCATGACCGGCTTCGAGCGAGGCAAGCTCGGATAACCGCGCCGGCAAATCGGAGACGCCCGGAATCACGCGCAACTCACCGAGCGCGCCGAGGCCGATCAGCTTCTCCTCGTCCAGACGCAACACGCCCGCGCCGCTCACCTGCGCTTCGCCAACCGTGATCGCGCCGTTCAGCCGGTATTCGATGCGCGTCATCGCCGCTTCGGTGCGCGCACGCAGCACCGTCAATTCGGCATCGAGCGATTGAAGCCGCTTCAGTTTCGCCGCGTCGATTTCGAGCGAAGCCGCGGCGCGCGCGGCTTCGAGAACGGCGTCGTTCGCCTTGCCCGCGTCGGCGATCGCGGCTTCGAGCCGCTCGCTTTCGGCGCGATGCAGGCCGATCTGGCTGCGCAAGTCCGCCGCGCTCACCGCCGCGTTCGCCAGGTCGAGCGCCCGGTTGGCATCGGCGGAGGCTTGCTCGAATCGCGCGACGCTCGCCGCGGCTCGATCATGCTCGGTTTGAACGGCGGACACGTTGGCTCGCGCCGCATCGAGTTGCTGCCGCTCGCGAGCGACGGCCGCTTCCAGTTCGGCCGCGCCCTGCTCCTGTTGCAACGAAAGCGCCAGTTCCGCTTCACTCACTTGCAGCGACTGTGCGAGTTGCTGAACGCTTCGTTCGAGTTCCGCCGCGGCGTCGGCGCGCTGTTGCGCCTGCACGGCTTTCTGCTCGTGAAGCTCCCAGGGCCGCTTGCGTTGCGTGTCGTCGAACGCTTCCTGAAGCGCGGCGAGGCGCGCGATGTTCTCCTCGAACTGCTCGCGCTGCTGTTCCAGCTCGTCGCGCTGGACAAGCAGCGCGGCCAGGGCCTGTTCGGCTTCGGCGAGCGGCCCGGTGGACTTCTGCGTGCGGGCCGTGAGCAGTTGCCGAAGTTCGCGCTGCACGGCGGCGATCAACGCGTCCTCACCCGCCGACTCCCGGCTGCCCGACAGTTGCGAGAGCGCGTCGCGCAGATACTGCGCCGCGTGCCCGGTCGAATCGCGCATCTCCTGCGTGCCGCCCTGCTGCACCCACAGCAAACCGGGAACGCCGGCGTTCTCGGCTTTCAACGGCCCGCGCGCGGCACGCGAAAAACCGAGCAATGCCGCGAGCTTGTCCTCGGCTTCGTCCTCGCTGAACACGGACTGGCCGATCCGCAACTCGCAGCGCTGCCGCGAGACGAACTGCTTCGACAGCTTGCAGCTCGTGCCGTCCAGATCGAAAGTCACTTCGACCGACGGCTGCCCGCTCGCCTTGCCCCACGGCAACAGATCCTTCAGATGCGAGGCCTTGTAGCGTTCGAGAAACACGGCGCGCACCGCTTCGGCGATCGTGCTCTTGCCGGCCTCGTTCGGTCCGGTGAACAGATTGAGCCCCGGCTGCAAATCGTCGACCACAAGCCGGCCGGTGAACTGCTTGAACTCCTGGATCGCAATGCTTTCGAGCTTCATGCGGACCTCGCTTCGCGCGGCAGTTCACGTTGAATGCGCGCCAACAGCAACAACGCCTCGGCCGCGCGCGCGACCTCTCGCGGGTCCGACTGCGGGTCCTCCTGCAAGCCACGCAGACGCGCCACCACCTTCGCGAGATAGCCGCTCTGCGCGCCGAGTTCGGCGAGGTCGTCGGCGGTGGGCAGCACTTGCAGGCCGCTCAGATCGACGCGCAGCGCGCGCACTCGCGCGCGGGCTTCCTCCACCGCGACGTGCAGCGCCTCGGCATCGGCCAGCGCGGCCGTGCCGCTTACCGCGAGACGCAGCACGTCGTTGCCGTTCAACGCCGCGAGGCGCGCCTTGAGCGAATCCACGTCGGTCGGCACGGCAATCGTTTCGTCCCAGCGCCGCCATTGATATTTGCCGACCCGCACCGGCTCGACCCGCGGCGACGCGCCAGGCTCGCGCAACGTGACGTCGAGCATGAAGCCGGGATCGTTGCCGCGAAAACGGTCCTGTTCGTGCGTGCCGGCGTACCAGATGCGCTCGTCCACCCGCAGGTGGCCGTGCCAGTCGCCGAGCGCGAGATAGTCGAGCCGCGCGCTCGCCGCACGCGTGGGCGCGATCGGATTCGACGAATCGATGCCCTCCTGCAGGATGCCGCTCACGCTGCCGTGCGCGAGCCCGACGCGGTGATAGCCCGGCGGCGTCTCGGCGGCGTCGAAGAAAGCGGTGGTGTCGTCGTAGGTGATGCGTTGCGTGAGCGGCGCGCAGAGCAATGCAGAGCGGCACTCGTCGAGCAGCACCACGCCGGGTTCGAGCACGAGCCGCACGTTCGGCGCGACGCAGTTCAGCCGCTGCGCGCGGGTCCACACGCTTTCGACCAGCGCGGCGTCATGATTGCCCGGCAGCATGATCCACGGTCCCGAGAACGCTTGCAATGCGCCGAACAGGCGGCGGATCACCGTGTCCGACACCGTTTGCAGGTCGAAGACGTCGCCCGCCACCAGCACGGCGTCGACCTTGCGTGCGGCCGCTTCGTCGGCGATGCGGCGCACGGTTTCGAAGCGCGCCTCCGCCAGATGCGCGGCCTCGTCCGGCTCGAACTGGCCGAATTGCGTGCCTATCTGCCAGTCCGCGGTGTGCAGAAACCTGATCACTGTGCCTCCATTCCGTTCAATTGCAGCGTCGCCTGGTCTTGCGTGGCCTTGCCTGGCGTTGTGGCGTCGGCGCGGGTTCGACCGGTGGGCGCTCATCGCGTGCATCGTGTCTTTCGCGCCTGGCCGAACCGCCCGCTCCAGCACTCCAGCCGCAGATGTTACCGCGCCGACGCGGCAAAGATAGCCCCACGTGGATGGCGCATTGCCCGAACAGCGGCGCTACACTCGCGGTTCCGAACGCGCGCGTCGATTGCTGCGCCGTATTTCAATCGAATGGAACCCGCCGCACCGCTGCCGATGAACAAGGAAATCGAACTCAAGAAGGCCAAGCGCACACCCTTGCTGCTGTTGCTGGCGGCCGCCTGCGTCTTCGTGGTCACCGCCTTCATGCCGCGCGGCGTGTGGGTCGACGGCATCAAGGCGGTGGCGGAAGCCGCGATGGTCGGCGCGCTCGCGGACTGGTTCGCGGTGGTCGCGCTGTTTCGCCGCGTGCCGATTCCGATCGTCTCCGCGCACACGGCGATCATTCCGAGGAACAAGCACAAGATCGCCGACAACCTCGCGGTCTTCGTGCAGGACAAGTTCCTGGACGTGCCCTCGCTGGTCGGTCTGATCCAGAAGCACGACCCGGCGCGAAGCATTACCGGCTGGCTGACGCAGCCGGCCAACACCGCGCGGCTCGGCGACTACGTCGTCAAGCTCACCGGCGGCATTCTGGATTTGACCGACGACGTGCGCATCCAGGTCTTCATCAAGGACGCCTTGCGCGGCGTGCTGGCCAAGGTCGATCTGTCGCAATCGATGGGCGCGATTCTCGACACGCTCACGAAGGACGGCCGTCATCAGGAATTGCTCGACGCCGGCATCGAACAGGTGCTCGCGTTGCTGCGCGAAGAGCAGGCGCGCGCGTTTATCGCCGACCGCATCGTCGACTGGGTGAAGAGCGAATACCCGAAGATGGAAAAGATCCTGCCCTCCGCATGGCTCGGCGAGAAAGGCGCCGAAGCGATCGCCAACGCGGTGAACCGGATGCTCGAACAGATCAGCGAAAACCCCACGCATGAGCTGCGTCAAAAGTTCGATGACGCCGCGCATAAGCTGATCGCCAAACTCAAAACCGATCCGGCGTTCCTGCAAAAAGGCGAGGAACTGAAGCGCTATCTGCTGGAAGGCGACGCGCTCGGCACCTATGTGAAGGACATGTGGGGCGAATTGCGCGCCTGGCTCAAGCGCGATCTGCAAAGCCCCGACTCGGCCTTGCACGCGAAAGTGATGGCGATGGGCCAATGGGTGGGCCGCGAGCTCGCGCACGATCCCACGCTGCGTCAATCGCTGAACGATCACCTGGAGGACGCGGCGCGCGGCATGGCGCCGGACTTCGCGCAGTTCCTGACGCGCCACATCAGCGATACCGTGAAGAACTGGGACGCGCGCGAGATGTCGCGGCAAGTCGAGCTGAACATCGGCAAGGACTTGCAATACATCCGCATCAACGGGACGATCGTCGGCGGCTTTATCGGGCTCGTGCTGTACGCGAGTTCGCAACTGTTCGAGTTGCTGCGCGTGCATGCGGGATGAGCGCGTGGAGCGTCGCGCGCTGCTTCTATAAGCCTTGAGACGATCAAAGCGCCTACAATTCGGGCATGCGTATTGCTGCCAGGCGCTTTAGTCGACGCCGACGTTCCAGCCGCGCGCGCCTTCCCTATAAAGCGACGCCATTCAATCGGAAAGTGTGCTCATGAAATTATCGCTCCCGCCGCATGGGCGGCCGAACCGCGTCTATCCGCCGGGCACGCCTGGCCTGCACGGCCTCGCCTCGGTGATCACCGGCGTCGTGGTGGTGTGCGCGCTGTACTTCGGCCGCGCGGTGCTGATTCCGATCACGCTCTCGGTGCTGCTCAGCTTCCTGCTCGCGCCGCTCGTGCAGACGCTGCGGCGCTTGCATATGGGACAGTTGCCGTCGATCTTCATCGCGGTGCTGTTCGCTCTCGCCACCCTGCTCGCGGTCGGCGGACTGATCGGGGCGCAACTGGTGCAACTCGCCGGCGACCTGCCCCAGTATCAGGTGGCGATCGAGCAGAAGATCGAGACGGTGCAGGAAAAGACCGTGGGCCGTGCCGATTCGCTGATGAAGCGCGCCGCCGCCACGCTGCAACGCGTCGCGCCGTCGAAACCGAATCCGCCGCGCCCTACCGGGCGCGCCGCGCGCAATGCGCCCGCCGTGCCGACGCCCGTCGAAGTGCACGAGCCGTCGCCCACGCCGTTGCAACTCGCCCAGCGCGCGTTGTCGCCGGCCATCGCGCCGCTCGAAACGACCTTCATCGTGCTGGTGGTGACGATCTTCATCCTGTTGCAGCGCGAGGACTTGCGCGACCGTTTGATCAGCCTGTTCGGCTCGCGCGATCTGCACCGCACCACCACCGCGATCAACGACGCCGCCGGGCGCCTGAGCCGCTACTTCGTCGCGCAACTAGGCGTGAACGTGAGCGCGGGCGGCGTGATCGCGATCGGTCTCGCGATCATCGGCGTGCCGGGCGCGCTGCTGTTCGGCGTGATCGCCGCGTTGCTGCGTTTCGTGCCGTATATCGGCATCTGGATCGCGGCGATCCTCGCCGTCTTTCTCGCCGCCGCCATTCAGCCGCAATGGACGATGGCGGTGTATACGCTGATTCTTTTCATCGTCGTCGACGTGGTGGCCGGGCAGGTCGCCGAGCCGCTGCTGTACGGTCACCGCTCGGGGCTGTCGCCGCTCGCCGTGGTGGTGGCGGCGATTTTCTGGAGCTGGCTGTGGGGACCGGTCGGCCTCGTGCTGTCCACGCCGCTCACGTTGTGCGTCGTCACGTTGGGCCGCTATGCGGACCGCCTGAACTTCCTCACCGTGCTGCTGGGCGATCAGCCCGCGCTCACGCCGGCGCAGACCTTTTATCAGCGCCTGCTCGCCGACGATCCGCATGAGGCGATCGTGCAGGCCGAGCGTCTGTTGCGCGAGATGTCGCTGATCGACTACTACGACAAGGTCGCGCTCGAAGGTCTCAAGCTCGCCCGCAACGACGCGATGCGCGGCGTGCTGATGCCCGAGCAACTGGCGCGGGTCAACGAGTCGCTGGTGGATATCGTCGAAAACCTGGAAATCGCGGACGGCGTGCCGGAGCGGTTGTCTCGCGCCGATCCGGCGGAATCCGCCGGGGCGGCGCTGGCTTCGGCGTCGGCGGATCTGTCCGAGCGGCCAGAGAGCCATATGTCGGCGCATCCGCACTCGCGCGCCGAGACTGAAAAAACCTCGGTGCTGTGCGTGCCCGGACGCGGCGCATTCGACGAAGTCACCACCGCGATCGCCGTGCAACTGCTCGGCCGCCAGGGCCTTGCGCCGCTAATGGCGACGCACTCGGGCTATCGCAGCGCGCGCGCCGACGAACCGGCCTTCAAGGATGCGCCGATCATCTGCATCGTCTCGCTCGACGCGCCGGAATCGCCGCCGTATCTGCGCAATATGTTGCGCCGCACGCGGCAATGGCGGCCGCGCGCGACGCTCGTGGTCGGCGTCGGCGGAGCGCCGCAAGCGGGGCCGGAAATGGGCGCGACCGGCGCTTCGCATGCGGCGCCGACCTTCCGCGCGATGATCGAGGAATGCCTCGCGGCGGCGGGCACGCAGCACGCGCGGCAGGCTTCGCATGTGGGCGGGAGTGGTTGAAGGAGTGACGGCGGGTTGACTGCGGGTTGACTGCGGCGTTGACGGGCGGGAATGGCTGCGGCGTTGACTGCAGGAACAGCGCGAAGCCGGCTGCGGCACCGACCCTGCCCGCCGCGAAATGGAGGAAAGCCGAGTCCCTCTGCGGCGCTCAGCGCGAAGCCCGCGTCATATCGCCGAAGGTCGGCCGCCCGCCTCACTGCTGCGGATACAAGCCCAACGTGCTCGCATGCAGCCTCGCGAGACCGAGCAACGCATCCGTGTAAGGCGTCGCCACATGAGTCAGTTGGCCGAGTTCGCGCACCGCGGCCACCAGCGCATCCAGTTCGACCGCCTTGCCCGCCTGCACGTCCTGCAGCATCGAGGTTTTCATCGCGCCGAGCTTGAGCGTGACCTCGTGGCGATCGTCCGGCGCCTGCTCGATCGGAATGCCGAAGCGCGCGCCGATCTCCTTCGCTTCCAGCATGATGCGCGTGACGAAGCCGCGCACCAGCTCGTCGCTCAGAATCCGGTCGGTGGTCGCGCCGGTGATGGCGCTGATCGGATTCATCGTCATGTTGCCCCACAGCTTGTACCAGACGTCGCGCTGAATCTGCTCCGACATCGACGCATTGAAGCCTGCCGCGGCGAGCGTCGCGGTGAGCGCCGCGACGCGCTCGCTCGGCTGCCCCGACGCCTCGCCGACGATCAGCCCATTGCCCTGATGATGCCGGATCACCCCCGGCGCCTCGACGAGGCAACTGGCGTGCACCACGCAACCCACGGTCTGTTCGGTCGGAATCGCGGCGGCGATCGCGCCGTCAGGATCGATCGACTTGAGCCGCTTGCCCGCGAAGTCGCGGCCAAGGCCGTCGCAGAACCACCACGGCACGCCGTTCATCGCCGTCAGCACGATCGTCCGCGGACTCAGCAGCGGCGCGACGTGCGCGGCCACCGACGCCATCGCCGGTCCCTTCACCGCCACCACGACGAGGTCGTGCACGCCGAGTTCGGCCGGCTGTTCGCTCGCCTTCACCTTCACGGCATGCGTGGCGCCGCCTTCGATCAGACGCAAGCCGTGCTCGCGCAATGCGCCGAGCGTCGCGCCACGCGCCACCACGCCGACATCGTGGCCGGCCTGCGCGAGCTTCACGCCCATCCAGCCGCCGATCGCGCCCGCACCGTAGATCGCTACTTTCATCGCTTCAATCCTTGCGTTTAGTCGTTTATGTTTAATCTTCGCGTTTAATCCTCGCGTTTAATCCTTATAGCTCGCGTCGATGCGGTCCACCCGCCGCACCAGCGCGTCGAACACGTCCTGTCCCGCACCGTGACGCGGGTCGAACTGCAACGCGTCGCGCGAACAGCGAATCGCGACCTCTTCCGGCACGGGCCGCGCGCGCCCCATCGAAAACGTCGCCATCTGGATCTCGCACGCGCGGTTCAGCGTCCATAGCATCGCGAAAGTCTGCGGCAACGTGCGGCCCCACGCAAGCAGGCCATGATTGCGCAGGATCACGGCCTGCCGGTCGCCGATATGTTCGAGCAGGCGCGGACCTTCATCCGCGTGAACGGTGATGCCTTCGAAGTCGTGGTACGCAACGCGCTCGTGCAACTGCGCGCTATAGAAGTTGGTTTGCTGCAAGCCGTCCTCGAGACACGCCACCGCGACGCCCGCCGTGGTGTGCGTATGCATCACGCAGTGCGCGTCGGGCAAGCCTTCGTGAATCGCCGCATGCACGACGAACCCCGCGGGATTCACCGGATACGGCGAGTGGTCGAGCACGCGCCCTTGCACGTCGATCTTCACGAGATTGCTCGCCGTCACCTCGCTATAGTGCAGGCCGAACGGATTGATCAGAAAATGCCGCTCGCCGCCGCTCGCGCTCGACGGCACACGCAACGTGATGTGGTTGTAGATCATCTCGGTCCAGCCGAGCAGGTCGAAGATGCGATAGCACGCGGCCAGTTGCACGCGCGCCTGCCATTCGTCGGGATGCATCGCGGCGTGCTTCGGTGCGTCGGCCGCTTGCATCTCAAGGGTCGGGGTCATTCGAGTCTCCATCGTTGTGGTTCGCTGTGGTTGTCGCGGTTCGATTGCCGCGAATCGGAAGGAATCGGAAACGCTATGCCCCCGCCACGACCGCCGCGATCGACGACGCCACATAACCGGCGTTGCGCGCGTTCAATCCGGCCACGCACATGCGCCCCGAACGCAGCACGTACACCGCGTACTCGCCGCGCAAGCGCTCGACCTGGCTCTCGCTCAGGCCCGTATAGGTGAACATGCCGCGCTGCGCGAGATAACGCGCGCGCATCACTTCATCGACGCGGCCGGCGAGTCCTTCGTGGATCGTGGTACGCATCGCGAGAATCCGCTCGCGCATGGTGGCGAGTTCCGCTTCCCATGACGCATGCAACGACGCATCGGCGAGCACGTTGGCGACCAGCCGCGCGCCGTGCGTCGGCGGATTGCTGTAGTTCGCGCGCACCGTGGACATCAACTGGCCGAGCACGCGGCCGGCCTCTTCACTGCTTTTGCAAACCACGCTCAACGCGCCGCAGCGCTCGCCGTACAGCGAGAAATTCTTCGAGAACGAATTCGCGACGATCAGCGCCACGCCCGCATCGGCGAGCAGACGCACGCACGCGGCGTCTTCGTCGATGCCCGCGCCGAAGCCCTGATACGCCATGTCGACAAACGCGATCAGATTGCGGCGCTGCAATACCGGCACCAGTTCCGCCCATTGCGCCGGGGTGAGGTCGACGCCCGTCGGGTTATGGCAGCACGCATGCAGCAGCACGATGCTCCGCTCCGGCAAGCGGCCGATCGCGTCGAGCATGTCCGCGAAACGCAGGCCGCCGGTGTGTTCGTCGTAGTACGGATAGGTGTTGACGGTCAGGCCCGCGCCCTCGAAGATCACGCGATGGTTTTCCCAGCTCGGATCGCTGATCCACACCTGCGAGCCGGGGAAATAGCGCTTCAGAAAATCCGCGCCCACCTTCAGCGCGCCCGAGCCGCCAATGGTCTGCAAGGTCGCGATGCGGCCCGTCGCGCGCGCTTCGTGGTCCGCGCCGAATACCAGCGCTTGGGCGGCGTCGCGATAGAGCGGCAGGCCCGCCATCGGCAGATAGGAGCGTGGGCCGATCGCATCGAGCAAGGCGGTTTCGGCGCGCCGCACGGCGTCCATCACCGGCAGCTTGCCGGCGTCGTCGAAATAGATGCCGATGCTCAGATTGACCTTGTTGGGGCGAGGATCGAGTTGAAAGTCCTCGTTCAGACTCAGAATCGGGTCGCCTGGGTAGGCGGGAATGTGGTCGAACATGGCAAGTCCTTGGTGGTGGGCGTGGGTCCGGCGTCGCTATGGTTTCGGTGCGGCGAGCAAAGCGCCGACACCCGCCGGACGAGACCCAAAGTCTAAGCGTCATTGGGTGCGTGCGTCGATTGGGGCAAGTGTCAGGCAATCGCTCGCGGCGCACAATCAATCGATTTTTCACGATTAGTAAGTTTTTCTTTACAATCGTTTTTCATGTCACTCACGCGCGTCACCATTCGTCAGTTCGAAGCGTTTCTCGCCATCGTCGATTTGCACAGTATCGGCGCGGCGGCGGAGCGGCTCGGGCTGACCTCGTCGGCGGTCAGCCAGTTGCTGGCCGAACTCGAAACGGAACTGGGCTTTCGCCTCTTCGACCGAACCACGCGGCGCGTCAATCTGTCGAGCGCGGGGCAGGATTTTCTTGCCTCGGCCGAATCGGTGTTGCGCCATGTGCGCGCCGCCGCGCAATCGGCCAACGACATCCGCAACCGCGCGGCCGGCATCGTGCGGGTCGGCGCGCCGCTGGTGCTCGCGGCCACCGCGTTGCCCGCGGCCATCGCCGAATACGCGCGCGGCAAACCGAAAGTGGTCGTGCGGATTGTCGACACCGTGGTCGAGCAACTGGTGGAGCGCGTGGAAAGCGGCGACGTGGATCTCGCGATCGGCCCCGACCGGCAAAGCGGCGCGCGCGTGGGGCGCGAGCGGGCGTTCGCGAGTCCGTGGGTGATGTGGTGCGCGCCGGCGCATCCGTTGAGCGCGCGGCGCCGTGTGCAGTGGCGGCATCTGCGCGACGTGCCGATCGTCGCCACCGGCCGCGACCACGAACGCGCGGTCGGGCAGATGCTCGCCAATCTGCCGGCCGAGGCCCGCATCATTCCGGTCGACGTGGTGGACAACGTCACCACGGCATTCGGTCTCGCATCGCAAGGGCTGGCGGTGACGCTCGCGCCCGCCTATGTCGCGCCGCTCGCGCGCACGTTCGGGCTGGTGATGAAGCGGATCGTCGATCCGGAAACCATCCGCGAGGTGTGCTTGTACCGCTCCACCGAGCGCGCGCTGTCGCCGCCCGCCGACGGCTTCGCGGAATTCATCGTGCCCTGGCTGAAGCGCTGGGACCGCGAAACGCAGGCCGGGGCGAAAACGAAGCGCGGCTGACCGGCCGCCTCGCGGCGCGAGCACGCGCCGTCCAGCGCCCGGGTGAGGCGGCTCGGGTATTGCTGTGTTCGACGGCACGCAACTTTGCACCGCCCGCGCCGGTCAATCATGCGAGCCATGCAGCGCCTCCCATTCATTCGAGCCCTACTCGCGCGCCGTAGCCGATCTCGTTCGCGCGCCGCTGCGCCGCGCCCTTCTCGCAACGTTCGTGTGGCATGCCGCTGCCCATCGATAGCGCTTCCGACTTTCATCGCCCGATAGCGGCCATCGGTTAAGCACCGCCTTCGCCGTGCATCGGCAAACGCATCAGAAGCGGTAGTTGATGGAAATGTCGGCCACGCCGTTCGCCTTGCGGTGCGTGATCGGACTGTTGCCCGCGCTGCCGACCAGTTGCTGGAATGCGCCATCCGCGGTGGCGAACCAATGCTTGTCGAACAGCCACACCACGCTGATGCCGAAGCCCACCGACTTGACGCCCGCGCTCGCGTGATATTCCGGATACCGCGAGTGCGCCGCCTGCTCGCGATTCACGCCGAACCAACTGTTCATGTAGGTGGAGTCCGCGAAGGTTACGTTGGGCCCGGCGAACCAGAAGAAGTTGTTGGTGCTGCCCGGCATCGGCATATACGCGCCGAGATCGCCGGTCCAGCCGTTCGAGCCGCCGAAGTAGCGTCTGACGTCCGCGCGCAGCACCAGCGGGAATTCCTTCGACACCACGTATTCGCCCGAGAGCTTGAGGCCCGGCGCCGGATTGATGTTGCCGAGGCCGTTCAGTTCCTGCGGATCGTCGTGGCCGCGGCGTCCGAGATCGTAGATGGCCGCGAGGCTTGCACGCCAGTTTTGTCCCTGCGCAAAGTTGACGCCGAGTCCCTCGCCGCTCGAAAAGAAAAACAGATCCTTGTAGCGCACGTCGACGCTCGGGCCGGCCATCAAGTGATACCGGTCGGAGCCCTCGTAGCGCGGCTGGAACGACGTCGCCGCGCCGACGCGCAACTGCCAGTCGGGAACGCTCGGCTGCCACACCTTTTGCAGTGGAATCCCCGCCGAGTATTGCCATTCGCCCAGCGGCGAAGGCGTTTGCGCCAAGGCGGCGCCCGGAACGACGGCAACGCCGAGGGTCACGGCGACCAGAGAAACTGCCGCGATGCCTATTGGTTTATTGCGGAACGTGCCGATCCGCTTTTCACGGCTGTCATTGCGCACCAGAAGCCTCCGATCTCGCGCAGGGCGAAGGGGTTTTAGGTTCCGCCTGGGTCCGCAAGGAATCGAACAGCACCCCGGCGCACGCCGCGCTCTCAGGCGCGGCGTGTAGTTTTTTCAGCAAACGATACGCGTTGCCCGGCAAGAACGCACCTGCTCGGGGAGTCGCGTACCGGACAGCGGGCCTTTCGTATGAACCATTGCCGCGAAAGCCTTGCCGACGGACCCACTGTGCAAAATGCGGGCCTGGTCGGCGGAAGCGGTGCGAAACCGGTTAAACGCAAACGGGAAACAACGAGAGGCCGAGCGAGCGTGCCAGCACGCCGTGGCAAGGAATCGCGAGCGCAATGCGCCTTCAGGAAACCACGGCGCCGCGCGATGCGGCGCCGTTGATGCATCGAACGCGGGCGATCCTACCTGGCCGCTTCGACGAGGACCGGCTTGTCGCGATAGAGATTCGGGAACAGCCGCTTGAGGTTGGCCACCTTCGGCATATCGTTAAGCGCGATATACGCGGAGTTGGGATGCAGCGTGAGGTAGTTCTGGTGATAGAACTCGGCGGGGTAAAAAGCCTTGAACGTCTCCGTCTTCGTGACGATGGGCGCCCGAAACGCATGCGCCTTCTCGAGCTGCGCGATGTAGCCTTGCGCGACGCGCCGCTGCATATCGGTCATCGGGAACACGGCCGAGCGGTATTGCGTGCCGCTGTCCGGCCCCTGGCGGTTCAGTTCGGTCGGATCGTGAATGACCGAGAAGTACACCTGCAACAACTGGCCGTAGGTGACCCTGGCCGGGTCGAAGGTGACCTGCACGGCTTCCGCATGGCCGGTCTCGCCGCCGCTCACCGTCTCGTAGTGCGCGGTGTCGCGCTCACCGCCCGCATAGCCCGACACCGCCTTGCTGACGCCGCGCACATGCTGGAACACGCCCTGCACGCCCCAGAAGCAGCCGCCTGCGAATACCGCCGTTTCTTCGTGCGCCGTGGCGGCGGAGACCGGTTCGTCGAGCGCGGGCGGCGCGATCACAACCGCGGCCTCGGACGCGAACGCGATGCGCCATGCCGACGCGCCGCCGGCAAGCGACGCCGCGCCGATCAACCTGAAGAAAATCCGTCTGCTGCAAGCCATGATGATCGTCCCGGAAAGTTCGCACGTTTCACCCGTTCGGGCGTTGGTCGTGCCGCCCGCGAGTGGTCTCGATGTTTAGTCGGCCAGCAAGGGCTTTTATGACAGCATGCGCGTCTTTCCGCATCGAGGCATCAAGGCATCGCAGCCGGGGCTACAGCGGCGCTCACAGCGGAAATTTCGTGGTCGAGAGAATTTCCTTGAGCACCATGAACGAGCGAATCTGCCGGACGCCCGGCAGATAAAGCAACTGCTCCGCATGCAAACGGTTGAAGCTGTCGCTGTCGCGCGTGCGGATCGTCATGAAGTAGTCGAATTCGCCGGTCACGACGTGGCACTCCATGCAACCCGGCACCTTCTGCGCGGCTTTCTCGAAGTCCGCGAACGACTCGGGCGTGGAGCGATCCAGCACCACGCCGATGATCACCAGCATCCCCGCGCCCGCCGCTTTCGGATCGATCAACGCAACCACGCCGCGAATCAGTCCCGACTCCTTGAGCCGCTCGACGCGCCGCAAGCACGCCGGCGCGCTCAGCTTCACTTTTGCCGCGAGCGCGACGTTCGAAATCGACGCGTCCGTTTGCAACTGGCGCAGGATCGCGCGGTCGATGCGATCGAGCGATTGCAGCGGATCGGCTTGTGATTGGGCGGCAGCCGATGCGGCCGGCGCGCTTCGCACTTTCGTTGCGCTCATAGGTTAGTTCACAAGTTTTTATTAAGTCACTTTGACATTTCTCTTTTCAAAATTACGCCCATCGCAATTTTTTCGCAAGCTCATTTCTGGCGCTTTTCCCTACCATTGTCTCAACGCGACGACCTGCTGTTCGCGTCGAACCTACTCATCACAGGAACTGCCATGAACCTGCAACGATTCCCGCGTCATCCGCTGACTTTCGGGCCGACGCCGATCCAACCGCTAAAACGCCTGAGCGATCACCTCGGCGGCAAAGTGCATCTGTATGCGAAGCGCGAGGACTGCAACAGCGGTTTTGCATTTGGCGGCAACAAGACGCGCAAGCTCGAATATCTGATTCCCGAAGCGCTGGCGCAGGGTTGCGACACGCTCGTTTCGATCGGCGGGATCCAGTCGAACCAGACTCGCCAGGTGGCCGCCGTCGCCGCGCATCTGGGCATGAAGTGCGTGCTCGTGCAGGAGAACTGGGTCAACTACTCGGATGCGGTGTACGACCGCGTCGGCAATATCCAGATGTCGCGCATTCTCGGCGCCGATGTGCGGCTCGTGGCCGACGGCTTCGACATCGGCTTTCGCAAGAGCTGGGAAGATGCGCTGGAGAGCGTGCGCGCGGCCGGCGGCAAGCCTTACGCGATTCCCGCCGGCTGCTCGGATCATCCGTTGGGCGGGCTGGGTTTCGTCGGCTTCGCTGAAGAAGTTCGGCAGCAGGAAGCGGAACTGGGCTTCAAGTTCGACTACATCGTGGTGTGCTCGGTGACGGGCAGCACGCAGGCCGGCATGGTGGTCGGCTTCGCCGCGGACGGCCGCGCCGAGCGCGTGATCGGCATCGACGCGTCCGCGAAGCCCGCGCAAACGCGCGAGCAGATCATCCGAATCGCGAAGCAGACCGCGGAAAAAGTCGAACTGGGGCGCGACATCACGAGCAAGGACGTGGTGCTGGACGAGCGCTTCGGCGGTCCCGAATATGGCTTGCCGAACGACGGCACGCTGGAGGCGATCCGCTTGTGCGCGCGCCTCGAGGGCATGCTGACCGATCCGGTTTACGAAGGCAAGTCGATGCACGGCATGATCGACATGGTGCGCAACGGCGAATTCCCGGAAGGGTCGCGCGTGCTGTACGCGCACCTGGGCGGCGTGCCGGCGCTGAACGGCTATAGCTTCATTTTCCGCAACGGCTGAGCGGCGAGTAGCGCGATGAGCGACGCGACGGCGGCCGGCATGCATCGAGCCGGCTGCCGCCGCGAGGCGGCGAGGTGTTGTCATGGCGACGTGGCGAATCACGCCGCCAACTGCTTCTTCAAATGCTTGCGCAAGAATTCGACAAAGGCTCGAATCGTCAGAGAGCTTTGCCGATGCTGCGGATAAACCGCGTAGACGCTCGCCGCGGCGGGCAGGAATTCCTCGAGCACGGTCACGAGCTTGCCGCTTTTTAACGCGTCGGCAACGATGAAGTCGGGCAGCCGCGCGATGCCCAATCCGGCCACGGCGGCATCGCGAATCAGTTCGCCGTTATTGGCCCGCAACGGCCCGTGCACTTCGATGCTCTTGTGCGCGCCCTCGACGATGAACTCCCAGTTCACCGCCCCGCCGTGCCCATACAACAGGCACGCGTGACGTTGCAGATCGGCAGGCGCCGCAGGCGCCCCGCGCCGCCGCCGATAGCCGGGACTGCAACACGCCACCATCCTCACGTCGACGAGCTTCTGCGCGATCAGCGTGGAATCCGCCAGCGTGCCGATGCGGATCGCCATGTCGAAGCCCTCGCCCACCACGTCGGCGGTGCGGTCGCTCAACTCCATGTCGAAGCGCACGTCGCCATGCTCGCGCAGGAACGCCGCCACCAGCGGCGACAGATGCGTCATGCCGAACGACATCGGCGCGCTCACGCGTAGCAGCCCTCGCGGACCGGCGCGCCGCAGCGACATGGCCTGTTCGGCGTCTTCCACTTCACCGAGGATGCGTTTGGCGCGCTCGTAAAACTCCTGACCGAGTTCGGTCACGGCCAGCTTGCGCGTATTGCGGATCAGCAATTGCACGCCGAGTGCTTCTTCGAGCGCCATCACGCGCCGGCTGACGAATTGCTTCGAGAGCGCCAGCCGCCTGGCCGCCGCGGTGAAATTATGAGCGTCGACCGTGGCGACGAAGATCCGCATGTCATCGAGTTGCATCGTATTGTCCACCGTGTCGTGACAGTGTTTCCCGTATGACGGCGATTATAGCCATCCTGATTGACCTACACTGTCATTCATGGATCGCGGACTCACCATTGCCCGATCGCAAACAACCCAGGAGAAACACGATGCTCGATATCAGACACGCCAATCAACGCGGCCGCGCGGAGCACGGCTGGCTCAGTTCGCGTCATACGTTTTCTTTCGCGAACTATCACGACCCGAAGCAGAACGGCTTTTCCGACCTGCTGGTGATCAACGACGACCGTGTCGCACCGGCGCAAGGCTTCGGCAAGCATCCGCACCGCGACATGGAGATTTTCTCGTACGTGCTGGAAGGCGCGTTGGAGCACAAGGACACGATGGGCACCGGCTCGGTGATCGTGCCCGGCGACGTTCAGTTGATGAGCGCGGGCACGGGTGTCGCGCATAGCGAATACAACCATTCGAAGAGCGAGCCGGTGCACTTTCTGCAGATCTGGATCGCGCCGGGGCAAAAGGGCACGCAGCCGCGTTATCAGCAGCGTCACTTCGGCGCGGATCAGAAGCGCGGCGTGCTGCGCCTCGTGCTCTCGCCGGATGGCGCGAACGATTCGCTGATGCTGCAACAGGATGCGCGGGTTTATGCCGGTCTTTTCGATGGCGATGAAAGCGCCCGGCTCGAACTCGCCAGCAATCGCTATGCGTATGTTCACGTGGCGCGCGGCAGCGTGACGGTGAACGGCGTCGAATTCGGCGAAGGCGACGGCGCGCGCGTGCGCGGCGAGCAAGCGCTGAGCTTCACGCAAGGCCATGACGCCGAAGTGCTCGTGTTCGATCTGCGCGACATCGAGATGTCGGAGTTGTGGGCTTGATGTGGTTTGAGGGGGGTTCGAACGCACGGAATCAAACGTTGCGTTCGCCCTCTGTCTTTTCACCTTAAAAACACCGCACGCCTCAAATAAAAACGGCGGCCCGCAGGCCGCCGTCCACTACCAACCAACCACTCACTCACACTGCCACTTCAGCTTCAGCCTCTTTCACCACTTCCACTTCTTCGCTATTGCGGATCAGGTGATCGAATGCGCTCAACGATGCCTTCGCGCCCTCGCCCACCGCGATCACGATCTGCTTGAACGGCACCGTGGTCACGTCGCCGGCGGCGAACACGCCCGGCACCGACGTCGCGCCGCGAGCATCGACGACGATTTCGCCGTGCTTCGACAACTCCACCGTGCCCTTGAGCCATTCGGTGTTCGGCACGAGACCGATCTGCACGAACACGCCTTCGAGTTCGACGTTCTTCGTTTCGCCCGAACGCAGATCCTTGTAGACCAGACCGTTGACCTTCTTGCCGTCGCCGGTGATTTCCGTGGTCTGCGCCTGAGTGACGATCGTCACGTTGGCGAGGCTGCGCAGCTTGCGTTGCAGCACTTCGTCCGCGCGCAACTGGGCGCCGAATTCGAACAGCGTGACTTCGCGCACGATGCCCGCGAGGTCGATCGCCGCTTCCACGCCGGAGTTGCCGCCGCCGATCACCGCGACGCGTTTGCCCTTGAACAGCGGGCCATCGCAATGCGGGCAGTACGCCACGCCGTGATTGCGATATTCGCGCTCGCCGGGCACGTTGATTTCGCGCCAGCGCGCACCGGTCGCCAGGATGATGGTTTTCGCCTTGAGCACCGCGCCGTTGGCAAGACGCACTGCGTTGATGCGGCCGGGGATCAGCGCTTCGGCGCGCTGCACGTCCATGATGTCGACTTCATAGCTCTTCACGTGCTGTTCGAGCGCCGTCGCGAACTTCGGCCCCTCGGTTTCCGTCACGGAGACGAAGTTTTCGATCGCCAGCGTATCGAGCACCTGGCCGCCGAAGCGTTCCGCCACCACGCCCGTCGCAATGCCCTTGCGCGCCGAGTAGATCGCCGCCGCCGCGCCCGCGGGACCGCCGCCGACGATCAGCGTATCGAACACCGGCTTCTTTTCCAGTTCCTTCGCGGCGCGCGCACCGGCGTTGGTGTCGAGCTTCGCGAGAATTTCCTTCACGCCGCTGCGGCCCTGGCCGAACACTTCGCCGTTCATGAACATGGTCGGTACCGCCATGATCTGGCGCGCTTCGACTTCGTTCTGGAACAGCGCGCCGTCGATCGCCACGTGGCGGATGCGCGGGTTGATGAGCGCCATCACGTTCAGCGCCTGCACGACTTCCGGGCAGTTCTGGCATGACAGCGAAAAATACGTTTCGAATTGGTAGTCGCCGTCGAGGTTGCGGATCTGTTCGATCACCGCGTCGTCGAGTTTGACCGGATGGCCGCCGACCTGCAAAAGCGCGAGGACGAGCGACGTGAATTCATGCCCCATCGGAATGCCGGCGAAACGGATGCCTGTGGCCTTGCCCGGCTCGCCGATCGAGAACGACGGCTTGCGCTCGTCGTCGCCACGGCGTTCGATCACGGTGACGCGTTCCGACAACGTCGCGATATCGTTCAGCAACGCCAGCAGCTCCTGCGATTTCGCGCTGTCGTCGAGCGACGCGACGATCTCGATCGGCTTGCTCACCTTTTCCAGGTATGTTTTCAACTGAGTCTTGAGATTGGCGTCCAGCATGGCTTTCGATTCCGTGACGAGGGGTGTTGGGTTCCCGGCGCCGCGCACATCGGATAGGACGTGCGCGGCCCGGGGACGCGCGGGCCGCTGTGAAAAGCGGCCCGCGCGGCGATGCGCCGCGAGGCGCTGACTGCAAAGGGTCTTGAGACCTTAGATCTTGCCGATCAGGTCGAGCGACGGGGTCAGCGTTTCAGCGCCCGGCGTCCACTTGGCGGGGCAAACTTCACCCGGATGCGCGGCGATGTATTGCGCGGCCTGCACCTTGCGCAGCAGTTCGCCGGCGTCGCGGCCAATGCCGTTGTCGTGGACTTCGCACAGCTTGATCTCGCCTTCCGGGTTGATCACGAACGTGCCGCGCAGCGCCAGGCCTTCTTCTTCGATCAACACGTCGAAGTTGCGCGAGATAGCCAGGGTCGGGTCGGCGATCATCGGGTACTTGATCTTCTGGATCGTGTCCGACGTGTCGTGCCATGCCTTGTGCGTGAAGTGCGTATCGGTCGACACGCTGTAGATTTCAACGCCGAGCTTCTGGAAATCGGCGTAGCGATCGGCCAGGTCACCCAGTTCGGTCGGGCAAACGAACGTGAAGTCGGCCGGGTAGAAAACGAAAACCGACCACTTGCCCTTCAGGCTTTCTTCGGTGACGGTCACGAATTCGCCGTTGTGATAAGCCTGTGCCTTGAACGGTTTGACTTGACTATTGATGATCGGCATTTGCTGAGTCCTCTTTCGGAGTGGTTGGAAAGTGGAGCCAGTATGTCAGACCGCGCTTAATAGGTAAAGCGGATTGTTTTAATGATAGCAATAGTCATACGCTATTTATCGCGCCGCTGGCAGCTATCGCGGCGGATCGGTTTTCATGAGCCGCCAGAGGGTCGTGCGGCCGATTCCGAGTGCGCGGCTGGCCGCCGCGCGATTGCCGCCCGACTGCTCGAGAGCGCGCATGACGTCCTCGCGAGTCGGGGAAGTGCGGGCCGGCGCGTGTTCGTCTTCGCCGGCTCGGGACATCGGCGCGGCGGGCGTTGCGACAGCCGGCGCCTGTTTCATTCGCCCGAACTCCGGGAACATCGACTGCAAATCCCGCCTATCCTGGCCTTGGCCGGCCGCGTCGCTTAGATAGATCGCGGCGCGCGTCAGCAGGTTTTCCAGTTCCCGGACATTGCCGGGCCACGCGTAATGCTCGAACAAGGGTGCGAGAAACGTCAGCACCCGGTCGAGCGTCGCCTCCGACAACCCATATTGGCGCGCCCCGCGGCTTAACAAGTGCCGCGCCAGTTGCGCGACATCGCCGCGCCGTTCGCGCAGCGGCGGCAATTCTATCCGAAGCAGATTCAGACGAAAATACAGATCCGCGCGAAACAATCCCTGTTCGACGAGCGCATGCAGATCGCGATGCGTCGCGGCGATCACCCGCACGTCGACCGGCGTGGCGCGCCCGGAACCGAGCTTCATCACCTCGCGCTCCTGCAGCACGCGCAGCAGACGGCTTTGCAACGCGGCCGACATTTCGCCGATTTCATCGAGGAAGATCGTGCCCGTGTGCGCGATTTCGAAAAGGCCCGGCTTGCCGCCACGGCGCGCGCCGGTGAACGCGCCCTCCTCGTGACCGAACAGTTCGCTTTCGATCAGCCCCTCGGGCAAGGCCGCGCAATTGAACGCGACGAACGGATTGCCGCGCCGCCGGCCGGCGTTGTGGATGCCTTGCGCGACCAGTTCCTTGCCGGTGCCGCTTTCGCCGGTGAGCAGCACGGTGGCGTCGTGAGCGGCGCCCGCGCGCGCGAGCCGCCGCACCCGTTCGAGCGCCGCCGATCCGCCGATCAACTCGTCCAGCCGATGCCGCGCGACCAGATGCTTCGGCCGCTGGCTGGTGCGTAGCGAATGGTCGATCCGCTGCGCGACGAGAGCGTCCTGCACCGTCACCACCGAGCCGGAGCGCGCGCCATGCTCCATGATCGGCACGCAGTTGACGATCAGCGCGCGGCCGCCGATCCGCTCGATCCGTTCCTCGATCGGCAGGTCGTTCGCAAGCGTTTCGCGCAGCCACGGACCGACGACGCGCGCGACTTGCGCCGCCGCGTCCTGTTGGCGGTCCGCCGAAAGAGCTTCTTTCGGGGCGCCGAGGCCCAGCAGTTCGAGCATCGCCGGGTTGACCGCTTCGAGCACGCCGGCGTCGTCGAAAGCGGCGACGCCGTCGCGCAGATGGGCCACGATCGTATTCAGCCGCACGCGCTTCGACTCCTTCTGACGGCTCACCCGCGCCAGTTCGACCGAGCGCTCGAACGCTTCCTCGACCGCGCCGAGCGAGTACAGGAAAACGCTTTCGAGCCCGGCTTGCTGCGCGAAATCGCAAGCCATGCCGGGGCCGATGATGACGCCGCAGCCTTCGGCGGCCAGCTTCTCGACGGCGAGCCGCACTTCGTCGATCGAACGGTAGGCGCGCTGCGTCAGCCCGACCTTGAGCCACGCGCCGAGATCCGCCAGTTCGTGCGAGATCGTTTCGTGCAGCACCAGGCCGATCCGCGCGCCGGGCCACGTGGTGGCGGCGCGGGCAATCGCACCGAGCACGTCGAAGCCGTTCACCTTGACCATGACGACCGGCACGTTCAGGTTGTCGCGCAGGTAGGCGCCGTTCGAGCCGGCAGCCAGCACCACGTCGACCGAGCCCGCATCCACGTAGGCCTGCAAGGCGGTGACGGCCGCGCCGTAGCCTTCGCGAACCGAAAAGAATCGGGCGCGCCCGGCGTAACGCGGCGCGACGGCCTCGCAAAGCGACTTCAAGCGGCTGATACTGACGAGGGCAACGCCAGGCAGCGCCGTATTGGCATTCGCGACGAGCGACGGGAACGTGGACATTGCGGTAACTCCGCGAACAGTTGAAACGTTCCATGAAACGTTTCACGGAACACACGCGCATTCTGCCATGAACCCGCGCAGCGCCGCTTCGCGCCGCAAGCTCCTGATTCGATTGCCTAAGTCCCGGAGCCTCGCGCGATGGCATGCTTCCTGCAAAATCACGGCCGCCTCTCAAACCCGCTTACCTTTTTCGGAGACACACCGTCATGACCACTTCCGCCACACGCCGCGCCGCCTTCCGCGCCAAGGTCGAGCAACGCCAAGGCCTGCTGGTGCCCGGCGCCTTCAACGCGATGAGCGCGCGTGTCATCGAGGACGCCGGTTTCGAAGCGCTCTACATCACCGGCGCGGGCGTCACCAACATGTCGCTCGGCCTGCCCGACCTCGGCTTCATCGGTCTCGCCGAAGTCGCCGAACATACCGCGCGGATTCGCGACGCGGTCGCGCTGCCGCTGATCGTCGATGCCGACACCGGCTTCGGCAACGCGCTGAATGTGCGTCAGACGGTGCGCGTGCTCGAGCGCAGCGGCGCCGACGTGATCCAGTTCGAGGACCAGGTCATGCCGAAGAAATGCGGCCACTTCGCCGGCAAGGAAGTGGTCGGCACGAGCGAGATGGTCGGCAAGATTCGCGCGGCCGTGGATGCCCGCGAGGACCGCAATCTGCAGATCATGGCGCGCACCGACTCGGCGGCGGTCCACGGCATCGAGGACGCGATCGAACGCGGTCACCGTTTCATCGAGGCCGGGGCCGACATTCTGTTTATCGAGGCGACCGAATCGCTCGCCGACATCGAACGTCTGCCGTCGCTGTTCGACCGGCCGCAGTTGATCAACATCGTGATCGGCGGCAAGACGCCGGTGCAATCGCGCGAGGCGCTCGCGCAACTCGGCTACGGCATCGTGCTGTACGCGAACGCGGCGCTGCAAGGCGCGGTGCTCGGCATGCAGCGCGCGCTCGGCACGTTGAAAAACAACGGCCGCCTCGACGAGGACGCGACGCTCGTCGCGCCGTTCAGCGAACGCCAGCGGCTCGTCAACAAGCCGCTGTACGACAAGCTCGACCGCGAGTACGCCGCGAAAGACTGAGCGACGCGCGCGCTCGTGTTTCCGGCCGACCGGCGCGCAGGGAGCGCGCCGGTCGCCTCGGGCGCCAGGCGACTGCCCTGGCCGACGATGCAACAGCGATTACCAGGTTAGGATTCAAGGCCGGCGACGAGGCGCGTCCCTTTAATGGAGCGTTATTCGCAGCCGCGATCCTGTCGCGCATTCGCGTCGTCCGAAGGCCGGAAACACCTCTTCGAAAGGTAGTCGCAAGAACCATGAAATCCAGACCCTCTCTCCGAACCTGCCTGCACCCTCACGACATTCATGAGCCCGCACGCCGTGCGGCGGAGACAGCGCAATGACCGCCGGCGGCACACGCAACGCGCATGTCGGCTGGCTGCCGTATATCGTCGCGGCCACCTTCTTCATGGAGTACCTCGACACCACGGTGATCGCGACGGCGCTGCCGCAGATGGCGCAGTCGTTCGGCGTCGGACCGAACAGCCTGAGTCTCGGCATGACCGCCTACATGCTGGCGCTCGCGATCTTTATTCCGGCGAGCGGCTGGGTCGCCGACCGCTGCGGCTCGCGCACGGTGTTCGTCAGCGCGATCGCCGTGTTCACGGTGGCGTCGGTGTTGTGCGGGCTGTCGCAGAACGTCGTGGAGTTCACGGCCGCGCGATTGCTGCAAGGCATGGGCGGCGCGATGATGGTGCCGGTGGGCCGCCTGATCGTGGTCCGCAGCACCGAGAAGAGCCGCATGATGCAGGCGATCTCGACCATCACGTGGCCCGCGATCGCCGCGCCGGTCATCGGGCCGCCGGTGGGCGGCTTCATCACGACCTATGCGTCGTGGCGCTGGATCTTTCTGCTGAACGTGCCGTTCGGCCTGGCGGCGATGGCCGTCGCGTTCGCGCTGGTGCCGAACCTGCGCGGCAGCGAACGCAAACCGCTCGACGTGGTCGGCTTGTTGCTGAGCGGCACGACGCTCACGGCGATCCTGTACGGCGCCGAACTGGCGAGCCAGCCGGGCGAAAATCCGTGGGTGGCCGCGGCGGTCATCGGCGGCGGGTTGCTGATGGGCGTGCTGGCGTTCCAGCATGCGAAGCGTCACCCGCATCCGCTGATCGACGTTTCAACGCTCAAGATTCCCACCTTTTCCGTGACGGTCGTGACGGGCTCATTCACACGCATCGGCATTGGCGCGGTGCCTTATCTGATGCCGCTGCTGTTTCAGGTGGGCTTCGGCTTGTCCGCGTTCAAGTCGGGCTTGCTGCTGCTCGCGAGCGCGCTCGGCAACCTCGGCATGAAGGCGCTGACCACGCGCATTCTGCAACGTTACGGCTTCCGCATGGTGTCGATCGTCGACGTCGCGGTGGCCGGCGTGTTCATCATCGCGTGCGGGCTGTTGACGCCGGAGGTGCCGCTTGCCCTCGTGCTGTTCGTCGTGTTCATCTACGGCGTGGCGCGCTCGATGCAATTCTCGACGCTTGCCACGCTGGCCTACGCCGACGTGGCGCAGCCGCAGATGAGCGCGGCAAGCACGCTATGGAGCGCGGCCGCGCAGATGACGATCGGTCTCGGCATCGCGTTCGGCGCGGTATCGTTGCGCGCGGCGGCGTTCTTCAATGGCGAGACGACGGGCCGCATCTTCACGCTCGACGATTTCCGTCTCGCGTTTCTGTGCGCGGGCGTGCTGACGCTGGTGTCGGTGATCGGCTATATGGGCCTTGCGCACGACGCCGGCCAGAGCATCGGCGGCGGTTCGCGCGGCGCCGAAGATCCGGCCAAAGGGTGATGACGTGCAAGCAGCCGAACTAACGATTTCGAGCGACAAGGCCAACCTCGACATCGAGATGATCCATGCATTCCTGTCACGGCAAACAGCGTGGGCGAAGGGCATGCCGCGCGACACGCTGGAGCGTGCGATCGCGGGCTCGCTATGTTTCGGCGGCTATGTCGGCGGCCGGCAGATCGCCTTCGCGCGCCTGATCACCGACGAGGCGACGTTCGCCTACCTGTGCGACGTTTTCGTGCTGCCGGACTATCGCGGCAAGGGCTATGCGTCGGCGTTGATGAAGCACGTTTTCGCCAGCCCATCGCTCACGGGTCTACGCAGAATCGTGCTGGTGACGACCGACGCACATCATGTGTACAGGCCGCACGGCTTCCGTGAACTGGCGAACCCCGAGCGTTATATGGAGCTGCACAATCCCGACGTGTACAAGACAGCATGAACGCATGCAGCGCCGCGCACCGCAGCAAAAAAATCATCCATAGGCGCGCTCGCGCATCCACTTCGTCATGATCCATTTTTCGCCGCTGAGCACCGGCGCGCCGCCGTGCAAGGTCAGCGGGTCGAGTTGACGCGAGCCGTTCATATAGCGGAAATACACCGCGCCGCCCTGCTTCGCCGCGACCGAGATGCGCGCTTCCGGAAAAATCGTTTCGCCGCCGTCGGGCACGTCGTTCAGATAGATCACCAGCGTCGCCACGCGCTGGCCGCCCTGCGCGGTATGCACCGCGCTGCCGGGTTGATCGGGCGGAAAGTAGTCGAAATGCGGGCGGTATTCGCCGGTCGCGCCGTAGCGCAGAATCTGCAATCCTTCGCCGTTCTCGACCGGCCAGTTCATCAGACTCGAAATGCGCCGCTCGATCCGCTCGATGAACGCGTCCTCGCCACGTTGATACCAGATGCCTTCGCTGGTGCGGTTGCGTATCACGTCTTCCCTGCCGGTGGCCGGATCGACGATGGTCGAACGTTTCAACCGATGCCGCGAGCGCTCGATCATCTCACCGCACTCGTCGGGCGAAAGAACATCCGCGAACACGATCAACTCGGGGCGCTCGCAGCGCATCAGCACGCGGACGTCGCGATCGTGCGCGCGAATCACGTTGCCGCGCGCGACCGGCGACTGATCGTATTGGTAAGCGTGCGGCGCGGCTTTCGTCAGCACGGCCTCGGTCGCGCCGGCGGCCGCGTTCGCCACGTTCGCCGCGTTCGCCGCGTTCGCCGCTTTCCGGCCGAACGCGGCGTGCACGGCGGCACGCGCGGCCTCGTCGGCAAAACCGGCTTGCACCATCGCGTCGATCATCGAGTCCATGCTGCAGCCGCGCGCGACGTTGCTGACCAGCCATTCCTGCCATGCGGCATCGACTACGGGCATTGGCACTCCCATTCGTCCAGATGACGAAAATACTGCATCGACTGGCTGCGGCGTGGCAAGCGCAACACCAGGCGTGGCAAGCCTGGTCGTCGTATCAGGCGCTGCGCTGCCTGCGCCGATACAGATCGAGCCCTCGACGCGCCTGCGTCCTGATCGCCCGTTGGACCAACGGCGACCAGCCGAGCAGCGTGCCTCTGACGCCCATCGCCTGGCGCATCCACGACCACAGATCGAACGTGTCGCGATGCTCGACGATGCGTCCGTCGTGAAACACGAAACGCGCGTCGATCCGGTTGACCACCGGGCGGCCCGTCTGACTGAATACATAACTGGCGGTCCAATGGGCACGACCGTTCGTGTCATCGGCGTCGACGCCCTCGAAGGTCAGCGAGAAATCCTGTGCGCGCGCAACCAGCAGACGCCACATGTCGCGCACTTCCTCGCCGCGCAACTCGCCGAATGCGGGGTCGCTGAAGACAGCGTCGTCGGCATAGCAGGCGACCATGGTTTCGGCGTCGCGCCGCTGGAAGGCGGTGTAGAAACGCTCGATCAGTTCGGTGTTGGGGTGACTCATTTTTGTGTCGAAGAGCATGGTTGCGGGGATCGTATGAACGCATTGTAAGCGCAGGCATTCAACCTGACGCCATGCGTTCAATGCCCCGGCTTGAACCGCCGCGGCAAGCCCGGCGATATCGGAAGCAAACGGCCGAGCACGCCTTTGCGGCGCTCGGCGGCGGCCGGCCACAGCATGTCGGCAAGCAGCCCGATGCCGCGCGCCAGTGCGCTGTCTTTCGCCGACGTCACGAGCGGCACGCCGCGGTTGAGCGCCTCGTTGGCCTGCCGGTCGTCACGCGGAAGCTGATGCGCGACCTTCGCGCCGAGCGTGTGTTCGAGTGTCGGCAGGTTGATCGGCGCGTTCTTGTCGTATTGATTCACCACCACCCGCACCTTGCTGGCCGGATAACCCAGTTCCTTGAAGATGTCGAGCATGCGTCGGCCGCCGTGCAGATAGAGCAGATTCTGCCGCACCACCATGCAGATCGCATCGCTCGCGTCGAGTGCGCGGATCGTCAGCGGATTGAGGCTTTGCCCGACGTCGATCAGCACCGCGTCGTAACGTTCGCGCACCAGCGCGAGGATGCGCTCCAGTTGCGCGGGCAGCAACTCCGCGGCCTTGAGCGGATCGCCCGCGCCCGCGAGCACGTCGAGGTTCGCGTGCACATGCATCACGCATGCTTCGAACAAGGCGGCGTCAAGGAACTCGATCCGCGAGCACAAATCGGCGAGCGTGATGGGCGGCGGTTTGTCGGCCACGAGCAGGCTCGCATCGGCGAACTGCTGGCTCAGGTCGATCAGCAGCACGCGCCGGTTGCCGGGCGCGGCGAGCGAGTAAGCGAGATTCACCGCGATCAACGTGGTGCCGCTGCCGCCCTTGCTCGATGCAAGCGAGACGACGCGTCCGGCGCGGCGCAGATCCATGTTCTTGTTCGCCGCGATCCTGGTGAGCGCGGCGGCGATCTGATGGGCGTCGAGCGGCCACGGCAGCACATGCCGCACGCCGATGCGCGCCGCCACGGCAAGCAAGGCGGCCGAAGGCGCCGGCGTCACCAGCATGCAATGCAAGGTCGGCGTGCAGGCCAGCGCCTCCTCGACGCCGTCCAGTTCGCGCGCGCCCAGATGCACGTCGTCGACGATCAGCAGATCGGCGCTTCTGATCGCGCGGGCATGCACGCGCAGTTGCCGCGCCGTGCCGTGCGCCGCGCGCAGCCGGTACGGCACGCCGCTTTCGTCGAGGCGCGCGATGATGTGCGGCGCGCGTTCCGTGCTGGACGAAAGCAGAAAGACGTCGATCATGCGGGGTCTCCTCCGGTCTAACGCCGTTCGGTTGACGATGCCACGCCGATCACGATCGACGCGTAAGCACTTCAGTCTTCGAAATCGGATGGCTGAATGCCCGCCTCGCGATCGCGCGTCCATTCGGGCGATGCCGGCATCTCGAACATCGCGTCGCGCAGCGCCTCGCGCTGAATCTCCGCCTGAGCCTTGCGCTTGAGCGCGTCGGCGATCACGAGCGTCTGCAGATCGACCGAAGGCGTGGCGAACAGCGCGCGTGGCGGCGCCACATGCCGTTGATAGCGGACATCAGCGGTACGCACCGTGGCTTGACGGTCCAACGACGATGCGATGGTCGGCTTGCTGGTCAGTTTGTTCATGACAACCCCCAATGTGTTGCCCCCTTCCCGGGGCCGTTTGCGGGTGGACCGTGCTCGCGCAAATGCGCGGCACGGCGCCCGGTTCAGCTCGTAACACGCGCCTCTCTATGAAGGCTCCTGGCCCGTTCTCCCCGCTTCCTCGCGCCGGCTGGTCCTGGCCGAGCGCTGCCCCTTCCCTGTTCCATGCATCGATCGCGAACCGCATGAGCGCGATGCCTGTCGTTATTGTTTCAACTGCGGTGTCAACTGCGGTTTCAACTTCGGCTTCAACGTCGGCTGCAACTTCGGTTCCATCCAGTCGGACGAAAAAAGTGGCGGGGCCGCGTTCACGTTGTCCGTTCGCGAACGACCGATATCTGTATATCGGCAGTTCGCCCCGCTTTATTGACATCCGTTTTTCAATGGCCCCGCCGCACCCTCGCAAAACGCACTGGCTTCCCCGGCCGCGCTTGCGAAGTCTTTATTTGCCGCCGGTCTGCTCCAACCGCTGCTTCCCCGTGCGTCACATCGGGCGGCAATGCTTTCGCTGTGAATCGCTTAGTGCAACGCCCATGCCATGCGGGTCGAAAGCCTTGTCGCACGGCGATTCGGACCGCGGCGCGGACGGCCGGGCCGCCCCTTTCGGCCGCCGTTGATTCGTATTCGACACACGATTGAGTCCTCCGTCGAAGCGTTGCGCATGAACATGGCAAGCCGGGGTCTTCGGCGGCGGCGCGCCAGCCCGCTTGCAGCAGACCTTGACCGCAAGCGTCGGTCATTCGTGCCGGTGCTTGTGGGCATTCAACGCTAGCGGAGCAGGCGGCCCGATATGTCGCACGCTTGAGACACGGCGCATGGCTGGACGCCGGGTCGGTTTCGCCATGCCGCAAGGCGACCTGCCGCGATGTGTGCGATAGCGCTCGTAACGAATTTGGCCGGCTATCGTCGAGCGGCGCCACAGACAACATCGGCGCGAAAAATCCTTTCTGAATCCCTATTTGTTTGTATGGCATTCGAATGATCTTTCGCTTATGGTTAAGTCACGCGCCACCTAGAGCGCCTGTATCAGGTCAACGAGGTCAACGAGGTCAAGAATCGGTTGTTGTGATTCGGGGATGAAAACGCCGGGCAGGAGCCAGCACGACCGCTGTTCCGCTGTCCGCCCGACGCGTAGCACCTCGCGGCTCATGCCGCACGCATCACGCCCCCGCCATTGCCGCTACCGTGAATCCGTCACCGCCGGGCTGCTCGCAACCGGGCTCGATCGCCGTGACGAAAATCCATGCCCGGGTCCGTTCACGCGGAAGCGGGCTAGCTTGGTTGGCCGAGGATCGGCGCGCTTGCCGGCCTGGCGAGTAAGCCGAACTGCAGTGCTGAGAGCAGCATCGAACCGGGGGTAACATGAACACGACTGGCACACCTGTCGACACCGAACGCACCGTTCTCTATGTGTCGAGCTTGCCCGATCAAAAACTCGCGGACTTCCTCGCTGCGTCCGGCTGGCATGCCGTGCACGCCAAGACCGCGGCCGCCGCCGAGCGCATGATCGAACGCGGCAACATCAAGGTCGGCCTCGTCGAATTACCCGGCAACTGCACATCCCAGCATCTGTCCGCGCTCGCGTCATGCATGCGGCGCGTCGAAACCAACTGGGTCGCCCAGATCGCGCCGGGGCAGGCCGACAATGAACTGGTCGGCCGCTTCATCCTCGACTATTGCTTCGATTTCGTCACGCGGCCCTGGCTGAACGAGCGGCTCGTGTTCGCGCTCGGCCACGCGCATGGGCTGTCGAACTTGCGGCATGTGGAGGTCGCGCCGGAGCCGTCGCTCGGCCGGCACGGCATGGTCGGGCAATGCGAGGCGATGCAGCAGTTGTACCGCCGCATCGACAAGTGCGCGGTGACCGAGGCGCCGGTGTTCGTCGCCGGCGAGTCCGGCACCGGCAAGGAACTGACCGCGCGGGCCATTCACGACCGCTCGCCGCGCGCGGGCCGCCCGTTCGTCGCGATCAATTGCGCGGCGATTCCGCCTAGCCTGCTGCAAGCGGAACTGTTCGGCCACGAACGCGGCGCCTTCACCGGCGCGCTTCAGCGCAAGATCGGCCGGATCGAGAGCGCGCACGAAGGCACGCTCTTTCTCGATGAAATCGGCGACATGCCGCACGAGTGCCAGGCGGTGCTGCTGCGCTTCCTGCAGGAAGGCACCATTGAGCGGCTGGGTGGCAACGCCGTGATCAACGTCGATGCACGGGTCATTTCGGCGACCCACGTCGACCTGGACAAAGCGGTCGAGGACGGCCGGTTCCGCTCCGACCTGTATCACCGCCTGTGCGTGCTGCGCCTCGTGGAGCCGCCGTTGCGCGATCGTGGCGGCGACATCAAGCTGCTCGCCAACTATGCGCTCAGCATGTACAAGCAGGACGGCGCGCGCAAACTGCGCGGGCTGTCGAGCGACGCGATCGTCGCGATGTCGAACTATCCGTGGCCGGGCAACGTGCGCGAGTTGATCAATTGCGTGCGCCGCGCCGTCGTGATGAGCGAGGGGCGCTTCATTACCGCGGGCGACCTCGGCTTGCCCGAGGCCGACAACGCGCCCGCCGTGACGCTGGCCGAAATCCGCAGCAAAGCCGAAAAAGATGCGATCGAGCATGCCTTGCAGCGGCACGGCTACAAGTTGTCCGAGGCCGCCGCCGAACTGGGCATTTCACGGGCAACGCTGTATCGGCTGATGCATGCGAACCGGCTGCATCAGGAACCGGCGGCCTCGCGCGCGTTGAACGGCAGCGGCGGCACGGGCGCCGACGACGAGGCCGAGCGGCGGGCGCATTCGCTCGCTTGAACTCGGAGCGCCGCGCGCCTGAACTGGTTTTTTGGGGGATGTGGGACCCGTCACGGCGTGGGCTGGCTTGCCGGGGTTGCGGCTGCGAGTTGCGAGTTGCGAGTTGCCGGTTGCGGTTGCGGTTGCGGTTGCGGTTGCGGTTGCGGTTGCGGTTGCGGTTGCGGTTGCGGTTGCGGTTGCGGTTGCGGTTGCGGTTGCGGTTGCGGTTGCGGTTGCGGTTGCGGTTGCCGGTTGCGGTTGCGGTTGCGGTTGCGGTTGCGGTTGCCGGTTGCCGGTTGCCGGTTGCCGGTTGCCGGTTGCCGGTGCCCGGTTGCGGTCGCCGTTGCCGTTGCCGTTGCCGTTGCCGTTGCCGTTGCCGTTGCCGTTGCCGTTGCCGTTGCCGTTGCCGTTGCCGTTGCCGTTGCCGTTGCCGTTGCCGTTGCCGTTGCCGGTTGCGGTTTCCCGTTGCGGCTGCGGTTGCCGGGTTGCCCGGCCTTTCCCGACCACGGCAGGCCTCGCGCGCCTATCGGATCCCTCCTGGCGTTGCTATGCTGAAAGCCGTTCATCCAGACGGGAGCGGACTTGGCCGATCAGCATATCGCGGCGCGCGAGCACCGCCACTCCTCCGCCCATCCCGCTCAGGCCAGTCCGTGCGATGCCCTCGTCATCCGCGCGCAGCCCGCGGGCTCCGGCCGCCCATGCCGGCGCAAGAAGCTCGCGCTGGCCGCGACCATCCTCGGCTCCAGCATGGCGTTCATCGACGGCTCGGTGGTCAACGTCGCATTACCTTCGATTCAGACCGAACTGCACGCCAGCGTCGCGGCGATCCAGTGGGTCGTCAACGCGTATCTCCTGTTTCTCGGCGCGCTGGTGCTGGTGGGCGGCTCGCTCGGCGACAAGCTCGGCCGGCGCACCGTGTTCGTCGCCGGGATCGGCCTCTTCACGCTGGCGTCGATCGGCTGCGGACTCGCGCCGGGCGCCGGCTCGCTGATCGCGGCGCGCGCGGTGCAAGGCATCGGCGCGGCGCTGCTGGTGCCGAGCAGCCTCGCCATCATCGGCGCGGTGTTCGACGACGCGGAGCGCGGCCGGGCAATCGGCACATGGGCGGGCGTCGGCTCGATCACGTCGGCGCTCGGGCCGGTGGCGGGCGGCTGGCTCGTCGACGCGTTCTCGTGGCGCGCCATCTTTTTTCTGAACGTGCCGATCGCCTGCGCGACCGTCGCACTGGCGCTTGTCGCCGTGCCCGACAGCCGCCAGGAGGACGACGGCGAAACCCGCGCGCACGGGCGACGTATCGGCGAATCGCCGCCGCGGCTCGACTGGCCGGGCGCGGTCACGGCAACCGCGGGGCTCGCCGGGCTGACCTACGGACTCACCCTCGCGTCGACGCGCGGCTTCGGCGACCGCTGGGTGCTGGCGTCGATCGTTGGCGGCGTGCTGGTGCTGACCGGCTTCGTCGCGCTCGAAGCCAAAAGCCGCAATCCGATGGTGCCGCTCGACGTGTTCCGTTCACGCGATTTCGTCGGCGCGAATCTCGTCACGCTGCTGCTCTATTTCGGGCTGAGCGGCGCGCTGTTCTTCCTGCCGTTCACGCTGATCCGCGCCGATGGCTACAGCGCGACCCAGGCGGGCGCGGCATTGCTGCCGGTGCCGGTGACGATCGGCCTGCTGTCGCGTTTCACGGGCGGTCTGACGGGTCGCTACGGGGCGCGCGTCCTGCTGAGCGTCGGCCCGATGATCGCCGCGCTCGGTTTCGCGATGTTCGCGCTGCCCTGGATGCGCGACGGATACTGGCGCGGCCTGTTTCCGGCGCTCGCCGTACTGGGGCTCGGCATGACGATCACCGTCGCACCGTTGACGACCACGGTGATGACGTCGGTGTCCGCCGCGCGTACCGGCGTCGCGTCGGGCATCAACAACGCGGTCGCGCGAGTGGCGAGCCTGCTGGCGATCGCGGTGCTGGGCATTGTGTTCGTGTGGTCGCACGATGCCGCGCTCGGGACGCGGCTCGATGAATTGCATGCGCCGCGAGAGGTACGCGAGGCGGCGCGGCTCACGCAGATCGGCATGGCCGCGCCGCCGACGGCCCGCGCAACGGCTGCGCCGAACGCCGCCATGCGAACCGAGGTGGCGCGCGTTCAAGCCGATGCGCTCGCGGCGGCGTTGCAGGCGGTTGCGCTGGTATCGGCGGTGTGCGCGTTGGCCGGCGCGGCGCTGGCGGTGTGGACGATCCGCAAGACGAGCGGGAAAGCGGCCGCGCCGCATACGCGCTGAAGCACGAGCATCGAGGCGCGGCGCTGTTTGTGCTGCGTGTTGGGTGCTGCGTGTTGGGTGCTGCGGGTTGGGTGCTGCGTGTTGGGTGCTGCGGGTTGGGTGCTGCGGGTTGGGTGCTGCGGGTTGGGTGCTGCGGGTTGGGTGCTGCGGGTTGGGTGCTGCGGGTTGCGGGTTGCGGGTTGCGGGTTGCGGGTTGCGGGTTGCGGGGTGCGGGGTGCGGGCTGTGCGGGTTGTGCGGGTTGTGCGGGTTGTGCGTTGCGCGTGTTGCGCAGGTTGCGCAGGTTGCGCAGGTTGCGCAGGTTGCGCAGGTTGCGCAGGTTGCGCAGGTTGCGCAGGTTGCGGGCAACGAGCAACGCACAGCCCAAACTTCAGAAAGCAGTGAAACGTCACGCTCGATGAGTCGCCATACTGGCGTACCGGTGCCCGTTCAGGCCACTTCCACCCACCCTCACTCGACCAGGGTTTTCACATGACGCTGACCTGTTTCATCCGCTATCAGATCGATCCATTCCAACGCGATGCCTTCGACGAATACGCGCGCAACTGGGGGCGCATTATTCCGCGCTGCGGCGGTCATCTGATCGGCTATTTCCTGCCGCACGAAGGCACCAACGACATCGCCTGGGGCCTGGTCGCATTCGCCAGCCTCGCGGCCTACGAGACCTATCGCGCAAGGCTGCGAACCGACGACGAAGCACGCGAGAATTTCAGGTTCGCACAGACCAGGCGGTTCATCTTGCGCGAGGAGCGGACTTTTACCGAGGTAGTGGAAGGCACGCTCGGCGTGGCGCCGGTTCGCGAGGCCGGGACGGCCTAAGCACGCGCGCGGCGGGGACGCGCGTGCGCCGCGCGTCCAGGCGCATCCCAGGCGCATTCGCGCCAACGCGGCTTAGCAGGCAAGCTTTCTGCTACCGGTGCTGCGATCGACCGGCCGGCAGAGCGGCGGGACCCACGGACGTCCCATCGAGGAACTTGTACGACCAAAAAGGTGTCGGTTCATCATCGCCCCGCCGAACCGGTCCTCGTGTCGCGGCATTGCCGCCCGCACCTTGCCTCCCGCCTTGCACCCTATGCGCAAACTACTTCACGTCTGGTTTTTCATTGTTCTGGTCGTCGGCGCTTCGCCGGCCGTCGCCGCGCTGGCGCAAGCCGCGCCCGCCTCCGAGGCCTCCGGCGCGGCGGTCACGCTGACGCCCGAGCAGGCCCGCCAGGCCCTCGCCGTCCTCAACGATCCCAAACGCCGCGCGCAGGTCGCCGATACGCTGCAAGCCATCGCCGCAGCCGGCGCCCTGAGCGCACCGCCCGCCGCCGCGGCGGGGGCATCGGGCGCCTCGGCGCCGGCTGCGGCAAGCGGCGCCGCCGCCCTTGTTCCAGCCGCCTTCAAGTCCAATGGACTGGCCTCGCAACTGGCCCGTCAAGGCGCGCATTGGGCGGTCCACCTTGGCGCCTCGCTGCGCAGTTCCGTCGCGGCGCTGCTCGACGTCGCCTCGGTGCGCGCCTGGTGGAACTGGCAATCGACCAGTTCGCAGGCGCGCAGCACGCTGATTCACGTCGCGTGGTCGCTGCTTGCCGCGCTGGTGCCCGCGCTCGTGCTGGAATGGCTCGCGCGGCGGCTGTTGCGGCGCACCTATCGGGCGATCGCCGCGCGCCGCGAACAGAGCGATCAGGACGATGCGCCGCGAGCCGACCTGCCCGTCGATGTCAGGCCGCAGCCCGCCGATGCGCCGAACGCCGCGCCGCCGCTGCCCGCTTCGTCCGCGTCGGAAGCTGAGACCGAGGCCCGGATAAAAGCAGAAGCGATGAAAGCCGGCGCATCCCCCGCCGCTTCGCCCAGGGACGATGCCATCCAGGCGAAAGGCAAACAGAAGGCGGCGCATCACTGGACGCTCCTGCAGCGCCTGCCGCGCGCGCTGTTGAGCATGGCGCTGCGGCTGGTGCCGCTCGCGGTGTTCGTCGGCGCGGCGAGCGCGCTGATGTCGATCCTGATCGACGACGGCACGCCGCAAGATCGCGCGCTCGAGCCGCTGATCGACATCTACGTGCTGTGCCGCGTGGTCGTGATCGTCAGCGGCTTCTTTCTGCAACCGGCCGCGCCGCGCCTGCGCCTGTTGCGCATGAGCGACGCGTGGGCCGCCTTCATGCATCGCTGGATCGTGCGGATCGTCAGCGTGATCGGCGCGGGTTCGGCGCTCGCGGAGATCGCCCGGTCGCTCGGGTTGAACAATGCGGCGCATCTCGCGCTGATGAAAGTGGTCGCGCTCGCCGGCCACATCCTGATCTCGATCCTGATCCTGCAATGCGCGAAGCCGGTCGGCGAACTGATCCGCCAGCGCTTCGCCGCGCGCGAATCGCTGCGGATGTTCGGCAATGCCCTCGCGGATGCGTGGGCGTGGCTCGCGGTATTCGTCGTGATGGCGCTGTGGTTCATCTGGGCGCTCGACGTGCGGAACGGCTATCAAACGCTGCTGCATCTGGGCGGCCTGTCGCTGGCCGTGCTGGTGGGTGCGCGGGTCGTGTCGATCGTGATCTTCGGCGGGCTGGCCCGCTTCTTCGACGCGCAGGACGACGCGGAGAAGTCGCTCGTGCATCGGCACGCGTATCGCTATTACCCGCTGATGCGGCGCATCGTCTCGTGGATCGTCGGCGTGGCCACCGTGCTGGCGCTGTTGCAGGTGTGGGGCGTGGACGTCGGCGATCTGTTCCGCAACGGCACCGTGGGGAATCGGCTCGCCTCGGCGCTCGCCACGATCGGCGTGGCCGCCGTGATCGCGCTGCTGGTGTGGGAAAGCGTCAACGTGTCGGTGGAACGGCGGCTGGACCGCTGGACCACCAGCGGCGACCTGGTGCGCGCCGCGCGCCTGCGCACCTTGCTGCCGATGCTGCGCAGCGCGCTGTTCTGCGCGATCGCGCTGGTGGTCGTGCTCACCGGCCTGAGCCAACTCGGCGTGAACATCGGGCCGCTGCTGGCGGGCGCGAGCATCTTCGGCGTGGCGCTCGGTTTCGGCTCGCAAAAACTCGTGCAGGATTTCATCACCGGCATTTTCCTGTTGATGGAAAACGCGATGCAGGTCGGCGACTGGGTCACGCTCGCGGGCGTGTCGGGCACCGTCGAATATCTGTCGATCCGCACGGTCCGACTGCGCGGCGGCGACGGTTCGCTGTACACGGTGCCGTTCAGCTCGGTATCGACGGTCAACAACACCAACCGCGGGCTCGGCAATGCCGCGGTGAAGGTGAACATCGTGTTCGGCCAGGACGTCGATCTGGCGATCGACACGCTCAAGGAAATCGGCGCCGCGTTACGCGAGGACGAGAAGTTCAAGGAGGGCATTCTGTCGGACTTCAGCTTCTGGGGCGTGGATGCCGTGGACGGCTCGGCGGTGACGCTGGCGGGCCAGATGCAATGCCGCGACAGTGCGCGCTGGGGCGTGCAGCGCGAGTTCAACCGGCGCATCGTCGACCAGTTCAGCGCGCGCGGCATCGTGATCGCGAATCCGCAACGCAATTTGCTGACGTGGGACGCGCGGAGCGCGCCGGCGAGAATCGAGCCGAAGGATGCGCCGGACGACGAGCCACCGAGCAACGCACCGAACAAAACGCCGGCGGCCGGCGCTTCGGTGAAAGCGGCCGCCGGGAAGGCCGACGCGCCGGTGGAGGATCAATTGCCGGTGGACCCCAAGCCGGCCGGCGGGCCGGGGACGCCGGGCAATCCTGGGCCGACGTCGCCGCATGAATGACGCGAAGAAGCGCACGAATCGAAACCCGAGGGGTTCGCAGCGCAAGGTTTCGCGTGCGCAGCGACGGCCAAAAACGCTACCCCATCCCCCACCACCGCGGCAACAACCTGCGCACCTCGGCCCGCCGATACCGGTCATCGATCAGATGCACGACGCCGCGATCCTGCTCCGTGCGAATCACCCGCCCTGCCGCCTGCACCACCTTCTGCAAGCCCGGATACAGATACATGTAGTCGTAACCGTTGCCGAACTTCGCTTCCATCGTGCGCCGCATCTGCTCGTTGACCTCGTTGATCTGCGGCAAGCCGAGCGTCGCGATAAACGCGCCGATCAACTGCTGGCCGACCAGATCGACGCCTTCTGAAAACGCGCCGCCGAGTACCGCAAAGCCGACGCCCTGTTGCATCGTGCGAAAACGTGCGAGAAACGCGTCGCGCGCCGCTTCGTCCATGCCCGGTTCCTGCGCCCACACCGGCAACTGCGGATGCCGCTCGCGCATCATCGCCACAACCTGTTGCAGATACTCGAAGCTGCTGAGAAAGCCGAGGTAATTGCCCGGCTGCGCCGCGTACTGCCGTGCGATCAGCTCGACGATCGGCACGAGCGAACGCTCGCGATCGCGCCAGCGCGTCGACACGTTGGCGGCCACGCGCACCTGCAACTGCTCGGCGCGAAACGGCCCGTCCACTTCGAGCCATTGCGTCTGCTCCGGCAGCCCCAGCGTGTCGCGATAGAAATGATGCGGACTGAACGTGCCGGAAAACATCACCGTGGTCCGGGCGGCGGCATAACGCGGCGCGAGAAACGGCGCGGGGATCACGTTGCGCACGCATAGCGTGGCGCTGGTCTTGTCGCGTGGCGCGTGGCGATCCGTGGCGAGCGTGATGTCGAAAATCGAATGCGCGCCGAATTGCTCGGCCAGCGCGACGAAATGCATCGCGTCGAAGAAAAACCGCAGCGACGCGTCGTCGATGGAAAGCGGCGCTTCGGCGAGTTGATCGGCGACCGCGCCGATCAGATTCTGCGCGGCCGACAGCAGTTTGCCGGGCACCTCGGCATAGACCTGGTACGTGTCGGTCTGCGCGCGCCTGAGCGCGTTCCACTCGCGTTGCAATCGTTCGAGCGGCTTGCGCAACACGGCCGGCGCGGTCTTGCGCGCGAGCCGGAACGCCGCCTGATCGAGCGACGCGCTATACATTCGCCGGGCGCGCTCGAGCAGATTGTGCGCCTCGTCGACGAGCACGCCGACGCGCCACTGGTTGATCTGCGTGAGCGCGTACAGCATTGCGCTGCCGTCGTAGTAGTAGTTGTAATCGCCGACCACCACGTCGGCCCAGCGCGCCAGTTCCTGCGCCAGATAGTACGGGCAGACGTCGTGAGCGAGCGCCGCTTCGCGCACCGCCGCGCGGTCGAGCCGCGGCCCTGCCAGCGCCGTGCCGCGCGCCGCATCGAGCCGGTCGTAGAAGCCGCGCGCAAGCGGACACGAATCGCCGTTGCAAGCCTTGTCGGGATGCTCGCAGGCTTTGTCCCGCGCGACGAGTTCGAGCGTTCGCAGCGGCAAGCGCTCGGCGCCTCGATGCAAGGTCTCGATTGCATCCAGCGCCAGCGCGCGGCCCGGCGTCTTCGCGGTCAGGAAAAAGACGCGGTCGATCTGCTCCGACGCACACGCCTTGAGCAACGGAAAAATCGTCGCGAGCGTCTTGCCGATGCCGGTGGGCGCCTGCGCCATCAGCGGCTTGCCGTCGCGCGCGCAGCGATACACCGACACCGCCAGTTCACGCTGCCCGCTGCGAAACCGCGCATGCGGAAATTGCAATGCGCCGAGCGCGGCGTTGCGCGCCGCGCGATGCGCTTCTTCCTGCACGGCCCAATCGAGAAACCGCTCGCACTGTTCGACGAAGAAAACCTCGAGTTCACGCGCGGTATGCGTTTGCGTCAGCAGTGTTTCCTTCTGAGTGCCGATATCGAAGTACACCAACGCCACCGTCAATTCGCCGAGCCCGCGCGTGCGGCACAGCAAATGACCATAGACGAGCGCTTGCGCCCAATGCAGCGTGCGGTGGTTGGCGGGCATCCGTTCGAGCGCGCCGCGATGGGTCTTGACCTCTTCCAGGCGGTTCGCCGCCGGGTCGTAGCCGTCGGCGCGGCCGCGCACGGTCAGGCCGCGATGCGTGCCCGTCAGCGTGATCTCGCTTTCATAGCCGCTCGCGCGCCGCCCGGCGACCGTCACGTGGCCCGCCATGCCTTCGAGAGACGTGGGCGCGGGCGTAAAGCGCAGATCGAGATCGCCGCGCCTCGCGGTGAATTCGCACATCGCCCGCACGGCGACCACGTAAGTCATGCGGCAGCCTCCGTGCCGGCCGTTGCGCCGGTTTCATTCTGCGCGCCGGCTTCATCGGCCCAACGCACGTCGAGCACGCGCACCGGCATGCCGTGCTGCGCGCAGTACGCGAGCCAGCGAATCTGGTTGTCCTGCAAGCGGTCGCCGGGTCCCTTCACCTCGATCAGTTCATAGCGGCGCTCGGCAGGCCAGAAACGGATCAGGTCCGGCAAACCGGAACGATTACCGCGGATATCGCGCAACAGCCGCTCGAACCATAGCTTCAGATGCGCGGCCGGCAGACAGTCGAGCGCCAACGCGAGGAGCTCCGGCGTGAGCAGCCCCCAGAACACGAACGGTGACTGCACGCCCGCCTTGCCATGCAGATGCCGCAGAATCGTTTCGCGATACGCGCCGCTCTCCAGTTGCGCGAGACATGTCGCGAACCGGTCCGCGCGACGCGCATGAAAATCCGGCGCATGCAGATCGGCCGGACCGCGCTGGAACGGATGAAAAAACGCGCCGGGCAACGCCGCGAACACCGGCTCCCAGCACAACAGGCCGAACAGCGAGTTGATCAGCGCGTTCTCGACGTAATGCACCGGCGCGGCGTCGGAAGTCAGATGATCGCGTGCGACGTATTCGACCGCTTGCGCGGCCGCGGGCCTCGGTAGTACGAGCGTGCTGCGCTCGACCGGCCGCACGGCCGGCACGCGATCGACCCGCTCGCCGCGCTTGCGTTGCAAACGCGGCAGCATGCGCGCGACGCGCTGCGCTTCTTCGTCGCTTTCGGGCGCGGCGGCTGCATGCACGGCCAGCGCGAAGGCTTCGTCGAAGCGTTCGTTGCGCTCCAGCACGCGCATGCGCCGATGACGCGCACCAGGCCACGCGCAGACCTCATAAACGGCCAGCGCGGCGGGCCAGTTCTGCTCGCGCTCGCAATACTGGCCGATGCGAAACAGCAGCTTCGCGCGGCGCGTTTCCAGCCAGGGGTTCGAGGTTTCGACCGCGCTGACGGCGGCGACCAGTTCGTCGATCGCTTGCGGCGCCGTCTCGCCGATGGGCAGCCATTCGAGCGCTTCACGGCACGCATGCAGCGCCAGATACGCGTCGACGTCCGCGCGTTGCTGGAAGGCTCGCGACGAAGGCGCGAACGCGACCTTCTCGTACTGGAACACGCCGAGATCGGCCAGCACGAACTCCGACCAGCTCTGTTGCAGATTGCCGAAGAACATCAGCCGCAGACGCTCGCAAAGCGGCGCGATGGCGACCTGCAGCACGCGGTCGGTCGTCTGGTCGTGCCACATAGACAGCGGTTGCGCCGTGCTCGCGTGTGCTTCGTCGTCTATGTTTTGGTGGAACGGACGCAGCGCTTCCAGCAGATCGGCTTTGCGCAGGTTTTTCGCGCCGGGGACCCATGCGATGGTATCCGCGAAGATCAGCAGCAACTCGGGGCGCGTGGTGAGCGCGAACAGATCGTCGAGTGTGAGCGGCGGTTCGGTCTCGACCCAGCCGAGCGCCGCCAACGGCGCGGCCGCCTGCAACGGACAGCCGATCTCTTCGTAAGACAGCCGGCTCGCGCGGAAGAGCGTGCCCTTGCGCATCAGCATGCGCACCAGCAACGCGCGCGATGCTTGCGGCAAGGCGGCGAAAGCATGCAGGAATGCCTGCTCGTGTGCATCCAGCAGGTCGTCGTAGCGCTCTGCGAGCCACGCGAGCGCGCGCTCGAAGTTCAGCAGGTAGTAAGGGGGGTTTGAAGGGGCATCTGTTGCCACGGGCTTTCACGGAACCTGTATGTTTATACAGTGATCATAGCAAAGTCGGTGGCGGGGTCATGCGGTTCAATGCACGATGTGTGTTGTCAAAGCGCCGCCAGAAGCTTGGTCGAGGCCTGCTTGAATACCGCGAATGCCTCTTCGAAAGTAGGCCGGACCGTTCCATAGATTAGCGGCAGCAGCACATGCTGGTATTCGCGCTTCGTCTGCTCTTCTGTTTCCGCCGTGGTCAGGCTCGCCGTCATGCATTGCTTTGGGTTCTCAACGAACGAGGCGTGCCGGTGAAACTCCCTGCGGTCGTATTCGACACAGTCCTTGAAGTGGGCAGCCGCCCGATCGACCAATTCAGCATTCGAGCAGACGATGCAATACACGTCGTAGATGTGGCGCACCAACGCCTGATCCCATTTCTCGCGTACGCCAGCGCGGTGTTCCGCGTGACGCCGCAAAAACGACAGGACTTTCTCCGCAAGCGTTTCTTCAACGGCGACACACGACATCTCAGTTGGCTCGCCCTCACGATTCGCCCAACGGTCTGTCAGGTACCCGAGAGGTTTACGCACGACGGCGAAGCTCGGCGTGCGCACTGTCAATTCAAGACTCAAATGAGGCCGCAAGCTGGTGTGCGTGGTATAGCGTGACTTGTAGTGCCAGCCCGACGCGAAGTAACGGTTCCCGTTCAGTGCACGCTGTTCTTCTTCGATTGCGCCAAAGCCTATGGCCGTCATCGCCTTGATGACGGCGTCTTTCAGTTGGCTGAGATGGTTTCGCACACCACTTTGCGACAGCCCGTGGTCGCCCCGGAGGATGACCTTCAAGTCGACGTCCTCGGACATTCGCTCGATCAGGCCGTGGGCTTTCGACAGACTCGTTCCGCCGCAAAACACAAATTGAATGTGCGGATGCCGCAGTCTCGCCAACGCGTGCAACGCGTCGGTGACATGGATGTCTTTCTCGAGAACAAACGCGGAGAGATTTCCGGCGAGTCCCTCCGCCGTAATGGAATCAATAAGCTCTTTCTGTTCTTCTGAGATTATTTTCATATTGAACAGTTTTCTTGCCGAAACCCAGTTTCCGCACGATGCGGCGATTGCCGGTATTGACCACGGTTGCCGCGGGCAGCTGGGTCGTTTTTCCCGCGTTGTACAACTCGACCTGCTTGCTCGGATAGACCTTTACGCCCAGCCTGCCGAGAGCCTCTTCAGCCAGAACTTCGACCGGCTGAACCGGAATAGGCTCGCCGGAGAGAACACTGCGCTTGGCTTTTGCGTACACGCCGACGCCGAGCTTAACGATGACCCCGTTCTCGATCAGACTGCGCAGCGCCCGGCCGAGCTGCGCCTCGCTGCCGAGACGTGCGAAGTCGGTCCGCAGGAACACGTCGGACGCGCGCTTGGCAATCGCTATCTTGAGCCGGTCTTCGAGATACATGGCAAACTCCGCTCATCGTGTTCGGCTTAAAGCACCCGCAACCGTTTGATTACAAACAAATAAAAAATCCAATACCGCTCACGAGGTAAGTATAGCACGTTGTCACGGAGAGATCGTATGGGCGTGGCAGCCGAGCCGTCCGCTAACCCTTTCGCGGCTGCGCCACCCACACCACCGTCAAAGACCGCACTCCCTGCGCGCCCCGAATCAGCACGCCTTCGATATCCGCCGTTGCCGAGGGACCGGTAACCAGCGCCGCATACCGCGCCTCGCGAAAATCGTCGCGTCGATACACGTCCTGCAAACCGTCGAGCAATTGCGCCGGATCGAGCAGCACCACGAGATGCTGAACGATGTACCCCAGCGCGTTGACCACATACTCGCGGTCGCTCAACCATACCGAGCCGGTCTCGGCGACGCCGAAGCGCGCCCGCACCACGCCGACGTCGATGTCTTGCAGCGAGGCCGGTTCCGTGTCGGCTGTCAGGTCACGCGTGCCGGGCACTTCCGGCGTCGCGGATGCCACGGACGCCGCATCGCCAAACCGCTCGCGGATCAACGCGGGCACCTCGCCGGCCGCGGCCGCCTCGACGCATTGACCGCCCATTGCCTGCAACGCAGCGGCGAAACGCGCGCGCAAATCACCGCCTGCCGCGTTGAACAACGGCACCTCGGGCCGCGGCCGCGCGCTCGGCTGCGCCTGCCGCACCTTCGCCAGAAAAGCCTCACGCGTTGCCATCGCCGCCTCCACGATTTTTCTTGTACCAGGCGTGGAAAGTGAGCTTCGGCGCCTCGGGCAACTCGCGTTGCTTGCCCCAGATATTGAGCGGGTTATACAGCACGAAATTCGGCAGCCGCCGCAATGCGCTGCCCATCGACGACACCGTCGCGCGATACAAGGTCGGGCTCGCCAGCAGCCGCCCCGCCATCTTCAACACTTCCTGCTTCACGAACGGCACTTCGTGACGCTCGGCGATCACCGCCCGCCATTTGTAGATCTGCTCGTGAATATTGATCTTCACCGGACACACGTTCGTGCAACTGCCATTGAGCGTCGATGCGAACGGCAACGCGCTATAGCGCTTCAGATCGAAGGTCGGATTGATGATCGCGCCGATCGGCCCCGAGTACGTGCCGCCATACGACAAGCCGCCGCTGCGCCGGTACACCGGGCATGTGTTCATGCACGCGCCACAGCGAATGCACTTGAGCGAGTACCAGAAGTCTTCCATGGCGAGCCGCTCGGAGCGGCCGTGGTCGACCAGGATGAAATGCATTTCGGTGCCCGGACGCGGCGCACGAAAATGCGAGGTGTACTGCGTGATCGGCGAGCCGAGCGCGCTGCGCGAGAGCATGCGGACGAATACGCCGAGATCCGACACCTTCGGAATCAGCTTCTCGATGCCGATCGACGCGATATGCAACGGCGGCACGTTCGCGGACAGATCCGCGTTGCCCTCGTTCGTGCACACGACGACCGTGCCCGTCTCCGCCACCGCGAAATTGCAGCCGGTCATGCCGGCCGTTTTCTCGCGCACGAAGTACGGCCGCGTATTCATGCGCTGGCTTTCCGCGAGATAGTGAATGTCGCTATTGCCCGGATCGGTGCCGATGGTGCGGCCGAACAGTTCGGCCACATCGGCGCGCAGTTTATGGACCGCCGGCACCACCATATGGCTCGGGTCCTGATGATCGAGCTGCTGGATGCGTTCGCCGAGATCGGTCTCCATCACCGTGATGCCGCGCGGTTCGAGATATTCGCGCATCTTGCATTCGTCGGTGAGCATCGACTTGCTTTTGACGAGCGTGGTCATGCCGCGCTCCGACATGATCTGGTGCACCAGCGCGTTGTGCTCTTCCGCTGTCGCGGCCCAATGCACTACCACGCCATTGGCCTCGGCTGCCGCGGCAAACTGTTCGAGGTAATCGGACAGATGCGAGAGCGTGTGTTCCTTGATGCCCGACGCGAGTTCGCGCAGCGTCTCCCATTCGGCGATACCGTGCGCCTGCGCATCGCGCTTCTCGCGCAAATCCCACAGACGCTTGTCGTGAAACGCGACGTGCTCCGTCTTCTTGATGAACGCGCCCGCGGCTTTCGCGTGATCGATCCGGCTCATGCGCGCGCTCCGTTGAGCACCTGCGCGATGTGGATGAAGCGCGCGTCGGCTTTCATGCGTTCCGCACAGCCTTGCTGATGCATCAGGCACGACATGTCGCCGGACACGATGTATTCGGCGCCCGCATTCAGATGATCGCGAACCTTGTCCTGCCCCATGCGCACCGATACCGGCTCCTCGGTCACCGAGAACGTGCCGCCGAAGCCGCAGCATTCGTCGGGCCGCGCGAGCTTGACGAATTCGATGCCCTTCACGCCTTCGAGCAAGGTGCGCGGCTTCGAGAACGGCGTGCACGCCACTTCCGAGACCGACGCTTCCTTCAGATGCCGCAACGCGCTGCAACTGTTGTGCAGACCCACGCGATGCGGAAACTCGGCCCACGGAAATTCGCGCGCGCCGACCACGTCGTGCAGAAACTCGACGAGTTCGTAGGCGCCGGCGCGGACCTTTTTGACTTCGTCGGTCTGTTCGAGCGCGGTGAGATGCTCGCGCACGTGATGGATGCAGCTTGCCGACGGCCCGACGATATAGTCGTAGCCGGCGAAGTTGCGCACGAACACCCGCTCGGCGCCGGCTGCCTCGGCGTGCGCGCCGCTGTTCGCCATCGGCTGGCCGCAGCAGGTTTGCTCCTGCGGATAATCGACCTCGATGCCGAAGCGTTCGAGCAATTCGAGCGTGGCGATCCCCACCTCGGGATAGAACGCGTCGATGAAACACGGGATAAACAGCGCGACTTTCATAAGTTCATTGGGGAGATAAACAGCCGCCCTGTCCGGTTCCGCATCGCCCGGCAGCAAGACTGGTAATGTTGGTCTGACCACGAACTATAGGGAAGTCCCCGCGAGGCGTCAATCTGAAATCGGGCTGGAGAAGATTGAAGGCGAAGCGCCGCAACCGCTCACCTGTCGATGAAGGCCGCCGGGGCGCGGCCGGGCACGGCTAGTCAGGAAACCACGCTCGACGAAGACTTCGCGGCGTCTTCCTTATACATCTCGCGCACATACGCCAGATGACGCTCGGTGGCCTTGCGCGCCTTTTGCGGGTCGCGGGCCATGACGGCGTCGTAGATGGCCTGGTGCTGGCTCATCAACTGTTTCTCCATCGCGTCGTCGTAATCGATCAGCCGATGGTATTGGCGCATGCCTTCGCGAATCAGCGTATGGATGCCGTGCATCACGTGCGCGAGCGCGATGTTATGGGTGGAGTCGGCGATCGCGAGATGGAACGCGGCGTCCAGTTCCGCGAGATTCACGCGGTCGCGGGACAGCGAGCCGGCCTTCAACGCCTCGAATGCGCGGGTGATTTTTTTCAGGTCGGCGGCGCTGGCGCGCTCGGCGGCATACGCCGTCGAAATCGATTCGAGCCCCTGGCGCAACTCCAGAATATCGGCGCTGGTGCGCGGGTTTTGCAGCAACAGTTCGGCGAGCGGCTTGGAGATGATCGGCGCGGTGACGTCGACCACCGTGAAGCCGCCCCGCCCCGACGTTTCGATATAACCGTCCGCCTCCAGCCTGATCAGCGCCTCGCGCAACGAAGGCCGCGACACGCCGAGTTGCGTGGCCAGATCGCGTTCGGCCGGCAGGCGGTCGCCGGGCATCAGCGAGCCGTCCGAGATCAGTTGCTTGATCTGGTCGGACACGACGTCGGAGAGTCGTTTGCGCGTGAAGGACTGGATCGGGGCGAAGGGCATGGGCAGCGTTTGGCGAAGCCGGTTATCAAAGCACAACGAGGTGGAAAACAGCAGCCTGGGACGCGGCATGGATGAAGCGCGTGAACGTGCCGTCGAGAGTCGGTGCCGTCCAGGGTCGCGTCAATTATAGCGGTCAACGGCCCGCGGCGAAGCTCGCCGATGAGCCCGGCAACGCGGATAAAAGCGGCCGCCGCCCGCTTCCATCCGCGGTCGAATGAAACGCTTACGCGCGATTCAACCCCACGACGAACGCCTCGATCCGCTCGCATGCGTCGATGAGTTGCGCCTCGTCGACCACGAAGCCCAAGCGCACGAAGCCGTTCGCGGTCTCGCCGAAAGCACTCGCGTCGAGCAGCGACACGCCTTGCGCGCGAAATAGCCGCCACGTGAAATCAACCGTATCGAGGCCGGTGCCGCTGACGTCGACCATCATGAACATGCCGGCTTCCGGCAGCAGACAACGCAAGCCCGGCACGCGGCGCAGTCGCTCGAACACCACATCGCGCCTGCGCCGGTAAATGTCGCGCATCTCGGCGGCAATGTGCGCCTTGTTCCGCACGGCCGTCAGCGCGGCTTCCTGGATGAAGCCCGGCAAGCCATACAGCATCGCGAGCGCCAGCCGCCCCATGTGCTCGATCAGCACCGCCGGTCCGATTGCCCAGCCGACGCGCCAGCCCGCCATCGCATGCGATTTCGACAGACTGCCGAGCGTCACCGTGCGCTCCGCCATGCCGGGCAACGCGGCGATGCTCACATGCTCGCGCTCGAACGTAAGATCGGCGTAGACCTCGTCCGACAGCACCCACAAATCATGCTCGCAGGCGAGCCGCGCGATGCGTTCGAGATCGGCGCGCTGCATCACCACGCCGGTGGGATTGCAGGGCGTCGCGAAGAAAATCGCCTTGGTGCGCGGCGTGACGGCTGCTTCGAGCGCGTCGCAGTCGACGTGAAACGCTCGCGCGGCATCGACCGGCACCGGCACGAGCGTCGCGCCCGCGACACGCACGCAAGCCTCGTAGGTGAGATACATCGGCTCGGGGACGATCACTTCATCGCCCGCTTCGAGCAGACACAGCGACGCGGCGAACACGCCGTTCTGCGCGCCCGCCGTGAGAATCACGTTGGCGGCGCTGACCTCGCAACCGGTCATGCGCGCGTGTTCCGCGGCAATCGCCACGCGCACCGGCTCGCGACCCGACACCGCGCTGTAATGCGTGTCGCCCTCGCGCAAGGCCTCGACTGCGCGCTCGACGATCGGCGCGGGCGTGGGAAAGTCGGGGTCGCCCACGCTCAGCACGATGACGTCCTCGCCCCGCGCGAGCGCTTCCCACGCGGCGCGATGGATTTCCCACGCGGACGTGCGCCTGCCTTGCAAACGCTCGACCAGATTCGAGTACTTCATGGCGCTCACCCCGCTTGACCGAAGCCGCCAATGTAATGGGGCGCGTGCCAAACGTCCAGAGCCGAGGGAGCAACCCCGCGCAAGGACGAAAAAAAGCCACGCGATCAATCAGCCTCGCGTGGCCCTTCAGCGCGGCCCCGTTTGCACGGGGCGAGGTGCGCCTAAATCTGGCGGCGTAGTTCCGCCGGCGGCACCTTCATCAGATGCCGGTATTTCGCTACCGTGCGGCGCGCCACCAGCACCCCCTGATCGGCGAGCATCCTGGCCAGCGTGACGTCCGAGAGCGGATCGCGCGTGTTTTCCGCGGCGATCATTTCCTTGAGCAGCGCGCGCACGGCCGCGGCCGAGCAGGTGCCGCCGCTTTCCGTGCCGAGTTCGCGCGGGAAGAAATGCTTGAATTCGAAAATGCCGCGCGGCGTGGCCATATATTTGTTGCCGGTGGCGCGCGAGATGGTGGATTCGTGCAGGCCGAGTTCATCGGCGACGTCGCGCAGCACCATCGGCTTGAGCGCGATTTCGCCGTACTGGAAGAAGGCCTTCTGATGCGCGACGATGCATTCGGCCACCCGCTGAATCGTATCGAAGCGCTGCTGCGCGTTGCGGATCAGCCAGCGCGCCTCCTGCAACTGCTGCGCGAGCGGCGAGCGGCTCGCGCCGGCCGACTGCGCGAACAGTTCCGCATACATGCGGTGGATGCGCGCGCGCGGCTGCACCGCCGGGTTGATCGTCACCACCCACTTGTTGCGCACCTGGCGCACGATCACGTCCGGCACCACGTAGTTGTCTTCGGTACGGCCGTAGCAATTGCCCGGCTTCGGATCGAGCTTGCGCACCAGCGCGCAGGCCACCCGCAATTCATCGGCGCTGCAGCCGATCTGCTTTTGCAGTTCGGCCTGTTCGCGGCGCGCGAGCCGTTCCAGATGATGCTCGACGATTTGCCGCGCCACGTCGCGCCCCGGCGTGTCGGCGGGCAAGGCGTTCACCTGTAGCAACAGACACTCGGACAACGAGCGCGCGCCGAGGCCCGGACGGTCGAGCGACTGCACGAGCCGCAGCGCGACGAGCAATTCTTCCTCGGTCAGTTCGGGTTCGAGATCGACGCTGTCGGCGAGGTCCGCGAGATCCTGGCGCAGATAGCCGTCGTCGTCGAGCGCCTCGATGACGAAGCGCGCCACCGCGCGGTCGCGATCGTCGAGCCGATAGAGGCGCAGCGCGTCGTGCAACTGCTCGCGCAAGGTCGGTTGCGAGCGCGCCCATTCGGCGGGATCGCTGCCGTCCGAATCGCCGTTCTGGCGCGTCGAACCGCGGGTGTTGTAATCGCCGGAAAAGTCGCCGGGCATCTCGTCCTGGCCCGCGCTTTCGAGCGTCTCGCTGACGGCGCTCTCAGCCGGCAACGGGTCCGGCTCGACGGCGGCGACCGTATCGGCCACCGGCAGCACGCCGGCGCCGTCCTCGTCGGGCGTGGCGCCGGCAAGCGCCACATCCTCGGTCTCCGACGAGTCGTATTCGAGGAACGGATTAGTGTCGAGCGCCGTGCGCAACTCCTGCTGGAACTCCAGAGACGACAACTGCAACAGACGCACGGATTGCTGCAGGCGCGGCGTGAGTGCGAGAGACTGCCTTGTGCGTAGTTCAATTGAAGGCATTGTAGTGAGGTCCCGTTAATGAGCTGATCGTGGTGAGTGACCTCTTCAGAGCAACTGTCATACCAACTCGCGCAACGCCCTGTTTTTCCTACGCTTTGCTTTTTTCGGGCGCGCGAATTGCGCAGGCCGCGAGCGCCATTTTTACAAGCACCCGGCAATTTCCGGTCCGCGTCCCGGCATCGCGCGCGAAGACGCGCCCGACAGGGCTGCCGCTCGCTTGTCCGTTCATCGACGAACCCCGGCATGCCTCCGCACGCGCGATGACGGCGCGCCCTCGCCTACGGGCATGAAGATTGCGGAAAGGCACGATGTGGACGGACATGGCTGCGCGCATGAAGCGCAGCGCGCTACCCAGGAGCGCGGCAATGTCCGGTGTCGATAACGGGGGCCCGGAAGGAAACCGTAGCGGCAACGGCCCCACGCGACTCATCGGCGGTTTTTCGCCGCGATCGATCGCAGGTAACAAGACCGCAATTTTCATCAACACCAGAAGGAGAAAGAAACATGAAGACCATTCAAGTCCTGAAGACCGCTGGCAGCATCGCATGTGTCGCCTTCGCCTTGAACGTGAGCGCGCAAACGAACGACTCGATCCGGCCGGTAGCGTCCGAGACCATGGGCGAGCACATCAGCGACGGCACCATCACCACCAAGGCCAAGGCCGATCTGCTGGCGACGAAGAACCTCAAGTCGACCCATATCCACGTGAAGACCCGCAAGGGCGTCGTTTCGCTCACGGGGACGGTGCCGTCGGCCGAGGAGCGTTCCGCGGCCGAAGAGGTCGTGCAGAACGTGAAGGGCGTGACGAGCGTGAAGAACCATCTCAAGGTCGCCGCCGAATAAGATCGGGATCGACAACGAGCGCCGATATCGAAGACAAGGCGCCGGCTTCTGGCCGGCGCTTTTTTCGTTTGAACAAGGCGTTCCAGTAAAAAAGCCGTCACGCGGACGGCTTTCCGTTCATGCGGCCGGCGCCGGACAACGCGCCGGCCGCCCTGAACAGCGTCGATTACCGGTTAGCCGCCGCGTACTGATCGCGCAGCGCGCGCACGCGGTCGTGGTTTTGCAGCACGCCCTGATATTGCCGCTCGACTATCGCGCGGACGTCCAGCGGCAGCTCCTTTTCGAGCGCGTCGTGATAGCGCTTCTTCGCGACATCCTCGCCCCGCTCGCATTCCACCAGAATCGCGTGATCGCTGCGATCGGCCACGGCCGACTTCACGTCGACCCAGCCGCGATGCAAGGCGCCGCCCACGCTGCCGCCCGTCTCGGGCTTGCCGCCCAGACCCTGAACCGTGTCCTGCAGTTCGCGCGCGCCGAGCGCGCAGGCGTCGGCAGCCGACACGAAGACCGTCTTCAATTGCGGATCGTGCGCATCCTCGGCGGCCTTGCGGAAACCCTTCTCGCCGTCCTTCGACGTTTCGATCAGATCGTTCAGCACGGAAACAACGTTCGTAGCCATTCAATACCTCCTGGGTTTCGTTGATCGTCGAATCCGCAGCCAGGCACTTGCGTGCGGCAACGGCGTTCGCTGTTGCTACCCGCATCAGACGTGCCTGCGCTTGCCCGCAAGCTGACGCGCGCGAACTTCCGGTCTGCGCAGTCCCGATCAGGCGCGCTTCTCGCTGTACTCGTCGAGCGGCACGGGTTCCTTGAGCGGATCGAAATCGGCCCAGCGCCCCTGCTGCCAGCGCCCGCTTGCCCGCTCGATCGCCGCGCCCCCCGCTTCGCGCAAGACGCGCGCGGCGTCGAGCTGATTGTCGGGCGAAACATGCACGGCGACGAGCACGCCCGAATCGCGCAACTCATGGTGGACGGGTGGAAAGCCGTTTTTCTCGCCGTCGAGGGCGGTGCGCGCCATCGCGCCCATCAATGATCCGACGTACGCACCGACGCCGGCCGCGATCAGCGAGACGATGAACGGCGCGGAAAACGCCGCGAAAATGCCGACGCCCACCACCGCGCCGACCACGGCGCCAATGGTGACGCCCAGACCCGCGCCCTTGGGCGCCCCCTTCGCGCCCGGATCGGTGGCGCTATCGCCGCCGATCGGATAGCGCGCGTGCTGGCCGCGCGGATTGACGAAAAACAGGGTGACGTCTTCTTCGACGAAACCTGCGTTGAAGAGCTTTTGCGCCGCTTCCTCGGCGGCGGGGAAAGTCGTGAAGCGCGCTGCGACGATGAGTGACATGAGGCCTCCTTGCATCGTTAATGGCGTCTGCGGACCATGCCGCCGCGCTGTGTTGCTCCGCCCAGCGCGCGGCCGGCATGCACCGGGGACTACCCCGCGGTGCCGCAATCGGGGTCCATGCCTTCCACCCTGAACAGTCCGCTATGCAACACTACGCTTTCGCCGCCGTTCTGGTCGAGCGCTTCCGCGCAGACCGAACGGATGCGATTGCGGCCCTGCTCGAAGGCGGCCATCAGCGCGCCTTCCAGCAAGGACTCGGCGCCGAAATGATCTTCCAGCGCCTCAGCGGTGATCTCGCATACAACCGGCTCGCCTTCGACACGCGCGGTGAAGCGCACCCTCAGATTCGCTCCGTCGAAGGTCGGTTCGTCGTCGGGAAAGGTGATCTGCATAAGGGAATCCTCATAGGCCGGCCGCGGCAGGATTGCGCTCATGGCGAACCCTTCATGGCGCCGGCGAGTTGCTGCGCCATCGCAAGATGATGCTTGATGGTGGGCAGCGCGTGCTGCGCCGCGGCCTTCAATTGCGCGTCGGTGCCGCTGCGGCCTTCCTGCTCGAAGAGGTCGACCGCTCTCTGATGCGCTTCCAGTCCGATCTGCTCGACGTAGGCCTGATCGAACTCCTTGCCCTTGAGCGTCTGCAGTTTGCCGACCAGCGCGGAGTCGGCGGCCGGCGCCGCGGGGAGCCGCTTCTTCGCGGCGAGCACCGCCATGCTGCGCGAGAGTCTCATGTGCTCGTCGATCATCTGCTGCGCGAATTGCTTCACCTTCGGATCGCTTGAATTCTTCAGCGCCATCTTGCTGGCCGCGATTTCGGTGGCGTCGGCCTGGCCGGCGTTCTGCATGAACTGCTGATCCGCCGGCGAAAGCACGGTGCCGCCGGCCGGCGCTTCACTGGCCGGGGCGTCGCTCGCCTGCGCATGCGCGGTGCCGATCGATGCCGCGGCGAGGCCGAGCGCCACGGTCATCACTTGTAGGGAATACTTGGGTTTCATGCATTTTCTCCCTGTTCGACGGAGCCGGCGCGCAAGCTCGATGGTCGACGGGGCGCGGCATGGCAACCGGCGCGCGCCTCGCGCATCGCAGCTCGCCTAGGCAGCGTGCCGCTTCGCCAATTGCGCGATCAGCGTCTTGTTGAAAGCGGGAATGTCGTCGGGTTTGCGGCTGCTGATCAGATTGCCGTCCTCCACGACCTCCTTGTCCACCCACGTGCCGCCGGCGTTGCGAATATCGTCCTGCAGGCTCGGCCAGCTCGTCACCGTGCGGCCCTTGATGATCCCCGCCGAGACCGGCAACCACGTGCCGTGGCAGATCACCGCGATGGGCTTCTTCGCGCTGTCGGCGGCCTTCACGAAAGCCTGCGCCTGCGGCAGCGAACGAATCGCGTCGCCGTTGACCACACCGCCTGGCAGCACCACGGCGTCGTAGTCGTCCGCGCTCGCCTTGTCGAACGTTGCATCCACGTCCACGGTGTCGCCCTTGTCGACGTGTCTGAATCCCTGGATCTTGCCGGGCTTCGCGGAAATGACGTGCACCGTCGCGCCCGCCTCGGCGAGCGCGCGTTTCGGCTCGATCAACTCGGCCTGTTCGAAACCGTCCACGGCGAGTACCGCTACCTTGTAACCATTCAACGTGTTTGCCATGCATGCTCTCCTTCGTTAGTGCGGGACCAGGCGTAGCGCGCGGCGTGGTCCCCTGCTTGCTGCTGGATCAGCAAAAGATGTGCCTTGTCGACGTGCTAACCCCATGCGTTCGACCGCAGCGCCGCTGGCGGCGGGCCGCCCTTGCTGGCGCGGCGCGGTTCGACGCGACGCTCGCGTTGCCGCTGGTCGCAACACGCGGGAACCGCTCGTTCTTGTCGACGGCTAGACGCCGCTCGGGTCTTCGTCGAGGCCGTCGTCGTCGGTAAGCTGCGGGTCGGCCGGGCCGATGATGCGGTCGGGCTCGATGTCGCGGTCGGCCTCCAGCGTGGAGTCACCGTCGGCGGCCGCCCGCTCGCCGGTGCCGGCGCGGTCGGTGTCGCTGCCGAGTTCGGCCTCGCCGGTCTCGAGCGCATGGTTGTCCAGCTCGGTGTCGACATCGAATTCATGACGCTTGGCGCCGGCGATATCGCTGCCGCTGTCGGACGAATCGCTCGGGCCGCGTTCGCCCGTCGTGCCCGCGGTGGGCTTGACGACGTTTTGCGGCTCTTCATCGGGATTCAGCGTGCTGCTCATGACGATCTCCTTGGTCTGTTGATGACGCGTAGCAAGGGTTCGCAAGGACCGTTCCGCCCGCTCGTGCCGCGGCGCGCGAAACGGGCGGCAGGCATCGACCTTGCTCTAGCCATTCACCGGCGCACAGCGCGCCTCACGCTTGAAACTTCTACCCGCGACCATGGCCGCCACCATCAAGCCGATGCAACGACACCCCGAGCGCGAACGCGCCGCCGACAGCGCGCGGCAAGCGACGGCGGCCGCCATGCCGCCGGGCTTGCGGCACGCGGACGACAGCCGGCCCGGCTATACGCGCCAGCGTGAAAAGGACGGCTTCGCGTATTTCGACGTCGACGGCCAACGCATCGAGGACAAAGACGAAATCCAACGCATCAATGCGCTCGCGATTCCACCGGCTTACGAGAACGTGTGGATTTGTCCCGACCCGCGCGGCCATATCCAGGCGACCGGGCGCGACGCGCGCGGACGCAAGCAGTATCGCTATCACCCGCGCTGGCGCGAGACGCGCGATGCCGACAAATACGAGCGCATGGCCGAGTTCGGCCGCGCGTTGCCGCGCATCCGCGCGCGCGTCGCACGCGATCTGAAACGCCCCGGCATGCCGAGCGACAAGGTCATCGCGGCGATCGTGCAGTTGCTCGACACGACGCTGATTCGCATCGGCAGCGTGGAGTACGCACGCGAGAACCAGTCGTACGGTTTGACGACGCTGCGTAAAAAGCACGTGAAGATCGAAGCGGGCCATTTGCGCTTCAAGTTTCGCGGCAAGAGCGGCATCGAACACGAGGTCACGGTGAACAATCCGCGCGTCAAGCGCATCGTTCGGCGCTGCGCCGAACTGCCGGGACATGACCTGTTCCAGTATCTCGACGATGACGGCACGCGCCGCACGGTAGGCTCCACCGATATCAACGACTATCTGCGCCGGGCGAGCGGCGCGGACTTCACCGCGAAGGACTATCGAACGTGGGCCGGCAGCGTCTACGCGATGGCCGCGCTGCGACGGCTGGTATGCAGCAGCGCGGCGGAAGCGCGCCGCCACCTCGTCGCCACCGTCAAGGACGTCGCGGACTTGCTGCGCAATACACCGTCCGTATGCCGGCGCTGCTACATTCACCCGGCCGTGATCAGCGCGTTCGAAGCCGACGAATTGCGCTGCTTGCCGGAGGGCAAGACGCGCCGGGGATTGAGAGTGGATGAAGCGGCGTTCGCCGCATTGCTCGCGCGGGCGGAGAAGCGCGCGGCGAAACGGGCGCGTCAGTCGGGCGCGAAAGGCCGCAAGGCGCGCGAGGCGGAAGTGGCCGACAGCGTCAACGGTTCGCTCACCGCGTTGCTGAAGAAGTCGCGCGTCGCACGCAAGCGTAAAGACGCCGGCGCGTCACCCGGCGCGAAAGCGCATCAAGCCTCTTCTTCGAACGCGGCCATCACGAGCCACACGTCGCGCTCGCCATCGTGAATCTCGGCGGCTAGCGCGTAAGGATCGCGCGGCCCGCACACGCGTTCGAGCGCCTCGTGCGCGACTTCGCCGTTATCGAACACGCGTTCCGACAACGGCCGCACTTCCTGTTTCCCCTCGAACATCCGCTGGTTCCTGCGATATATGAGCGTCTCGGACTTCCAGTTGCGAAAGCATTCGCGCACGTGACTGAAATCGCCACCGCAGATATTCATCTGGTAATGAATTCGTTGGACCATGATCGTTCTCCCCGATGCCGCCCTGCATGCGCGTTCGCTTCATGACTTCATGACTTCATGACGAAAGTCACACTGCATGCATCGCTTGCATCGATACAGCCGGAGCAATACCGGTTGTTGCCACTTGCCTCCATGCGCGAATGAACCTTGTGTACCGCCACCGCGGCGGCTCGCACTGTGTGTCCAACATTCAGCAAGGGGTATGCCTCGCACGAACGCGGCGGCGGCGCGAATGGCTTTGGCATGCGGCGTGCGTGATCTTCGTCGCCACGTTCCTCACGGAGAAAACAATGCAAGCCAAGCCGACACCCGACGACGCAGCCAACGCACCGGCATCGGAAAACGATCACGGCCAACCCGCCCCGCCGACCGACGATCGCGATCTGCCCGAACTGCCGGACCCCGCCGAAGTGGGAGAAGACGGCTGAACGTTTCACCGCAATGAACCACGCAATGAACCACGCAATGAAGCCTTGCGGTAGCGGTGCAATCATCAGTTCAGTCCGTCCATTCCGACGAAATAATTGCAAACGCGTCAGCATGCTTTACGCGTTCGCCCTGCCTGGATTTCAGACGTTCTCATACGCGGCGCAACTCACTTTCGTCATGGGCGGTCTGTGGGACAAGCCGCCTGGAAGGAACGCGCGTTGCTGGGTCCCGCATACATCATCAACCCTTAGAGGAGGCTCATCATGGTCCATCAAACACAGACGCAAGGCGGCGCAGGGCAAAGCCAGGGCGCGCGTATCGTCGGCAAGGGCGCCGCGACCGCGGAAGGTCCGGGCCCCGACGTGATGGCGGCGGATACCCTCGACGACAACACCGTGCTCAGCAGCGACGGCGAGGACATCGGCAACATCAAGGACATCATGCTCGACGTGCGCTCGGGCCGCATCGCCTACGCGGTGATGTCGAGCGGCGGTTTCCTCGGCATCGGCGACAAGCTGCTGGCGATTCCCTGGAGCGCGTTGACGCTCGACACGGACCAGAAATGCTTCGTGCTCAACATGACGGCTGAACGCGTGAAGACCGCACCGGGCTTCGACAAGGATCACTGGCCCTCGATGGCGGATCAGAGCTGGGCCACGAGCGTGCACCAGTACTACGGCACCGAACCTTATTGGGGCCGCGACCGGTTCACGCGACGCGACGACGTGGGCGTCGGCGACATTCCTCCCGGAGCGTCGGATGCGCCGGAGGCCGGCGGGGTGAAGCTGTAACCCGCACGCCAATCGCGGACGGGTGCGACGAAAGTCGAGTTTCGGCACCCGTCCGCTTTTCATGCGCCGGCTCGCCGCCTGGGCGGCAGCCGGCGCATTTCACTTCGCCTTAGCGAATCGCCGCATCGGCGATCGACGGTAGACGAGCGCGAAGCCAGCCTGACAAGGAGGCGAAATCATGGCCACCCGGAAAGCCACCGGCAAATCGAAACGCCCGGTTGCGCGCGGCAAGTCAGGACGACCGCCACGCCAACGCCATGCGCATGCGCACGCGGCGCATCGCGCCAAAACAGCCAACGGAGGCGGCGCGAAGAGTCCGCGCAAGTGGTCGCATCACGTGATGGAAACCAGCGACGCGATGGACCTCGAACACAATATTTTCAAAACCGGCAATGCCCAGGAGATTGCGCAATCGCTCAAGCAGTCGTCGACGAAAAGCCGCCGTCGCAAGGGCACGCCGTTCCAGTCGGCGATGTCGATGCTGAACTTCTATATCAATCGCGCGGGCAGGAATTTGCCCAAGACGCGCCGCAGTACCTTGCAACAGGCGAAGCGCAAGTTGCGCGAGGCGTTCGGACGCGCGCCTTGATGCGGCTTGATGCGGCTTGATGCGGCTTGATGCGGTTTAATGCGCAGCGAGTGCGACGCGTGTCCTGAAGAATGCCCCGACGCGCGCTGGCGCGGCGCGTTTTCCGCGCGCGTCTTTCAATCGGCCAGGCATGCGTCATCCGCACGCCGGCTCTCACCGGATCCTCATGCACGAAACGTTGTGGTTTCTCATCGTCGGCGCGGTGCTCGTCTTCATGGGCGTGGCGGCGACGACACTGCGGCGCCTGCCCGTCAGCGCCGCCATGTTCTACCTCGCGATCGGCTACGCGCTCGCATCGCCCGGCCTCGGCCTGTTGCACCTCGATATGGTGGCCGACGCGCATCTGCTGCGCACGATCACCGAAGTCGCGCTGCTGGTGTCGCTGTTCGCCATCGGCCTGCGCTTGCGCCTGGGCGTGCTGGAAAAACTCTGGACCGTGCCGCTGCGCCTCGGCTTCCTCGCGATGCTCGCCACCATTCCGCTGCTGACGCTCTTCGGCGTGTACGTCCTGCAACTCGGTTGGGGCCCCTCGCTGCTGCTCGCGGCGATCCTCGCGCCGACCGATCCCGTGCTCGCACACGACGTGCAGGTGCGCGACCCCGGCGATCACGACCTGCTGCGTTTCGCGCTCTCCGGCGAAGGCGGCCTCAACGACGGCATCGCGCTGCCCTTCGCGCTGCTCGGCCTCGCTCTATGCGCGGCGCCAGGCGCCGATGCGTCCGAGGTGCTGAACCTCGAACTCGCGGGCCGCATCGCATGGGGCGTGGCGGGCGCGATCGCGATCGGCGCCCTGCTCGGCTGGGCCACGACGCACGCGGTCGCCTGGCTGCGCACGCGCCATGCGCAGGCGCTCGGTCTCGAAGGCTTTTTCGCGCTCGGTCTGATCGAGCTTTCGTTCGGTACGGCACAACTCGCGCATACCTATGGCTTTCTGGCCGTGTTCGCGGCAGGCGTCGCGATGCGCCGCGTCGAGCATCGCGCGAGCGGCGCGGTCTCGCCTCGCCGGGCGATCGGCACTGTGGATTCCGAGGACGTCGACGCAACCGCGGCCAACCCGAGCAAGGCGCACGCGTATATGGCGGAGTCGGTGCTCGGCTTCACGATCGAACTCGAACGCATCGCCGAAGTCGCGGTCATGGCGATGGTCGGCAACGTGCTCGCCACGCTGCAAGCGCCGCTCGTCACGTGGCGGACGGTGGCGCTCGGCGCCGCGCTGTTTCTGCTCGTGCGGCCGGTAGCGGTGGAGCTGTCGCTGATCGGATCGAGCGCGACGCCCGCGCAGCGGCGTTTGATGAGCTGGTTCGGCATACGCGGCATCGGCTCGTTCTACTACCTCGCGTATGCGCTCGAACACGGCGCGGCGGCGGACGTCGTTCCGCTGGCGCCGCTCACGTTGTCGGTGGTCGCCGCTTCGGTGGTGATTCACGGCGTCTCCGCCACGCCGCTGATGAACTGGTATCACCGGCTGCGCAGCGGGGACGGTTAGGGGGACAGTGAGCGGCGACAGTGAGCGGGCGCGCAGTCACTAGAATACGGAACCTTCCCGCTGCGATCACGCGTCCCGACCCATCCGATGAGCTCAACCGACAAGCCCACACGCGGCGCGCGCGCGTCCGAGGCCAACTCGCTGTTTGCGTTTCTGAAGTCGCTGCCGCTCAACGAGCGGCTGACCGAAGGCTGCGTGATGGCCGTGCAAGCCGTTGCGGGCGCCAGTCTCGCCTTCGCGATCGGCCGCGCGCTGCACACCGAACAGGCTTTCTGGGCCGCGATCACCGCGATCGCGGTCAGCCAGCATAGTTATATCGACACCCGCAAGCTGTCGCGCGATCAGTTCATCGGCGCGATGGCGGGCGGTGTATGCGGGCTGCTCGGCGCCGCGCTGGGCGGCGGTCATTTCGCGGCCTATGCGGCCACCGTGGCGGTGGCGATCGTGATTTGCTGGGTCGTCAACGTGGGCAGCGCGGCGCGTCTGGGCGGCATCACCGCGACCATCATGCTGCTGGTGCCGGGCATCGGTCCCGCGTGGGACATCGCGCTGCTGCGCCTCGGCGAAGTGACGCTCGGCACCGTCTGCGCGCTGCTGGTGGCCTGGCTGATGTCGTCGATCGAGCAGCGCTGGTTCGGCGGAACGGGCAAGCAAACTGAGCCCTGATTACGCTTGCGCCGGTGCGCTCTCGGCAAAGCCCGCAAAACCTGCGAGACTCGGTTCTGGATCTCGCACTACGCCGTTTTTTCGCGGCTCTCTGGATATGGCACGTCGCGCCCCCAACTACGCAGGCATGACTTCGGCTTCGACCTCCGCCGCCGCCTTGCGCGCGGCTTCCGCGGGACCCGCGACCGCGGGCCCTGCCCAGGCTGACGCGGTGGATTCCCCCATCAGCGCCGCCACGGCCCGCGCGCTCGACGACTTCCATCCCGCGGTCGCCGGCTGGTTTCTGAACACGTTCCCCGGCCCCACCGACGCGCAGGCCGCCGCCTGGCCGCAGATTCGCCGAGGCCGCTCGACGCTGGTCGCCGCGCCGACCGGTTCCGGCAAGACCCTCACCGCGTTCCTCTCGGCGCTCGACGATCTCGTCCATCAGGGTCTCGCCAACGGCGGCGCGTTGCCGGACGAAACGCTGGTGGTCTACGTGTCGCCGCTCAAGGCGCTCTCGAACGACATTCGCCTCAATCTGCAAATGCCGTTGCAAGGCATCGCCGCGGAACTCGACGCGCGCGGCCTGCCGCCGCTGGACATCCGCACCGCCGTGCGCACCGGCGACACCACGCAGCAGGAACGCAGCGCGCTCAGAAAGCGCGCGCCGCATATTCTCGTCACCACGCCCGAATCGCTCTACGTGCTGCTCGGTTCGGACTCGGGCCGCCGCATGCTGTCGACGGTGCGCACCGTGATCGTCGATGAAATTCATGCGCTGGCCGGCAGCAAGCGCGGCAGCCATCTCGCGCTCAGTCTCGAACGGCTCGACGCGCTGTGCGCGCGGCGCCTGCCGCGCATCGGCCTGTCGGCCACGCAAAAACCCGTGAGCGCGGTGGCGCGCTTTCTGGTGGGCGGCGCGAGCATCGACAGCGGGCTGCCCGCCGACTGCGCGATCGTCGACGTGGGCCATATTCGCGCGCGCGACCTCGCGCTGGACATTCCCCCGGTGCCGCTCGAAGCGGTCATGCCGAACGAAGTCTGGGAGCGCGTCTACGACCGCCTCGCCGAACTCGTCGCGATGCACCGCACCACGCTGATTTTCGTCAACACGCGCCGCATGGCCGAGCGCGCCGCGCGTCATCTGACCGAGCGGCTCGGCAAGGAAGCGGTGGCCGCGCATCACGGAAGCCTCGCCAGGGAACATCGTTTCGATGCCGAGCAGCGCCTGAAACGCGGCGAGTTGCGCGTGCTGATCGCCACGGCTTCGCTGGAACTCGGCATCGATATCGGCGACGTCGATCTGGTCTGCCAGATGGGTTCGCCGCGCGCGATCGCGCCGTTCCTGCAACGCGTCGGTCGGTCGGGGCATCACGTGGGCGGCATGCCGAAGGGGCGGCTTTTTCCGGTTTCGCGCGACGATCTGATCGAATGCGCGGCGCTGCTCGATTGCGTGCGGCGCGGCGAACTCGACGCGCTGCGGATTCCGCGCGCGCCGCTCGACGTGCTCGCGCAACAGATCGTCGCGGAAGTGTCGAGCGCCGAGTGGAACGAGGATGCGCTGTTCGAGATGATGCGGCGCGCCGCGCCCTACGCGGAGCTGGAGCGCGAGCAATACGACGCGGTGCTGCGCATGCTCGTCGAAGGCTATACGAGCCGCAACGGCCCGCGCGGCGCGTACATCCATCGCGACGTCGTGAGCGGCACCTTGCGCGGCCGGCGCGGCGGCAAGCTGGTCGCGGTGACCTCGGGCGGCACGATTCCCGAGAACGCCGACTATGCGGTCGTGCTCGAACCGCAGGCGATCAATATCGGCACCGTCAACGAGGATTTCGCGGTCGAAAGTCTTGCCGGCGACGTGTTTCAACTCGGCAATGCGTCATACCGGATTCTGCGGATCGAGAGCGGCCGCGTGCGAGTCGAGGACGCGCAGGGCCAGCCGCCGAACATTCCGTTCTGGCTGGGCGAGGCGCCGGGGCGCAGCGATGAACTCTCGCTCGGCGTGGCGCGCTTGCGCGAGCAGATCGGGCGCTGGCTCGATGGAGAGGAGGAGCCCGCGACGGTTTCGCACGGCGAGCCGTCGTCGACGCGCCGGAACGCGAAGCGGCCGGCGTTGTCGGCGACGGCGAAAACGCGCGCAAAGGCGGCCTCGGCTGTTGTCGAAACGCGGGATGGGGGATCGGCGGAATCGGCATCGTCGGCGGCAATCGCCGCCGACGCGCCGCCCGCCGCAACTGCCGCAATTGCCGCAACCGACCCAACGATGACCGCCCGCATCGAACGCGCGATCGACTGGCTCGTCGATTCGCTCGGCCTCGACGAAGCCGCCGCGCGCCAGATCGTCGACTATCTCGCGCGGGCGCGCGCCGCGCTCGGCGTGCTGCCGACGCAAGACACGCTCGTCATGGAGCGCTTCTTCGACGAATCCGGCGGCACGCAGCTCGTGATCCACTCCCCGTTCGGCAGCCGCGTGAACCGCGCGTGGGGTCTCGCGCTGAGGAAGCGGTTTTGCCGCAACTTCAACTTCGAATTGCAAGCCGCCGCGACCGAAGACGCGATCGTGCTCTCGCTCACCGGCAGCCATTCGTTCGTGCTCGACGAAGTGTGGCGCTATCTGCATTCGAACAGCGCCGAGCATCTGCTGATCCAGGCGCTGCTCGACGCGCCGCTGTTCGGCGTGCGCTGGCGCTGGAACGCGACCATCGCGCTCGGCTTGCCGCGTTACACCGGCGGCCGCAAAACCGCGCCGCAATTGCAGCGCATGCGCAGCGAGGACCTGCTCGCGAGCGTGTTCCCCGAGCAGGCCGCGTGTCTGGAGAACATCGTCGGCGAGCGCGAACTGCCGCGTCATCCGCTGGTGGATCAGACCGTCGACGACTGTCTGCACGACGCCATGGACAGCGAACACTGGATCGCGCTGCTGCGCCGTATCGAACAGGGCGACGTGCGGCTCGTCGCCCGCGATCTGCCGGCGCCCTCGCCGCTGGCCGCCGAAATCCTCACCGCCAAGCCGTACGCCTATCTCGACGACGCGCCGATCGAGGAGCGCCGCACGCAAGCCGTGCTGAACCGCCGCTGGACCGATCCCGCCAGTGCCGACGACCTCGGCGCGCTCGACGCCGCCGCGATCGACAGCGTGCGCGACGAAGCCTGGCCGCAGGCGCGCAACGCCGACGAGATGCACGAAGCGCTGACGGGCCTCGCCTGCATCACCGAGGCCGAAGCGCATCGCAACGAAGGGTGGCCGGCTTGGCTCGCGTCGCTGGCCGAATCCGGCCGCGCCACGCGCCTGAACATCGCCGGCACGCACACGACGCTATGGCTGAGCGCCGAGCGCCTGACCTGCTTCGAAGCGCTCTATCCCGACGCCGCGTTCGCGCCGCCGCTCACCGCGCCGAAGGGCTACGCCGACGCATGGAACGCCGACGACGCCCTGCTCGACGTGTTACGCGCGCGGCTCACCGGCTTCGGCCCGCTGCCGGTGAACACCATCGCGCAGGCGCTGGGGTTGCCCGCGGCATCGGTCGAACGGACCTTGACGCGTCTCGAAGCGGAAGGCTACGTGATGCGCGGCCGCTTCACGCCCCGGGCGACGGAAGAAGAATGGTGCGAGCGTCACCTGCTCGCGCGGATTCACCGCTACACCGTCAAACGCTTGCGGCGCGAGATCGAACCGGTGGAACGGCACGACTTCATGCGCTTCCTGTTCGAATGGCAGCACTTGACGCCGGACACGCGCAGCGAGGGACGCGACGCGCTCGCCGCGGTGCTCGAACAACTGGAAGGCTTCCAGGCCGCGGCGGGCGCATGGGAAGAAGACATCCTGCCCGCGCGCGTGAAGGCCTACTCCAGTACTTCGCTTGACGAACTATGCCGCGCCGGCAAGATCGTCTGGACCCGGCTCACCGAGCGCGCGCGCAGCGCCGCCGGACCCGTGCGCGGCACGCCGATCGTGCTGCTGCCGCGAGCGCACATCCGCGTGTGGAGCGCGCTGATCGACCCGTCGAGGCAACCGGAGTTATCGGCGCGCGCGCAAAGCGTGTACGACGCGCTGTCGCAACACGGCGCGATGTTCTTCGACGAACTGCTGAGTGAAGTTCGCGTCCTGCGTATGGAACTGGAAAACGCGCTGGGCGAACTCGTGGCCGCCGGCCTCGTGAATTCCGACAGTTTCGCGGGCTTGCGCGCGTTGCTGAAGCCGGTCGCCAAACGCAACGCTTTTTCCGGCAGCCGGCGCGCGCGCGCGAGCGCGCTCATCGGCGGCATGGACGACGCGGGACGCTGGGCGCTGCTCAGGCGCGGCAGCGCCGCCGCCGCGTCTGCGGAAAGCACGCCGGAGCGGCGCCGGCAGTTGCCGCCGGAAGTACTCGAACACGTCGCGATGACGTTGCTGCGCCGCTATGGCGTGGTGTTCTGGCGCCTGCTCGAACGCGAGGCGGAATGGCTGCCGCCGTGGCGCGATCTGCTGCGCGTTTTTCAACGGCTCGAAGCGCGCGGCGTGATTCGCGGCGGGCGCTTCGTGAACGGCCTCGCCGGCGAGCAATTCGCGCTGCCCGAGGCGATTCCCTTGCTGCGCGAGGTGCGGCGGCACGCGAACGACGGTGCGTTTGTCTGTGTCGCCGCGACCGATCCGCTGAATCTCACGGGAACGCTGCTGGTGGGCGAACGGGTGCCGGCGGTTACGGGAAATCGTATTTTGTATCGCGACGGTGTCGTTATCGGCACGCTCGTCGGCGGGGTTTTCTGGTTCGAAGCTTCGGTCGAGGCGCTTCCGGCGGAGCGCGAACGGGCGCGCGGGTGGCTGGCGCGCAGGTTTTAGGGTTTTTCCCGCGACGCCACGACGATTGCACCGGAATCGTGCCGTGAAGTGAGCCAAAGCGCGCCAAAGCGCGCGGCCGCGCAATCGTCAAATCTTTATAAGCCTGAATGCTGCCGCTTCGCTACAATGAGACCAGTCTCAATTAAGTATGATGAAGAGACTGTTTGCCGCCAACCGGCCTTGATCAACGGCCGCCGGCATACACCGCCCGGGGATTCTCATGAACGACGACCAACACGACCAGGTGCTATTCGCCCAGTTCGGTACGAGCAGTCCTTGCTGGCGTCTGTCGAGCGACAGCAACGCACTGGAACTCGCGCCGGTCACCGGGGACGTGCCCGCCCATGTCGCCATTCCGCTGAATCCCCAGCAGGCTTCGCAAGTCCGCTGCCTCACCGGCGTCACTTCCCACCTCGTGCTCGACGTGCGTCTGTTCGGCGAGCCGCTGCGTCTGCATCTCGTCGGCAAGAAGCTCAATGGCAACACCTGGGCGGGCACGGCGTCGGCTTACGACGACACCGAATCGGTCGCGCGCGATCTGGTGCACGGTCTTTCGTTCGCCGAACAGGTCGTTTCCGAAGTCAATTCCGTCGTGGTGATCGTCGACCGGCATGGGCGCATTCAGCGCTTTAACCGGCTCGCCGAGGAACTCACCGGCGTGAAGGAAGAGAACATCGTCGGCCGCAACGTGTGGGCGCTTTTCATGTCCACCGAAGACGGCGCGGCGTCGAGCCAGAACATCGCCGGCTTTTTCAATCGCGGCGTGTCCTACGAAGTGGAGCGGCGCGTCAAGACGGTGCGCGGCGAGCGGCTCTTTCTGTTTCGCAACAAGTTCGTTCACAGCGGCAGCGGCGTGGACGAACAATTCCTGATCTGCTCGGGCACCGACATCACCGACGAACGGCTCGCCCAGGAACGGCTCATCGAACTGGCGAATACGGATTCACTCACCGGCCTCGCCAACCGCAATGCGATCCAGGACAAGATCCGCGCCGCCATCGAGCAAGCGGCCCCCGGCGAGGCGGTCGGCGTGCTGTTTCTCGATCTCGACAACTTCAAGCGCGTCAACGATCACTACGGCCACGTGTTCGGCGACCAGTTGATCCGCGACGTGTCGGCGGCCATCAAGACCTGTCTGAACGAGGGCGACGCGCTCGCGCGCCTGGGCGGCGACGAGTTCATCGTGCTCGCCGCCAAGGGCACCGCGAACCTGCTCGAAGTCACCGCGCAGCGCATTCTCGAACGCCTGCGCACCGCGTTCAGTCTCGGACTCGTCGAGGTCTACACAGGCTGCTCGATCGGCATCGCGCGCTATCCGGAACACGGCGAGAGCCTCGAATCGTTGATTCGCGCGGCGGACACCGCCATGTACGTCGCCAAGGACGAAGGCAAGCGCACCTACCGCGTGTTTTCGCCGGTCATGAACCGCAAGGTGGCGGAGTACATGTGGCTCGACACCAATCTGCGGCGCGGCATCGAGGAAGGTCAACTGTCGCTGCACTACCAGCCCAAGCTGTCGCTCACCACCGGCGCGGTGCAGGGCGCCGAGGCGCTGGTGCGCTGGAATTCGCCGGAGCGCGGGCAGATCATGCCGGCCGAATTCATCCGTTACGCGGAAGAATCCGGTTTGATCGGCGTGCTGGGCCGCTGGGTCATGGAAACGGCCGCGAAACAGGCGGCCAAATGGAAAGCCGCCGGCTACAACCTGCGCATCGCGATCAACGTGTCGGCGCGGCAACTGGTCGATACGGCGGTGGTGCGGCATTTCAGCGAGGCGCTGCAGCACGCGAACCTCGACCCCTGCCTGATCGACCTGGAACTCACCGAGAGTTGCCTGATCGAGGACGAAGCGGCGGCCATCGATCTGATCACGCAGTTCCGGCAAATCGGCGCCCAGGTTCATCTGGACGACTTCGGCACCGGTTATTCCTCGCTGTCGCAACTGGGCCGCATTCCGCTCGACGTAATCAAGCTCGACCGCAGCTTCGTGCGCTCGATCAACGCCGACACCAAGGCGCAAGCGCTCGTGCGTTCGATGGTGGCCGTCGCGCAGGAACTGGATTTCAAGGTGGTCGCCGAAGGCATCGAGACGGAATCCGAGGAAACGTTCATGAAGGGCCTGGGCGTGGATTACGTGCAGGGCTTCCTGTACGGGCAAGCCATGCCCGCCGCCGAATTCGAGCGCTGGTTGCAGGACAGGCAGAAGCTCAGGCTGATCGCCTGAGCTTCCGCGCCGCGCCCCCTTGCGCGGCTCGCTGTCGCTACGAGCGAACGCCGCTCACGCGAAACTGGCGGTGCTGGCCGTCTGCCGCAGATTCGCGCTGCGGCGGTTTTGCAGCATCACCAGCCGCTCCATGAAGGCGAGATCCTTCTCTTCGATCGTGAACGCGGCGTCCACCCAGTCCTCGGTAATTTCCATCAGTTCCGCGCGCGACAGTTGCAGCACGCGCTGACGTGCGCGCAGCATCGCGCGGATGCCGTTCATCTTCGGCTTGAGCGTATCGATGAACGTGCGCGTCGCCATATAAGCGTCGCCCGGCTCGAATAGCTGATCGACCAGCCCCTTGCCGAAGTGCCATTCCGCCGTATGCGATTCGCCCACGCCGATCAGCTCCTCCGCGAGCCGCATGCCGGCCTTGCGCGCCACCAGCGAATAGCCGCCCATGCCGGGGAACAGGTTGAAGGCGATTTCGGGAAAGCCCATGCGCGCGTCGTTCTGCGCGAGCAGGAAATGATGGGCGAGCGCCGCCTCGAATCCGCCGCCGAGCGCGGTGCCCTCCACCATCGCGATCGAAATCGCGCCGGTGTCGAAGCCGCGCGCCGCCGCGTGGACGCAATCCACGCAAGCCCGCGCGTACGAAAGCAGCGCCTGGCGCTTGCCGGAGCGGATCGTGTCGGCGAAGAAATCGAGGTCGCCGCCGACGTTGAACATGGTGGGAATCAGCGAGCCGGTGACCCAGAAGTCGATCGGCAAGCCCGAGTCTCGTGCCGCCTGCGCGAGTCCCAGAATATCGTGCACCAGATCGAGGTTGAAACAGGGGCGCGGCTGCGCCCGCAACATCATCCACATCACGTTACGGCCTTCTTCGTAATAAGCGGAGATTTGCGACAGATTGCCGGCTTCGAGGAACGGGCGGCAGGCGTGGTGGTTATGCAGATTCATTTTGAACGGTCCTTTAAAGTTAAAACAACGGCATTGCCATGCGAGCCTAAATCAGACCGGAATCGATTGGGAGCGGGGTAACCAACAGATGATTGCAAGCAGTGCCGCAAGCCGCGTCGGGCGGGGCTCTCAGCGCTGGCGGCAAGCTGGGCAAGCGATACGGGACGCAAACGCTTGCGCACCGAAGATGAGCGAAATTAGACGGTCAATAGGCGCATGACCGCAATCGGATTAGTGAACGCGCGTAAGCGGAATTTGTTGCCGATTCGAAAGAAAACGAAATACGCGCGGTTTAGGTAATGCAATCGAAAATAAAGCTTGTGGGGTTTAACTTTTATTTGTGGTCCAACAGACGGACTATTCGACCCCGATAAGCGGACGCGGGCGCTCCGCCGCGCCCGCGCGTGCCCGAGACGGCGTTACCGCAAGCGCGCGGACCAGCCCTCGGCGTCCTGCTCGCTCATGCCGACGGTCAGCGCCGCCGCGCGAATCTGCGCCCACGTCGCGGGGTCCACCGGAATGCCTTCGGCCTCGCGTTGAGCGCGCATGATGCGCTCCGGTTCGCCCGGCTCGTAGAGACGATCGACGCCGGTCGCGAGCGGCGAAGCCTTCACCCAGTCGATGAATGCATCGGCCTCGGCTTGCGCATCGGGTGCGTCGAACGCGGCGGGATCGACGATCACCGACAGCATGCAGTTGATGATCGCGTTGGTCGTGCCGAGCGTTTCCGTGTGCGTGGTGAAGCCGCCCGAGAGCGCGCCGCCGAAAATCTCGCACATCGCCGCGAGCCCGAATCCCTTGTGGCCGCCGAATGGCGTGAGCGAACCGAACGGCGCCTCGTGCATGACCTTGGGTTCGAGTGTCGGCCGGCCTTCGTGATCGATCAGCGCGCCGGGCGGCACCGCTTTGCCCTGGTTATAGGCGACCCGCGTCTTGCCGTACGCCACCGTGCTGGTCGCGAAGTCGAGCACGAGCGGCGGCTTGCCGGGCCGCGGATACGCCGCGCAAAACGGATTGGTGCCGATGCGGCGATCCGCGCCGCCGAACGGCGCGACGAGCGGATCGCCCGCCACGTTGACGAAGTGGAACGACACCAGCCCGGCGCGCGCGCATTGCTCGGCCCAGTGGCCGATGCGCCCGATGTGGTGCGCGCCGCGCAAGCCGACCGCGCAGATGCCGAGGCGCCGTGCACGCGCGATGCCCTGCTCCATGGCCTCGAACGCCACCACCTGGCCGAAGCCCTTGCCGCCTTCAACCGTCAGCACGGCGCCCACGTCCTTCACCACCTCGGCATGCCGGTTCAGTTGCAGTTGCGCGTCGGCGAGCGACGCCACGTAACGCGGGATCATGCCCACGCCATGCGAGTCGTGGCCGGTCAGGTTCGCCGCCACCAGATGATCCGCGACCAGTTCCGCCTCGCGCGGCGCACTGCCCGCCCGCGCCCAGATCGCCTTCACGTAGGCGTGCAATTGATCGGCCGGAATCCGGGGCGTGGCAAGTCGGGCATTCTGGTTTTCGTTCATTCAGATCGATGGTGTGAGTGGCAGGATCGAAACAAGGATCAAAGCGCGGATCGGCAAGAATCCGCATGAGCGCTCAAGGCGCGGCGGCGATCACCTCGGCCACCGCGGCCGTGAGCTTCTTGCCGTACGGCACGTGCAAAAACTCGTTGGGTCCATGCGCGTTCGACTTCGGCCCGAGCACGCCGCACACCATGAACTGCGATTTCGGGAAGCCCGCCTTCAGCACGTTCATCAACGGAATCGTGCCGCCCTGACCCATAAAGGCGACGTCCGCGCCGTAGTGTTCGCGCGATGCGTCATTCAACGCCGTGGCGAGCCACGGCGCGAGATCGGGTGCGCTCCAGCCGCTCGCCGCGCCCGCGTCCGGTTTGAACGTCACCCGGGCGTTGTACGGCGGATCGATTTCGAGCAGCGCCTTCAACTCCGCGACGGCCTTGTCCGCTTCGATCAGCGGCGGCAGCCGCAGCGACAGCTTGAACGCCGTGCGCGGACGCAGCACGTTGCCGGCGTCCGCGAGCGCGGGCAAGCCGGCCGCACCGGTCACGGAGAGCGACGGACGCCACGTCGAATTGAGCAAGGCTTCTTGCGGATCGGTGGTGGTGGGCAGCACCTGGCGGCCGTCCTGGCCGCAGGCCCACGGCAGTTTTTTCCAGACGTCGTCGCCGAGAATCCGCGCGGTGGCTTCCGCTTCACGCAGACGGTCTGCCGGGATCGGGCAGTGAAAACCCTTCGGCAGCAGCGTGCCGTTGGCGGCATCCTCCAGCCGGTCGAACAGTTGCCGCATGACGCGGAAGCTCGACGGCGCGATGCCGCCGTAACCGCCCGAGTGAATGCCTTCGTCGAGCACCTGAACCTCGAGGTCGCCGGCGACGAGGCCGCGCAGCGAGGTGGTGAGCCACAGTTGATCGTAGTTACCCGCGCCCGAATCGAGACACACGACGAGCCCGACCTTGCCGAGCCGTTCGCGCAGCACGTCGACGTAGGGCAGCAGATCGTAGCTGCCGGACTCCTCGCAGGTTTCGATCAGGCCGACGCAGCGCGGCCGCTCGACGCCTTGCGCGTCCAGCGCGGCGAGCGCGGTGAGGCTCGCGTAGATCGCGTAGCCGTCGTCGGCGCCGCCGCGGCCGTACAGCTTGTCGTTTTCGAGCTTGGGGGTCCACGGGCCGAGGTCGTTGCGCCAGCCGTCGAATTCAGGCTGCTTGTCGAGGTGGCCGTACAGCACGATGGTTTCCTCGCTGCCCGAACGCGTCGCGGCGGTCTCGAAGAAAATCACCGGCGTGCGGCCCGGCAGGCGGATCACTTCGAGCTTCAGGCCCTTCACCGGCTGCTGTTCGGCCCATTGCGCCGCGTCGGTGACCACGCGCTCCAGATAGCCGTGCTCGACCCACTTTGGGTCGAACGCCGGGCTCTTGGCCGGCACCGCGATGTAGTCCGTCAGCGCGGGCACGATCTCGTCGTTCCATTTGCGGTCGACGAATTCGCGTAGCGTGTCGGGGTTGATGCGCTGGGTCTGCTGGGTCGTATCGTCGGAGATCATGGTGGCGGTCCGTTGCGGTTCGTTTCGATGAAACGCCCATGATAGTCCCGATGCCAGGCAGGCTGCAGTCCCGCTGACTGAATGCCCGCGCCTGCCGCATGGCGAGCCGCGCCCTGGGGTTCGCATGAAGCTGCGTGAGTCGCGCAATCGCGCGACAATCAACGCATAGCTCGCCTATTGGGAGCCGGTTTCATGGACGGCAATCTATTGGTTCAGGCCATCGCGGCGGCGCTCGTTCTCGCGCTGTATTTTCTGCCGGCGATTCTGGCCGACCGGCGCAAGCGTCATGACGTGCTCACGCTCGCGCTCTTCAATGCGTGCCTCGGCTGGACGGGTTTCGGCTGGCTGCTCGCGCTCTACTGGTCGTTGCAACCCAACCCGCCGAAGAATCTCGCCGGACAGATCGTGGAGACGCGAAAGATCGTGCGGATGCGCGCGTTTTCATCGGCGCTTCTAATGCGCGTGCAACGACGCGCGACGGCGCGAGAGCGCTCGGAGAAGTAGATCAGAAGGAAGTAATCGGGCGCGCCGATCGGCCGATCGCGCGCCAGGCGAAAGCCGGAAAATATCCGGCCGATCAGGCGGCCCGGCCTACCCGGTTCCACATGACCGAGGCGGCGGGGATCGAGCGCGGCTCAGTGCGTACGCTCGCGGGCGAGAACATCTCGCGGCGCAGTTCGCCCTCTTCGTCGAACCACTCGCACATCAGCCATTCGCCGGGATTGAGCGCCACCGCACCCGCATAGGTGACCGTCATGCGCGGGCCGCCTTCCTTCAGCGTGACAACGTCGCCCACGTTAAAGCGTGCGGCTGCTGGAATCTGGAGTGCGTCAATGGTGGCGGTTGGCATATTTCAATCCCCTGGGAAACCGTCGAGCGGTATTAAGTCATTGCGCTGGGCTTTTCGACATTAAAGGTTGCTGATGGAAACTCTAAAAAGTTTGCCAAGATTAACAATCGAATTTAATCACCGCAAGTGCTTTTTAATCACATCGTTTTCATCGGCAGTACAAGGAGTATCGCATGCGAAGGCTCGTCGGATGAAACGGGGAAAACCCTTCAATGCGCCACTGGGCGCGCTCTGTGCGGCACCGCACGGTCGCAGGATTTACTGCGGCCGTATGACGCCGCGAGTAAAAAATGCGATGCGTGTTTCGTCATATCAAAAGCATGATCGATCCGCGCCACGGGTTTATTCCCGTTCGCGGCGCAAAGCGCAATTACCTGTGAACGCCCCGATCACCGGTAAATGCGCCGTGGATAAATGCACTTTGTTTAAGACGCGTGATTATCCCGCACTGCACCGTTGAAAACGATTACGCATTCGGTATTTTTAAGCCGGGCGTGCGGCGCGGCGCAGTACAAATTGCGGATGAGCACCAGCAGCACGCTTGAACCGATGCCACGCCAGCATGAGCAACGCATTGATCGCGAGGCTGAGCTGGAACGCATGCGCGTAGGCATCCGCCGTCGCGCGGCCGTCGATCGCGCCGAAGAACGCGCCGCTGATCGCCGCGGTGCCGAACGCGGGCACGCAATGCCTCGTCGCCGGGTTGCATCTCCAGCGTGGTATTGGTAATGAAGCAACTGCGCTTGCCGGTCAGCGCGCACGCGAGCCGCGCGTAATGCAGCAAGGCGTTGCGTAGCGCCTCTTCCGGCGCGGTCGGCGGGTCGGGGCGCTCGGTGAGGCGCGCCACCCAGCCTTCGGCGTAGTGATCGAGCGCGGCCAGCGATGCGTCACTCACTGCAACACCGGTATCAGACGCCTCGATATCGGCCCAAATAATCGTCCGCGTAAGCCTCAGTCCGGCATCCCATCATGGTCCCCGAGGGGTCTGGTGGGCCAGTCCATCCAGCGGTCCGCGCGAGTCAGTTCGTGCGCCTCATTGAGCGGGTAGCGAATACGGTTGTCGTCGCGCGGACGTTCGCCGATCACCATCAGCCTGACTTCGTCCTTCGTATTGTTGATGAAGGTGTGGCAGATTCCAGTGCCTGCCGGAAACGCGACGGAATCGCCTTCGGCAATGCGGTGAAGCACGCCGTCGATCCACACATCGGGCTTGCCTTCGAGCACGTACACGAACTCCTGCTCGGTGCTTTCGGCGTGCGGATAGGAGGTCCGCCGTCCGGGCAGAAGCCTGACATGATGAATGCCGATACGCGTAATGCCGAGTGCGGCGGAAAGCGGCGCGTCCAGCGCCATTGGCTCGGTATCGCCGCGATAGGAGTGTGGATCCGGTTCTTCGAGTTCGGTCCAGTGTTTGATGAAATCGGGTCGGCTCATCGGTTGATCTCCTTCAGGACGAACGTCGATGATAGCGGCTCCCGGAAAGGACAAAATTAGTTCGCGGCGCGCGGCATTTTGAATGTGGGCAGCAACCGTGGCGAACGGCCATTTTGGCCGACTAGCGACAACGAAATGCGGTTAGCGTTTATCGATTCCACGCGACTATCAAGTGGGCGACTACCAAGTGGATCGTATATGCACAAAAGAAGTTCGACGCAACGCCGAAATCGCCAATTGCGCTGCAAAGCAATATTAAGCGTTCCATTATAGAGATCCAGTTTGTCACGGGCCTTTTCGCACACTGTGCGGTGTATTCGTGACACTTTGTGTTTCAGTGATTGGGAGTACGGTTATCGATGCGATCCTTGTCAGGTTCTCGTGCCGATCCGGAAACATTTGGCACCCGGTTTCACACCCTTTCTTAAAGCGTTCCGCTTTTGGCTCGTAAGTTGCTTATGCTTGGCCCCGAAAAGCGCCCTTCAGGCACCAGCTGGGTCTTGTCCGATGTCGCGACAGGAAATTTGCATATTCACTAATGACATGGAGCGAGTCCATGGACGCACCCGAAATTGACGGAGCACGTGACCATGGCGTACAGCAGCGCACAGCGGACAACTGGGCTGCCGACTTGTACAGTATCGTTATGCCGCAGCAATACGACTGGAACATACTCCAGCAAATGCGCGAGCAATTTATGCGATTTGGGTATATTCGGTTATTCGAATTTATCTCGCCTGCTGGGTTGAAGCTGATAAAGAACGAGCTTGATGAACTTGCTCAACTCGCGATACGCAAGAGTTTTGAAATGCCAGGCTATGCGACGCCGCGAAGTCTCTCGGCGCTCGGCGGATCGATTATCAAGGCTCATTCACCGTTTCTCTATAGCCTTTATCACCATTACGCATTGCGCAACTGCGTGGAAAATATCGTCGGCCGCACGGTCTATTCGTGCACGCATCCCGAAGAATTCATGGTCGCGAATTTTCTCCATCAACGCGGTGATACGCACGGCTGGCATCTGGACGACCCGCCCTATGCGCTCGTGATATTTGCCGAACTGCCTAGTGAAAATGGCGGCGGCGAGCTCGAGGTCGTGCCGAACTGGACCGACCTGTGCCGTCGCAAGCATCGCAGGCAGGACGAAGCGATCGGCGACCTTGTCGCGTGGGCGGAGGAAAACGGTCTCGTTGACCGCCATCGCCATCAGGCCGGCGACGCCTATCTGCTGCGCGCCGACATGAATCTGCATCGCGTCGCACCGCTCGTGCGCGCCGGCGAGCGGCGAGCCGTCGTCAACCTTGCGTTTCAATGCACCGCCGTCATGGAATACGGCTCGACAGCTGACATGCTGTATGGCACGGAGAGCGATCATGCAGCGCGCTCGTGACGATGACGGAGCCACCGGCCACATCCGCAATCTGGCGTCGAGAGTGGAAGCAGTGGCGGCATCGGCTTCGCACTCCGTCAACGCGCGCGCCGACGCAGTCGCGTGGCGCTGGTCCAGCTTCGAGCAACTGCCAGTCGCGCACCTCTACGCGGCGATCAGCCTGCGGGAAAGCATCTTTGTCGTCGAACAGAATGTGCCTTATCTCGACGCGGACGGACGCGACCCGCATTGCCGTCATTTAACCGGCTTCGTCGATGGCCGGCTCGTTGCGTACGCGCGCGTGTTGCCGAAGGATCTGTTCGAGCCGGGCTTTTTTAGCTTCGGCAGAGTCGTGGTACATCCGGAGCATCGTCATGCCGGTATCGGCCGCGAACTTGTCACGCTCGCGCTCGCACATCTTGATGAAGTTCGCGGCAATACCCCTGTCAAGATATCGTCGCAATTCTATCTGAGGGAGTTTTATCAGTCGTTCGGTTTCGCGCCGCAGGGCGAACCGTACATCGAAGACCGGATCCTGCACATTGGAATGGTTCGCGGGCACTCTTCTCCCGGAGGGCGTCCATGAAAACGGTGGCCGCTATGCTTGGTAGAGCGCGGCTGCGCGTCAGCTCGCGGGTCTATCCCTGGCTTGCCGCAGCCTGGCCCATCGCGATCGTCTGGTCGCGCGCGGCCGCGTCCGCCGAGGCCGCGCTAGCGGCAAGCTTCGGCCTTGCCGCTAGCGCGTCACTACTGCCGGCTGTTGCAGTCAAAATGATTCGCACCGAGGACGCTATCGGGTTACGTTTCGCGCGCGTCACGCCTGGCCGGCTCGCGAGGCTGGCGCTGCACGCGCCTGTCGTACTGGTCGTGGCGACCCTGGTTGGCACAGCGACGGGGCAGCGCTTACTCGACGCCATGACCTTCGTCATCGCGACCGCCGCTTCGGCGGCTCTGCAATCTCTTGCATTCCGGTTTGCGTACCACGGACGCGGCGAGCGGACGAGCAACCTCGTTCTTGCGCTTGCCGTGGCGGCATGGCTCGTCGCCAGCGTCGTCGTCGAACCGGCCGTGCGATATCTCGCGGTGACCGGTGCGGCCGTCTATTTAGCGGACCTGCTCGTCGGCGCGCTCGCCGATCTTCGTTCGTTCTGGTTTCCACGCGCAGGCGTCGGCGTGTTTTTCGGCTCGTTTAATCCCGTGCACAACTCGCATCTGCGGATGATCCGCGACGCACTGGACGGGCGTCGTTTGGACACGATCTATGTGCATTGCACGACCGTGCCGAAACTGCATCGGCAGGCGCTCGAACGCGGAGAGATAGCGATGTCGCGCGAGGCCGGCATGCGCATCTATTCGAAAACCTCGTCTGCGGATCCTGGCAAGAACTACTTTCCGACGGGCAATCGCTTTTACGATTACGAAGTCCGCAGGGAACTGCTCAGGGCGGCATGCGGCGATGCCGGCCTCGCGCAACGCGTCGAAGTGCTGGATCTGCCGGACATCTACGACAAGGAAGGTTTCGTCGGCGTGTTGCGCGAGGTCCGCAGACGGCATCGGGGTCAGCCGTTGCATGGCTTGCATGGCAGCGATACGGGCGGCATGTGGGTCAGGAACCTGTTCGACGATTGCGGCTGGGTCTTTCCGTGCGCAGTCGTGCGCACCGACGGCGTGTCGGCCACAGCGATTCGCAGCGGCGCGACGGGCCTGACCTCGGAAACAGTCGAGCGGTTTCTTGTCGCGACTGGCTCCGGACAGGACTTCGTGTTCGCATCCGGATATTGCTTCGAGCACGTCCGCAATCCGGATCGCGATGTCCGTGTGACAGGCGATTGTCCCGCCGCATCTACCACGATGGAGTGACGCATGCAAGCCAATGTTGATATCGCCATCGTAGGAGCCGGCCCGTTCGGGCTGTCGATCGCCGCTCACCTGCGCGGCAGCGGCAAGTCGTTGCGGATATTCGGCACGCCAATGCAGATCTGGCGCAGACACATGCCCAAGGGGATGATGCTCAAGTCCGCTGGTTTTTCGTCGACGATCTGCGATCCGGGCCGAACCTTCACGCTGCGCCACTACTGCGAACAACAGGGCATTCCATATCACGAAGTCGGACTACCAGTGCAATTAGATACGTTCTCGGCATATGGGCTGGCGTTCCAGCAACGTTTCGCGCCCGGTCTGGAAGATGTGCCGGTCGAAACGATCGACGCGTGCGCGGAGGGTTTTGCGCTGCAACTGGCGAACGGCGGCTCATTCAGCGCGCGCAAGGTCGTGCTGGCCGTAGGCATCGACCATTTCCGTCATATTCCCGATGTGCTCGCGCATCTGCCGTCCGAGCGCCTGTCACACAGCGGCGAGCATCGCGAACTGGAGCGGTTTCGCGGACAGCGCGTGCTCGTACTTGGCGCGGGCGCGTCAGCATTCGATCTCGCGGTATTGCTAGAGGATGCCGGTGCGACGGTCCAGCTGATCGCGCGGCGTTCAGCCGTCAGATTCAACTACGACGAGCCGCTAAACCGTCCCTTGCTCAAGCGCGTTTCGATGCCGATGTCCGGCGTCGGTCCGGGCTGGAAGCAGCGTACTTGCACCGACATATGGCCGTGGCTATACCGCTATTTCCCTGACGAGCGCCGGCTGCGGACCGTGCGGGAATTTCTCGGCCCCTCGGTCGGATGGTTCATGCGCGAACGGGCGGAGGCCGTCTCCCAACTGCTTGGCTTTGAAATCGAAGCGGCTCGCGCTGACTGAAACCAGGTGGAGTTGGAATTGCGAGGCCAGGATGGCAAGCGCCGCGTCGTAAGCGGCGACCACCTGATCGCGGCGACCGGCTACCGCAGCGATGCGCGCCGCCTGCAGTTTCTCGCGCCACGGATCGTCGACCGGCTCGCATTAATTGGATCGACGCCTCGTCTCTCCGCGCATTTCGAATCGTCCGTGCGCGGTCTGTATTTCGTCGGGCCGGTGTCGGCGACCAGCTTCGGCCCGGTCATGCGCTTCGCCTTCGGCGCCGTCTTCACGTCGCCGAGAATTGCGCGGCATCTCGCCGCCTGATGCCCGCGCCGAGAGGTAGCGATAAACAGCAGGTATCAGATACACAGCCAGCGTGCAGCAACCACTCAACCGACGTCCAGAACGGAGAAACCGGATGCTCTCTGAAGAAGCGTTGCAGGACTGGCGCAGCGACGCGCTGCAACTGGAAGCGGCCGTCGCGCAGGCGGTCATCGGGCAGCAGCAGGTGATACGCCTGATCACCGTCGCGTTGTTCGCGCGCGGACATGTGCTGCTCGAAGGCGACGTGGGCGTCGGCAAGACCACGCTGCTGCGTGCTTTTGCGCGGGCGATCGGCGGCGAGTTCGAACGCGTCGAGGGAACGATCGACCTGATGCCTGGCGATCTCGTCTACCACACCTACGTGGACGCCGAAGGCGCGCCGCGCATCGACCCCGGCCCGTTGCTGCGTCATGGCGAGCGGCTCACGACGTTCTTCTTCAACGAGATCAACCGCGCGCGGCCGCAGGTGCAATCGCTGCTGCTGCGCGCGATGGCCGAGCGGTCGGTATCCGCATTCAATCGCGAACATCACTTTCCGCACATGACGGTATTCGCCGATCGCAACAAGGTCGAAAAGGAGGAAACCTTCGAACTGGCGTCCGCCGCGCGCGACCGCTTCATGTTCGAACTGAACATGCCGACGCCCGCGGACCCCGCCATTCGCAGCCGGCTCGTTTTCGACCCGCTGTTTCACGACGTCGACACGGTGCTTGAACAGTTGCCCGCCGGCATGCTGTCGTGGCGTGAGCTGAATGCGGTGGCCGCGTCGATCCAGCGTCATGTGCGCGCAAGCGAGACGATCGAGCGATACGTGCTGCAACTCTGGGAGGCCACCGAAAAACCCGCGCAATACGACATCCGGCTCGGCGACGTCGATATCGACCGGCTGATACTCGCAGGCGCCAGTCCGCGCGGAATGAGCGCGCTGCTGCGCGCGGCGCGCGTGGTCGCGTGGCTGGCCGAACGCGCCTATCTGATTCCCGAGGACATCCATGCGGTGCTGCCGGCCGCGCTCGGCCATCGCGTGTTTTTTACACCGATCTACGAACTGCGCCGTGCGGAACTGGCCGACGCGTTGGTGCAGGCGATCATGCGCCGCGTCGCCGCGCCATGATGCCGATCGACACGGCGCGAGCGACGCGATGAGTGCGATCCACGAATTCCATTACCGGATGCCATCCCGGACAGGCGGATATCGCCCCGGCTCGCATCACGGTTCGAGCGTGGGCGGCGGCCAGGCTTTTGCCACGCACGCGCGGCTTTTCGACCATCCCGATCCGCGGCGTCTCGATCTGCGCGCGAGTCTGCGGCACGTTGGCCGCGACTGGCTGGTTCGGATGCAGCGGCAACGCACGGCCGTCACCGTGCATGCGGTCGTCGACGTATCGGCATCGATGTCGTTCGGTTCGCGCCGGGCGAAGCTCGAGGTCGTCGGCGACTTTGTCGATTCACTGGGACGCAGCGCGTTTCGGGTCGGCGATGCGGTCGGCCTGCTTGCGTTCGATACCGGTTTGCGCGACGACCTGATGTTGCCCGCGCGCCATCATCGCGGCGCCGGCGCCGCGATGCGTGCGATGCTGTCCGAAGGCGGCCGGCCGGCACTGCGCCGCGAGGGCGACGGCGCGACCGGTTTGCGTCGCGCGGCCGAAAGGCTCAGCGGACACCAGGGACTCGTGTTTGTCGTATCGGATTTCCACTGGCCACTCGACACGCTGCGCGCATCGTTCGATCTATTGATGCCGGCCCTGCTGGTACCGATCGTCGTGTGGGATCCGTTCGAACTCGAAGCACCGCAAGAGAACGCGCTAATCATGATGCGCGACGCCGAATCGAACGGGCGGCGCACGTTATGGATGCGCCCGGCGCTACGTGCACAGTGGCGTAATGCGGTCGCACAGCGACGCGCGCGGATCGATGCGCTGTGCACCGCGCATGGCGTGCGGCCTTTTTACCTGACCGGTCCGTTCGATCCGCAGGCGCTGTCGCGTTACTTTCTGGAGTTGACGGCATGACGCGGCGAGTTTCCTTCTTGCGGCCACAGGTGGGCGACCGCGTGTCGCTGACGACGCGCGTCGCCGCGCTTCTCTGTATGTTCGCCTCAGCGTGCTTTTCATACGGCGCCCTTGCCCAGCAAAACGTAATCGCGGCAACAGCTCAGCCGCGCAGCTTCGGTTATCTGCTCGGCGATGTGATTTCGCAGCGTGTCCTGCTTCGCGCGAACGACCGTCCGTTTGAACCGGCGACACTGCCGCCGCTCGAACGCACCGGCGCGTGGCTCGAGCGGCGCGCGGCGAAGGTCGAAACGGATGCCGGCGGCGAGCGCTGGCTGGTGCTTGAGTATCAAGTCATCAACGCGCCGCAGACCCTCACCGCGATCACTCTGCCTGCCTTGATGCTGCGAGCCCCCGTCGCTTCGAGCCCGGCGTTGGCGGTCGCCGCGTGGCCGGTCAGCGTCGCGCCGCTGACGCCGCGCAGCGCGTTCGCGCAGGGTTCGCTGCAGGACATGCAGCCCGACCGTCAACCCTCACCGTTGCCGATCGCCCCGCTGCGCCAGCGCCTGATCGCGTCGCTGGCGGTGTTGGCTTTCGTTGCATGTGCGTGGCTTGGGTGGTGGCTGTGGCGCAATCGCCGCGATGCGGGCCGCTTGCCGTTCGCCCGCGCGTGCCGCGCGCTGGAGCGCCTCGACGCGGTGCAGGTCGACCGCGAACCCGACGCGTGGGTGTCCGTGCATCGCGCACTGAACGAGGCCGCCGGACAGGCGCTTCACGCAGGAACGTTGGGCGCGCTGTTCGTCCGCGCACCGTATTTGAGCCCATTGCGCGAGCGGCTCGAACGCTTCTACGCACAGTCGGGCGAGCGGTTCTTCGCAGTTTCGCCGACGCACGAGCCGTATCGGCTTCTCGAACTGGCCCGGGAGCTTCGGCTTGCCGAAAGGCGTCATCACCGATGACCGCCATGCTCGCATTTTCGTCGCCGTGGATGCTGGCGTTGCTGCCGCTCGCGCTGCTGCCGTTATGGCCCCGGCGCAGCGACACACTGATGTTTTCGCACGTCGACTGGCTGCCGCGCGACCGGCTCGGGCATGCCGCCGGCATCGCACTGAAGGCGATTGCGGTCGCGACGATGGCGCTGATCGTGATCGGACTTGCCGATCCACAGCGGCCGGAGCGGCAAGTGGCGCGGATTGCGCGCGGCGCGGAAATCGTCGTGCTGATGGACCGCAGTTCGAGCATGGACGCGATCATCCCGCCTGCCGGCGTCAAGGCCACAGGTGCATTATCGGAAGGCATGTCGAAGAACCACGCCGCGCGTGAGGTGCTGACGAAGTTCATCGACAAACGCAACGACGACCGCGTTGCGTTCATGATGTTCGGCACGAGCCCATTGCTCGTCATGCCGCTCACTCGCGACAAACAGGCGATCGAGAGTGCGGTGGCGAGTACCGGCATCGGCCGGGGCATGCCGGATACGCGGCTCGACCGTGGGCTGCTGGCGGCCGTCGGTCAGTTCGACCAGCGCGATTACAACGGCAATCGCGTGATCGTGCTGGTCTCCGACGGCGGTGCGCGACTCGACGCCGCGATGCGCGAACGCATCGCGGCGAGTCTCACGCGCAATCGCATCACGCTTTATTTCATTTACATTCGCAGCAGCGCGAACAGCGCGGATCTGAATGCGATCAAGCCGGGCGACGAGTCGTCCGAGGAGGCCGCACTGCATCGGTACTTCCAGTCGCTGAAAACGCCGTACCGCCTCTATCAGACGGATGACTCCGGCGCGTTGGCGGCTGCGATGGCCGACATCGACGCGCAGCAGCACTTCCCCGTGTCGTATCTGGAGCGCGTGCCCGCTGGCAGTCATGGCTCGCTGTGCTTCGGGGTCGCGCTCGCGGGCTGTGCCTTGCTGGTCGGGTTGCGCTTCGCGGTATTGAGGAGCTGGTCATGAAGCGACGCACGGTTCATGCGGGCTTTGCGGCGCTTGCGCTGTGCTGCGCGGCGTTGGCCGGCTATCAGGGCTGGCGTCTCGTGGATGCGCTGCGCGGCAACGCGGCGGTGTTGCGCGCCGCGACGGCTGCGCGCAGCGTCACCGGCGCGGGAATCGACCGGACCGCGCGAGTGCGGCTCGCACAGGCCGTCGCGTTGTCGAAAACGGGAGAACACGATGCGGCGTCGAAGCTCTACAACGGTCTGATCGATCGCGCGCATCTCGACGAGACCGGGCGCACGGCGTTGTTCGATCTCGCCAACATGTACCTGCGTGAGGCGATCGCGGCGGGGACCGCGAACCCGCTCGCTTCCGCGCCGCTGATCGAACTCGCCAAGAACCGTTATCGCGAACTGCTGCGCGCCTATCCGGCGGACTGGGACGCGCGCTACAACCTCGAGCGCGCGCTCTGGCTGCAACCGGAGACCACCGAAGCGTTCGGCGACGGCCATGAGCCCCCGGCGTATCGGCGCGCGCTGACCGTGCCGGACGTCGTGTTGGGGGATCTGCCGTGAAAGACGCGATGGGGAAAGCGATAAAGCCGGCCGTGCCGCGCGTGTTCGGCTACCGGCAATACGCACTGGTTGCCGCGCTTGCCCTGCTCGCCGCCGCGTTGTGGATGCCGAAGATTACGTTGATGCGCGAACGCTTCGACTACGTCGTCACGTTCGACATCACGCAAAGCATGAACGTCGAAGATGTGACGCTAAACGGTGTGCGTACGAGCCGTCTTGCGTATGCGCGCGCGGCGATGCGCGATGCGCTGCGGCGGATGCCGTGCGGATCGCGCATCGGCTGGAGCGTGTTCACGGATGCGCGCGCGCTGCTGCTGTTGCCGCCGGTCGAGGTATGCGAACACTACGACGCGCTGCTCGCGTCCCTCGACGGCATCGACGGCCGCATGCGCTGGGCGAACGCGAGCCGCATCGCCAATGGCGGCCTTTATTCGGCGATACGGCAGGCGAAGCAGATCGGCGACCACACAGCGGTGGTGTTCGTAACCGACGGTCAGGAGGCGCCGCCGCGTCCGCCGTCCGAAACATCGCTGCCGGGCATCACGACGGGCGACGTGGGCGGCTGGCTGATCGGTGTCGGCGGCGAGCGGCCCGCACCGATTCCCAGAACCGGCAACGACGGTCGCCCGGCGGGCTTCTGGCTCGCCAGCGAGGTAGTCCAAACGACGGCGGTGTCCCCCGCACGGCCTGGCGCGCCCGCTGCCGTGAGCCGGGAAGAGTTGTCGCAGGTGCGCGAAGCGTATCTGCAAACACTGTCCGGCCAGATTGGCTTCGGCTATCGCCGGCTGTGGACGCCCGCCGCGCTCGGCGACGCCCTGCTCGACTCGCGCTTTGCGCAACGCGCGCCGATCGCCGTTGATCTGCGCTGGTGCGCCGCCGTGGCCGCGTTGCTGATGCTGGCGATCACGTTCATGCCGGAGATTCGCGTGCCGCGCGCGGCGAGGATCGGGCAAGCCGGCGCCCGCCGACTCGCGACAGCGGTCACCGCTTCGAAGACCGGACGAGCGGTCATGGTTTCACGCAACGATGCCTATTCAGCCGTACACCGGCCGTTCCAGTCCGGTTTCATCGAGGAAAGACACGATGAATGACACCGCCATCCCCGTTATCGATATCGGTGCGCTGCGGCGCCTGGACCCAGCCGGCAGCCGGCGGATTGCCGCGCAACTGGGACGCGCGTGCCGTGAGACCGGGTTCTTCTGTATCGTCAATCACGGCGTGCCGGAGGCCGCGATCGATGCCGTGTTCGAGCACGCGGAGACTTTCTTTGCCCTATCGGTCGAAGAAAAAATGAAACTGTCGCTTGAACGGCATAGCCGGTGCTTCCGCGGCTATGCCCCGCTGCTGTCGGAACTGGCGGACGGCAAACGCAATGCGTATGAGCTGATGGAGTTCAGTGTCGAATTCGCGCCAAACCATCCCGATGTCGTGTCCGGCAAGCCAATGCATGGACCGAACCTCTGGCCGGCGCTCCCCGGCTATCGCGAGGCGTTGACATGCTATATCGGCCATATGGTCGGGCTCGGTTTCGATCTGATGCGAGGCATCGCGTTGAGCCTCGATTTGCAGGAAGATTTTTTCCGGCTCGCGTTCAATGACCGCCCCTTCTGGCAGTTTCGCACCGCGCATTACCCGGCCCCCAAGGATCTGCCGCAAATAGCTTCGATTCCTGCGTCAGCAGAAAAGCTCGCACAAACAGAGATTGGGGACTATAGCTGCGGTGCGCATACCGACTACGGCTGTCTGACGATGTTGCTTGCAGACAGCCCAGGGCTCGAAATTCAGACGCGCGATGGGTGCTGGACCAGCGCACCGACACTGCCCGGCGCATATGTTTGCAATATCGGCGACATGCTCCAGTATTGGACCGGAGGCCGTTATGTGGCGACGCGCCATCGTGTGAATACCGCATGCGAGCGCCTCTCACTGCCGTTCTTCTTCCAGCCCGACTACGAGACCCTCGTCGTACCGCTCGGCCAGGTTAGGGGCGCTTCCAATAATGCTTCCGCGCCGCTGCAATATGGGCCCTATGCCTTCCGGAAATACCAGGAGATTTATCCGGGGGCGAGACTCCGGTAGCTGGCTGTGCGGCCGCCTTTATCCCGGTCTCCACGCTTTCCCGCGTCCGTTCGGTTATCTCGAACCGCATCGGTCGCCGCTGTGCGACGAAAGACCGACGCCCTGATCGACCGGCTTCATTCGCCCGCACCCGAATCGCAAACGAGTTGCGCTTTCAAGAGCGCATCGAGCCAGTCGGCGAACACCTGAACCCTGCGCGACAGATGTTGCCGATGCGGATAGAGCAGGTTCATCGGCATTGGCGCAGCCCGGTATTCGGGCATCACCTCGATCAGTTCGCCCGCACGCAGATGCTGTTGCACGTCATAGGCAGGAATCTGGATCAAGCCAAGTCCTGCAAGGCAGCATGCGATATACGCCTCCGCGCTGTTGACGGTCACGCGGCCCTGGGTTGTCAACGTTCTGACAGTCTCGCCATCGAGCCATTCCCAGGGCGCGATACGCCCGCTCGTTGGCGACGCATAGTGAACGACCTGTTGGGTTGTCATGTCGCCGGGGGTGCAAGGCGTACCGTGCTGGGACAGATAGAGGGGGCTCGCAACATTGATGAGTGGCAGATCGCCCATCGGACGCGCGATCATGCCGGACTCGTGCGGCTTGCCCACGCGCAGCACGCAGTCGACGCGTTCTTCGATGAGGTCGATCGTGCGATCGGTCAGGCTGAGCGTGATGTCGATTTTCGGATAGGAGACGAGGAATCCCGGCAGTGCGGGTGCGATGATCAACCGGCCTATACGGCCTGGCACGTCGATGCGCAAGACGCCGCCCGGCCCCACCGATGTCTGCCGAAACAGGTTCTCGGTCTCCTCTACATCGGCGATCAGGCGAAGACAGCGTTCATAGAGCGCCGCGCCGTCCTGTGTCGGCGACACCTTGCGCGTTGTCCGATGCAGCAAGCGGGCGCCGATCCGTCCTTCCAGTTCCTGGATCGCCGCGGAAACCGACGAGCGGGGCAAGCCGAGCGTGTCCGCCGCGCGCGTGAAGTTCGCACATTCGACGACGCGCGCGAAGACGCGAAACAGGTCAATACGATCCACGTTCGCTCCCACCTTCGCGAGCGCGCGGCTCGCCGTCGTATCGAGCTTTCCGCAGGGGATGCAGTCCATCGGTCCGGCACGCGCGCGCGCCGCCGGTCTCACTCATCGTCATGTGCAGGCACGCCCTTCCACTGTTCGACTTTTCTGACCAGTGATGTCAGAAACAGTAGGTTTAAATGATTTTCCTGGAATATATCATCGAGCAGGATGAGAGGCTGCATAGGGCGGCTTCGGCACTGGGGGATGAAACATGGCAGACCACAGCATCAAAGGCAAAACCGTCGTCATTGCGGGCGGGGCGAAAAATCTCGGTGGGCTGATTGCACGGAATCTCGCCGCGCAGGGCGCCAGGGCAGTGGCGATCCACTACAACAGCGCGAGCTCGAAAGCCGCGGCGGACGAGACACTTGCCGCGATCGAGTCGGCGGGTGCCACGGCAGTCGCTTTCCAGGCCGATCTGACCTCGGCCGGCGCGGTCGAGAAGCTGTTTTCGGATGTCGTCGCCGCCGTCGGCCGCCCCGATATTGCAATCAACACGGTAGGCAAGGTGTTGAAAAAGCCGTTCGTCGATATCACCGAGGCCGAATACGATGAAATGACGGCGGTGAATTCCAAGTCTGCGTTCTTCTTTCTCAGAGAGGCAGGCAAGCACGTCAACGATAATGGCAAGATCGTCACGCTCGTCACGTCGCTGCTTGGCGCGTTCACCCCGTTTTACGCGGCCTATGCGGGCACCAAGGCGCCGGTCGAACATTTCACACGCGCGGCGGCCAAGGAATTCGGCGCGCGCGGTATCTCCGTAACGGCCGTCGGCCCCGGGCCCATGGACACGCCGTTCTTCTATCCCGCCGAAGGTGCGGACGCGGTGGCTTACCACAAGTCGGCCGCCGCACTCTCGCCGTTCTCCTCGACTGGTTTGACCGACATCGGGGATGTGGTGCCCTTCATCCGCCATCTGGTCAGCGACGGGTGGTGGATCAACGGGCAAACCATTCTGATCAACGGCGGTTACACGACCAAGTAAGTGGGCGAATGGAATCCCTCACCCTCTCTTTCTGACGCCGTCTCAGCCCGGCTTCTGCCACTTCCGCGCGGCCGTGCTGAAGAGCTGGTTGATTTCGTTGCCGCTCACCGCGTCTTTCGTGTAACTGAACGTGCCGTGATCGCGCATCTCGTGCGCCGCGCGCAGAAACGCGCCCAGCGCGGCACGAGCGAGCGAGCCGCCGACGCTCACGCGGCGCACGCCTAGCGCCCGCAACTCGTCGAAACTGAGCAGCACGCCTTGCAGTCCCATCAACACATTCACCGGCCGCTCGAGCGCGCCCACCACGGCGGCGATCTCTTCGCGCGTCTTCAGACCCGGCGCGTAAAGCACGTCCGCGCCGGCTTGCTGGTAAGCCTGCAAACGCCGGATCGTATCGTCGAGGTCGGGGCGGCCCACCAGATAGTTTTCCGAGCGGGCCGTGAGCGTGAACGGAAACGGCAGCGCGCGAGCCGCGACCACCGCGGCGCGCACGCGCTCCACGGCGGCCTCGAACGGGTAGACCGGTTCGTCGGCTCGGCCGGTCGCGTCCTCGATCGAGCCGCCGACCACCCCTGCCGCCGCCGCTTGCGCGATGGTTTCGGCGCAGTCCTCGGGGGCGTCGCCGAAACCGTTTTCCAGATCGGCGCTGACCGGCAGATCGGTGGCGCCGGCGATTTCGCCGAGGTGCACCATCATCTGCGCGCGGCCGATGGCGTTATCCGGCAAGCCGCGCGAAAACGCATAGCCCGCGCTGCTGGTGGCGAGCGCCTTGAAGCCGGCCAGCGCGAGCAGCCGCGCGCTACCGATGTCCCACGGGTTCGGGATGATGAAGGCTTCGCCGGCTGTGTGATACGAACGGAAGAGCTGAGCTTTTTCTGATTGCGTTGTCATCTGCGGTTCCATGAAAGACCGACCCGGCCCGGCGCATGATCGCGGCGCACTGGCGGATCGTTGAGATTGCCGGTCAACGGGTAAAAGCCGGCGGCGGGTTTCGCCCCGCGCGCCGGCCGCATTGCGTCGACGGCCTGAGAAAGCCTGGGAACAGCAAGAACCCGGGTACGCACCCAGGCGCGAACTCAGGTTTCGAGTTTGGCGTCCATCGTGATCGTGGCGTTCAGAACCTTGGACACCGGACAACCCGCCTTGGCGTCCGCGGTGGCCTTGTCGAACGCGGTTTTGTCGCCGCCGGGAATCTTGACCGCCACGTCCAGATGCACGGCGGTGATGGCAAAACCGCCGCCCTCCTTATCGAGCGTGACGGTGGCCGTCGTGCCGATACGTTCGGGCGTGATGCCGGCCTTGCCCAGTTCCGCCGATAGCGCCATCGAGAAACACCCCGCGTGCGCAGCCGCGATCAGTTCTTCGGGATTCGTGCCGATGCCGTCCGCGAAGCGCGTGGAAAACGAGTACTGGGTCTCCTTGAGTACGCCGCTGTCGGTGGAAATCGAGCCCTTGCCGTCTTGCAGGCCGCCTTGCCAGACTGCTGATGCCTTGCGCTTCATCGCTCTCTCCTGTTTGTGCCCTGCTTCGCGCGCTCCACGACCTGAGCTGATGCCCGCCGCAACGGTCCCGCCCGAATGTTCCGCGGTGTCGGCATGGGTCGCGAGTCTCGCGCGGCGCGGTGGGCGCGGGCGTGGACCGGACTTCATCATAGGCGCTTCCGTGCGTCGGCGTCATGACGGGCGGCATGCTGCACTGCGCTACCCGGCGAAGGGCAAGCTGTCCTGCCCGGCCGCCCGCATGTCGAACACGTTGAGCGTCATCGCGACCAGCGCGTAGTAGCCGAGCAGACCCACCAGGTTGATCACCACCTGATGCCCGAAGCGCTCGACGGCCTTCGCATAGGTCGCATCCGATACGCGTTGAGTGTCGTACAGTTCGCTCGCGAAGTCGTGGATCAACGCGTCGTCGGCATCAGCGAAAACCGGGCGCCGCCGTGACCAGAATCGCCAGTTCCGACAGGCGCAGCGGCAAGCCTGTCCGATAGCGGCAGAACGCGCCCAGGCGCTGCGCGTGTTGCGCGAGTTCGGGACTATGAATCCAGCCGAGAAACGGACCGTTCAGATTGCCGCGCGGCCCGGACAAAATCTCGTCCAGAACCGCCTTCTGTTCGGGCGTGGCATCGGACGGTTCGAAATGAGGCAAACGTTCGGTCATCGTCGGTCTCGCAAGTTGCAGAGTTGTTTTCAAACGGCGGCAAGTGCGCTGTCGATGGCATCGAGCAACGCTGCCTGACAGCGAAGATCAACAGTTTCAGACGCGAAACTCAGGGGACGTAGGCGCCCTTGGCATGCAGCGACTGTTCGGCGATGGCGAGTTGTTCGACCGCATCCGTGCCTTCGAGCGCGAGCAGATGCGCGACCAGCGACTCGGCAATCGCCGTGGCCGCGACCAGTGACGGAAAGAACGACGGACTCTCGTGCGAAAAAATCAGCACCTTGTCCGCATTGAGCGCGATGGGGGAGACCGCGCTGTCGGTGATCGCAATCAGCTTGCTGCCCTTTTCCAGTGCGGCTTCCGCCACGCGCGCGGCCTCCACCGAATACGGCGCGAAGCTGATGACGATGGTCGCGCTGTCGCGTTCGACCGTGCGCAATTGCATTTCCAGCGTGCCGGCCTCGCCGTTGAGCAGCGACACCGACGAACGGAACAACCGGTAGCCGTACACGAGACCGAACGCCACCGCGTAACACGAGCGAAACCCCGCCACGTGCACATGCGGCGCGCGCCGCAACAGCCGTGCCGCTTCCACGATCACGCGACCATTGTGCGCGGCGGTGACTTCGAGATTGTGCTGCTGCGCGACCAGCAGATCGTTCGCCAGCGCGTCTTTGGACTTGACGAGCGAACGTGCGCGGCTGGTGAGCGGCTCGGGCCGCGTGCGCACGCGCGCGACGAACAGGTTGCGCAATTCATTCCAGCCGGGGAAACCGAGTTGCTGCGACAAACGCACCAGCGACGCCGGTTGCACCTGGGCGCGCTCGGCCACCTTGCGCATCGACGAGACCGCGACTTCGTCGGGATGATCGAGCAGGAAGGCCGCCCCCATCTGAAACTGCGGACTCAGTTCGGAGAAGCGCGCGCGGATCAGGACGGCAAGCTGGTCGAAGCTGTCTGGCATGCGATGGTCCGGGCAAGCGGCCGAGAAAGTTGACAACAAATGTTACCACCCGGTGCATCGCATCCAACAGCGCTGTCACCGGGATGTGGGCTCGTCGGCACGGCATGCCGGCAACCGAAGCGGAACCCGCCCAGCCCCGGCGTGTGAATCACCGGATCAGTCGAATGCGATCGCCTGGCGCGGCTGGGTCAGCATGGCGGGTTGCAGGATCTCGTCGAGTTGCGCTCGCGTGAGAAGGCCGCGCTCGACAACGATTTCCGCGACGCCTCTGCCAGAGATGAGTGCCTGCTGCGCGACCTGGGTCGCATTCACATAGCCGATGTACGGGTTGAGCGCGGTCACGATGCCGATGGAGTTCTCGACGAGCGCCTGCAGTCGTTCGCGGTTCGCGGTAATGCCGTCCACGCACTTCGATGCCAGCGTGAGACAGCCCGCCCGCAAATGCGCAACGCTCTTGAAGAGGCTGTGTGCGATCACCGGCTCGAACGCATTCAGTTGCAACTGCCCCGCTTCCGCCGCGAAGGTGACGGTCACGTCGTTGCCGATGACTTCGAATGCAATCTGGTTCACCACTTCGGGAATAACCGGGTTCACCTTGCCGGGCATGATGCTCGAGCCCGCCTGAACGGCAGGCAGGTTGATTTCTCCAAAGCCCGCACGAGGACCGCTCGAAAGCAGCCGGAGGTCATTGCATATCTTCGAGAGCTTGACCGCCACGCGCTTCAGCACGCCCGACAATTGCACGAAGGAGCCGACGTCTTGCGTGGCCTCGACGAGATTCGGCGAAGTGGTGACCGGAATTCCCGTGATGCCGGCAAGATGGCGACACACGAGCGGCGCGTAGTCGGGCGACGTGTTAATGCCGGTGCCAATTGCCGTTGCCCCCAGATTGATTTCGCAGATCAGCGTCGAAGCCTCCATCAAGCGCGCTTCGTCCTCGCCGAGCATCACGGCGAACGTGCTGAATTCTTGACCCAGCGTCATGGGCACGGCGTCCTGCAACTGGGTCCGCCCCATCTTCAGGTCGTTTTTGAATTCCTCCGCCTTGCGCTCGAATGAAGCACGCAGCACAGCCATCGCGTGAACGAGTTGGACAATGCCCATGTAAGCCGCGATTTTCAGTGCAGTCGGGTAGACATCGTTGGTGCTTTGCCCAAGATTGACGTCCTCGTTGGGGTGTAGCGCCGCGTAGTCGCCGCGTCCATAGCCCAGGTACTCGAGCGCGAGATTGGCAATGACCTCGTTGGCATTCATGTTCGTGGATGTGCCTGCACCGCCCTGAATGACATCGACCACGAACTGGTCATGTGCGACGCCGCTACGAATCGCGTGGCATGCTTGCACGATGGCCTTCATCTTGTGGTCCGGCAGCAAACCTAGATCGTGATTGGCCAACGCGGCTGCTTCCTTCACGCTGGCGAGCGCATTCACCAGATTCGGGTACGTCGAGATGGGAATACCCGTGATCGGGAAGTTCTGCAGCGCGCGCAGGGTATGCACGCCGTAATAGGCCTCGTCGGGGACGGGTAGATCGCCAAGGAGGTCGTGTTCGATACGTTCAGTGCGGGTTGACATGTGATGCTCCGATGCAAAAAAAGGACGAACCGGGCGCGCCGCCCAGTTCACGAACCGAGCGGAGAAATCGCTGTTTTTCAGGGGCCCGAGGGCTGATGCGCGCTCAGTCGGCGGCGCCCATCGCGTGCGCGACGCACTGCCGCGCGAGCACTTCGGTGGGGTCGACGAGCCGCACGCGCACGCCATTGCCGCTGATGAATTCACCGTCCGGAAGAAGCATTGGAAGCTCGGTGCATCCCAGGACGATGACCTCGACGCCCTCGGCAATCAGTCCTTCGACGGCCGCGGCAAGATCCTCCTGACACTCGCCGGTCGTGAAGCCGGCTTTAACGCCCTTCTTTCCGTAGATGGCGTCCATCACGCGCGCCTGCAGTGCGGGGCCTGGCGCCACGTGCCGCAGTCCCCGCGATTCGAGCGCCTTTCTGTACACGCCGCTGTCGATCGTGCCCGACGTCGCCAGCACGCCGACATCGCGCAAACCGGGAAACGCCTCGCGCAGATAGCCAACGGTGACAGTGAGCATGTTGACGATGGGTATGCCGAGATACGGCTGAATCCGGTCGACGAACGCATGGGCCGTGTTGCATGGAATGGCGATGAGGTCCGCTTCACCGTCTTCGAGCCTCTTGCAGGTCGCGTAGAGTGAAATGGTCGGGTCCGCGCCGTTGCCTACAAGGTTCTCCGTTCGGTCGGGAATCTGGGGGTTCTGTTCGACCAGCAATTTGATGTGATCCTGGTCGCGCGAAGCCGGGGTATTGCGGACGATCTTGTTGAGGAAATCGACGGTCGCAGCGGGGCCGACACCGCCCACCACGCCGACCTTGAAAACCCTATCGGGCGAGCCGGGTCGGTCTGAGACGACATATTGCGCATACGCCATGTTCGAGTCGACGAGCGGGACTTTCAGCGGACCCGTTTCCTCGGCCACGAGCGCAATCTCCGTCATGCCCGGCACGATCACATCGACGCCCTGATCGGTCAGGTCATCGCAGGCGGCACGCAGCAGCGCGACGGCACGGCCGCCCAGATTGCCGCTTTTGATGCCGTCGGCACCATAGACGGCTTGCGTCACGAGGTCGGTATCGCCGAGTGCGCGGGGATGCACCACCTCGAATCGCGGAGCGGGAAAGTACCGTTCAAAGAGCCGCATTTCGCGCACGTAGTCGGATGCGAGCACGCCGATACGTTTCGCGTCGGGAAACTTGCGCTGAACATGGCTGCGAACCGCGTCGACAATGTTCGCGATCGGCGGACTCGTATTTGCCTTCAACTCGTCGATGAAGGTATGACTGAGAAAGCATGGCAGCACGATCGTGCTCACGCCGCGCTTCTCGAAATCGCGGATCATGTCGAAGATATAAAGCTTGCGCTCCGTGGTGGCGGCGCTGCCGGAACCCGAACCCCTGAACGGACGCTGCTCGAAAATGATGTCGGCATGTTCGGCGTCGGACAAGGCCGGCGTCGCCTTCACCAGTTTGAAAAATACGTCGGCACTGGCCAGTGGACCCAAGCCGCCCACCACGCCCAGCTTGCGCCTGCTCTTCATCGGGGCGGCGCTCATCGAGCCTCGACCTCCGCCGGCTCGAACGCCATGTCGCCCGGCGCCGGTTCGCGCGCGGCCTCCCATTTCGCGATCACGGCGGTGGCGACGCTGTTGCCGATCACGTTGGTCATCGTGCGGCCCATGTCGAGAACCTGGTCGATGGCGAGAACCAACGCGACGCCGGCAGCGGGCAGATGAAACATCGGCGCGACAGCCGCGACCACCACCACCGATCCGCGCGGCACGCTTGCCATTCCCTTGCTGCTCAACATGAGAATCAGCAGCATGAATATCTGCTGCGAAACGGGCATATCGACACCGAAGGCCTGGGCGATGAAAATCGCCGCGAATGCCTGGCACATCATCGAACCATCGAGGTTGAATGCGTAACCCAGTGGCAGCGTGAAGCCGACGACTTTCTTGTCGACGCCGAACTTCTCCAGTTGCTCGGTAAGACGCGGATAGGCCGCCTCGCTGCTGGCGGTGGAGAAGGCGATCATCGCCGGCTCGCGCACAGCCTTCAGCAGACTCACCACTTTGCGACCGAGAAACGCATATCCGATGGCGATGAGAATGGCCCACAGTACGAACAGCCCAAGATAGAACGAGCCGATCAGCTTGCCGTACGTGTAGATCACGTCGAGGCCGCGCAACGTCACCGTCGACGCGATCGCACCGAACACCCCGAGCGGCGCCGCGCGCATCACGTAGTTCGTCAGCCGCAGCATGACCGGGACCATTCCGTCGATCGCCTGAATGACGATGCCGACACGCGAGTCACGCTTGAGCGCGCTGAGACCGACGCCAAGGAAAAGCGAAAAGACCAGGATCTGCAGAATGTCGTTGCGCGCCATCGCATCGAACAGGCTGGTCGGAAACGCGTGCGTGACGACGTCCTTGACGTTCAGCGCCGAGGTGTTGAGCCCTGTGCTCACCTCGCCGGCACCCACCGTCAGATGCAGTCCGGCGCCGGGTTGCAACGCATTGGCCATGACGAGGCCGATGCCGAGCGAGACGATCGACGCGCTGACGAACCATGCAACCGAGCGCAGTCCGATACGGCCGACGTCGCCGTTGCTATCCATCCCCGCGAGGCCCGAGACGAGCGTGGCGAAAACGAGCGGCGCGATGACCATCTTGATCAGTCGCAGGAAAATATCCGTGACGATGGAAAAGTAACCGGCCACTGCTTTAAGGGTAGCGGGGTCGGTGACGGACGTGTGGCACACGTAGCCGGCCAGGATCCCGAGAAGCATCGCGGCTGCGATGCTCAGAGTAAGGCGATTCTTCATGTTCATCCGTCCTGTGGCGGCGCCGGCGGCCGAAGTGACCGCCACGCGCAAAAGAAGGGATGAGAGCGACGCGGGCAGCGCCGCTTTCATCGTGGAACGGATGGTAGAGAGGTCAAAAAAAACGCTAATGCTGTTGCGGCATGCGCTCATGCGCGTTTCGCATAACGTGGGAAAACCCTATTCCAGCGCCGCCGCGCCGGCGCCGAGATGATGCCAGAGCGTGTCGAGAAATTGGCTGCGATTGGTCGAGTCGCGGTAGGCGCGCAGTTCCATCTGCAACTGCCAGCTCGCGGGTCCCGCCGGAACGAGTTCACCATCGGCAAGTTCCCTTGCAATGGTGCTCCTCGGCAGCCACGCCACCCCCTCTCCTTCCATTACCAGCTTCTTGAGAACCTCCGCCATGTCGGACTCGTAGTGCAGACGCAATGACAACGCGTCCGAGGTCCGCTTCAACAGCAAGGCCTGGCACCGTCCAAAGTAGCTGGTCTCGGTGTAGGAGATAAGCGGTAGCGGACGTTGCTTCGTCCCCGGCAGGCGGAACTTCGGGCCGGCCCGCTCGTTGGGTCGGCTGGCCGGCATCAGGGTATCGAGACCGACCGTGACATGCTCATACCTGGCGGGATCCAGGTGCAGAGGCAGTTCAGGATGATGATAGGCGAACATCAGCTCGCAGTTGCCGTTCACGAGCATGAGAATCGAGTCGTGAACGTTTGTCGGGATCACACGAGCACGCACTTCGCCGAATTGAGGAGCGAGCGCCTTGAGCCATGTCGGCAGGAAGTTCAGAGCGATGGTGTGCCCCGCGCAAATCTGCAGGCTCTTGCCCGCGATGCGCTGCTCGGTACGGATGATGGCCCGCGTATCGAATAGCCGGGCCAGAATGTCTTCGGCGACTTCGCGAAACAGTTGGCCGGCTGGTGTGAGGACCGGCGGAAAGCTGCTGCGGTCGATCAGCTCGGCGCCGACCCATTGTTCAAGCGACTGAATCCTGCGACTAAAGCCCGACTGAGTGACATTGCGAAACTCCGCTGCCCGCGAAAAGCTTTGGTACTGAGCAAGGGCGATGAAATCTTCTATCCATTTGATTTCCATTTGAGCCTTCGGGTCAGCCTTTGACGGAGGCCCGATTGTAGCCGGTGCGCGAGTCCGCGAAGTCATGCAATCGATTTGAAAGCGGACAGCGACTCCAACGCGTCACCGCAGAAAAGCAAACCACAAATTCTTGGTTCGCCCGCCAACGCTCCGTCACTAGACTGTGAAGCAACTTGTCATAACAAGTACAGGCAACCCGACGACACCATGCAACAACCCACCCCGGCCATCGTGCTGCCCCTTCCCGCGCCGCCGCTCTACGAGCGGATCAAGACGGAACTGCGACTGCGCATCCTGAACGGCAGTTATGCCGCGCACGCGCGGATGCCGTCTGAAAACGAACTGTGCGCGATGTTCAACGTCAGCCGCATCACCGTGCGCCAGGCGCTCGGCGATCTGCAGAAAGAAGGCCTTGTCTTCAAGCTTCACGGCAAGGGCACCTTCGTCTCCAAACCGAAAGCCTTTCAGAACGTCAGCGCGTTGCAAGGCTTCGCCGAAGCGATGTCGTCGATGGGATACGAAATCGTCAACCAGGTCAGACAGATCCGCTTCATCGCCGCCAACGCGCGAATCGCCGGTCGCCTCGATCTGCCGGAAGGCGCAAAGGTCGCCGAAATCCGTCGTGTGCGGCTGCTCGATCGCGAACCGGTCTCGCTCGAAATCACGTGGGTGCCGGAAGCATTGGGCAAGCGCCTAGCCAACGCCGACCTCGTCACGCGCGACATCTTTCTGATTCTGGAGAACGATTGCGGCGTGCCGCTCGGCCACGCCGACGTCTCGATCGACGCCATTCTGGCCGACGACGAAATCGCCGCAGCATTGAGCGTGGACGAAGGCAGCCCGGTACTTCGGATCGAACGCCTCACGCACGCCGCGGACGGCACGCCGATCGATTACGAATACCTCTATTTTCGCGGCGATGCGTTTCGCTACCGTTTGCGCGTCGACCGTCAAAAAGAACCGAACAGCACAAGGAACACGCAATGAACACACACGTGATCGAGTACGACGTGGTGGTGGTGGGCGGCGGGACCGCCGGTCCGATGGCCGCCGTCAAGGCGAAAGAGCAGAACCCCGATCTCAAGGTACTACTGCTCGAAAAGGCCAACGTCAAGCGCAGCGGCGCGATTTCGATGGGCATGGACGGCCTGAACAACGCGGTTATCCCCGGCCATGCGACGCCCGAGCAATACACGAAGGAAATCACCATCGCCAACGACGGTATCGTCGATCAGGCGGCCGTGTACGCCTACGCCCGGCACAGCTTCAAGACGATCGAGGAACTCGACCGCTGGGGCGTGAAGTTCGAGAAAGACGGCACCGGCGACTACGCGGTGAAGAAAGTGCACCACATGGGCTCGTATGTTCTGCCCATGCCGGAAGGTCACGACATCAAGAAAGTGCTCTACAGGCAGCTCAAACGCGCGCGCGTTGCGATCACCAATCGCATTGTCGTTACGCGCGTGCTGACCGATGCGCAAGGACGCGCGTGCGGCGTGCTGGGTTTCGATTGCCGCACGGCGGATTTTTACGTGGTGCGCGCCAAGGCGGTCATTCTCAGTTGCGGCGCCGCGGGACGATTGGGTTTGCCCGCGTCCGGCTACCTGATGGGCACCTATGAAAATCCCACCAACGCCGGCGACGGTTACGCGATGGCTTATCACGCCGGCGCTGCGTTAGCCAACCTCGAGTGTTTCCAGATCAACCCGCTCATCAAGGACTACAACGGCCCCGCCTGCGCTTACGTGACCGGCCCGCTCGGCGGTTTCACGGCGAACGGCAAGGGCGAACGCTTCATCGAGTGCGATTACTGGAGCGGTCAGATGATGTGGGAGTTCTATCAGGAGTTGCAGAGCGGCAATGGTCCGGTGTTTCTGAAACTCGACCATCTCGCCGAGGAAACCATTCAAACGATCGAGCAGATCCTGCACACCAACGAGCGCCCGAGCCGCGGACGCTTTCATGCGGGACGCGGCACCGATTACCGCCAGCAGATGATCGAAATGCACATCTCCGAGATCGGCTTTTGCAGCGGCCATAGCGCCTCCGGCGTCTATGTGAACGAGCGCGCCGAGACCACGGTTGCCGGTCTCTACGCGGCCGGCGACATGGCCGCGGTGCCGCACAACTATATGCTCGGCGCGTTCACCTATGGCTGGTTCGCGGGCCGCAACGCCGCGCAATACGTCGAACGCCGTGAACATGCGGCCCTCGATAGCGAGCAGATCGACGCCGAGCGGACACGCATCTACGCGCCGCTCGAACGGGAGACGGGGCTCGCTCCGGCGCAGGTCGAATACAAGCTGCGCCGCATGGTGAACGACTATCTTCAACCGCCGAAGGTCACGCGCAAGATGGAAATCGGCCTGCAACGCTTCGCCGAAATCGCCGCCGACATCGAGCAGATCAAGGCCGACAACCCGCACGAACTGATGCGCGCCGCCGAGGTTCGGGCGATTCGCGACTGCGCGGAAATGGCGGCGCATGCATCGCTGTATCGCACGGAAAGCCGCTGGGGCTTGTACCACCATCGCGTCGATTATCCGCAGCGCAACGACGCGGAGTGGTTTTGCCATACACATTTAAAAAAGGACGCAACGGGCCGCATGGTCAGCGAGAAACGCGCCGTGCAACCGTACGTGGTGCCGCTCGACGATCGCGAGAGCCACGCCTATCAGAACCTGCGCATCGGCGAACCCGCGCTTGCCGACGCTTGAGGAGCGACCATGTCCACCACACCGCACGACATTTTTCAGCGCAGCGCCGCGCCCGTCACGATCGATGAAGACAAATGCATCGCCGACAAAGGCTGCACCGTTTGCGTCGACGTCTGCCCGCTCGATCTGCTTGCGATCGATCTGAGCAAGGGCAAGGCGTACATGAAGTTCGACGAATGCTGGTACTGCATGCCATGCGAGAAAGATTGCCCGACCGGGGCGGTCAGGGTCGATATTCCGTATCTGCTGCGCTAGCCGCGAAGGAACGCATGCAACGCACGCCACGCATGCAACGCACGATCGACTCGCGCATTGAACGCACCTGCTGCATCGGCTCACTTCAGACCTCTTTCAGCTCATGACCGATATTTCGCTTCCGCTTACGTTCGACCCCGATTCGCTCGATCCCGAAGCCGCCGAACTACTGCCGCGCCTCGCGTCCGCGGACGCCGCGGTGCGCCGCATCGCCCTGCTGGCGCTCGCCGACCTCGAGGACGAAGCGGTGCTCGGGCCGATCGTCGCCGCGTTGCGCCACGACGCGTCGCCGCAAGTGCGCGCGCAGGCCGCCCAGGTGCTCGGCGCGTGGGAACGCGCCGACGTGGTTCAGGCGCTCTGCGAAACGTTGACCGATCGTGCCGACGACGTGCGCGCGGCCGCCGCGCAGAGTCTGTCGAATCTGAAGGACCCGCGCTCGGGGCCGCTGCTCGCGCCGTGGGCCGGCCATCGCGATCCGTTCGTGCGCCAGGCGGCGCTGCGCGGTTTGCGCGAACTGCGCCATGCGGGTGCGCTCGCCCCCGCGCTGGCCGCGCTGACGGCGAGCGAAGACGGTGTGCGGCTGGAAGCAGTGAGCGTGCTCGGCTGGTTGAAGAGCGAGCGCGCGCTCGGCCCCCTTACCGTCATTGCGACGGACGATCCGAACGCCGCCGTGCGTCGCGCGGCGATCGGCGCGTTGGGTGTCGAAGCGGCGGACACGGAGCAAACCATCGTCACGCTGCTTCGCGCACTGCGCGACTCCGCCTGGCAGGTCCGCGAGGAAGCCGCGGCCACGCTCGGCAAACTGCGCGCGGCGGAGGCACGCGACCCGCTGATCACGGCTCTCGATGACGACTACTGGCAAGTGCGTTTGCAGGCGGTCCGGGCGCTAGGCAAGCTCCGCGATGCGACGACTGGCGCCGTGATCGCCGTGCTGCTCACGCATGCCATCAGCAATCTGCGCAAGGAAGCCGCCTTGTCGCTCGGCGAACTCCGCGACCGCGCGTCGCTGCCGCTCTTGCAGGCCGCCGCGACCGATCCCGATCCGGAAGTGCGCAAAGCCGTGCGCATCGCGCTGGCGCAGATCGACAAGGACACTGACTGATGCATGCGCCCGAACGCGTCACCCTTCATGCCGCGACAGCGCGACTTTCGCTGACGTGGCATGAAGGACAGACTCAATGGATCGACAACGCGACGCTCAGGGAGCGGTGCCCCTGCTCGACCTGTCGCCGCATGGCACAATCGGGCGCGGCGCCGCGAAGCGGGCCGCATATCGCGATTGTCGAGATTCAGCCGATGGGCTACGGCGTGCGGATCGTGTTCAGCGATGGGCACGCGCAAGGCATTTATCCGTGGGAATATCTGGCCGGCATCGCGCACACGCCTGTTGGGCCATGATCGTTACGTCGGCCAGGCGGACCCCGCTGTTGCGCGAGGTCCGGTGACATCTAGGCGGCACGCCATTTCGCATCCGCCACCACCAGCTTCTTCGGGATCAGCTTCAAACTGGTGAACGTGTCGGCGATCTGTTGCTGGTAGTCGAGCGTCGCCGCATCGACCGGCTGCACGCCGTAGCTCGTGCGCTGCAGCGCCACCTCGAGCGTGGCCGCGTCGAGACCGACGAGCGGCGCTAACTGGCTGGCGACGGCTGGAATATTGTCGCGGCTCCATCGATCCACCTGATCGAGTTCGGCGAGGAGTTCGCGCAGCAACTGCGGCTGCGTGTCGGCGAACTTGCGCGCGGCGGCGTAGTACTGCGTATTGCGCACGAGACCTTCGCCATTGGCGATCACCCGCGCGTTCGCCTGCCGCTCGACAGCGGCCAGGTACGGGTCCCAGATCACCCATGCGTCGACACTGTTTTGCACGAAGGCCGCGCGCGCGTCGGCCGGTGTCAGAAACGCGGGCTGAATGTCGCTGTATGAAAGCCCCGCATTCTGCAAGGCCTTGACCAGCAGAAAGTGCACGTTCGATCCGCGGTTCAGCGCGACTTTCTTGCCGCGCAAATCCTTCACCGAGCGAATCGGCGAATCATGCGGCACGACGATCGCCTCGCCCTTGGGCGCCGGCGGCTCGTGGCCGATATACGCGAATTCGACCCCGCCGGCCTGAGCAAAAATCGGCGGTGTCTCTCCGACCGAGCCGACATCCACCGCGCCCGCATTCAAGCCTTCGAGAAGCTGAGGCCCCGCGGGAAATTCGAGCCATTGCACGGACACGCCCTGGGCGGCCAGCCGCTTCTCCAACGTGCCACGCGCTTTCAACACCACGAAGTTGCCGTATTTCTGAAAGCCGATCCGCAAGGTTTTACCCTTGGACGGCGTCTGAGCCAGAGCCCGTTGCACGGACCAGGGCGCCCCAGCGGCCAGGGCTGCCGCGCTTGCGGCAGCGGCTTTCAGCAGCGTGCGCCGGCGTGGATCGAGCGAGTCGAAGGCTGCCGGTGTGTCCGAAGCGTCCGTTGAAATAGAAGAGCCCGATGTATCGCGAGAATCCATAAGCTTGCCAGATGAGAGGTTGAGTGAGCCGCTTGCCAAATGATTCGACGTTAGCGGGCCGCGCGGCGCACGGCAACCAAGCAAAGTTCATAAGGTTATGAGCGGCTTCCCGAATTCACGCAAACGATTCGCAACGGTCCGATCAATCTTCTACCGCGCCACAGAGATTGCCGCGGCGGCGATGCCCGACCGCGCGATTGATCGCGATGACGGCGTCATTCCGGTCCGCTGGGCGGATCAGATGAACGACATTGCTTCTGAGGTAACTGGCGAGCGAGTGCCGCTCTCTCTTCGGCAAAGCGGCAATGAGCGGCAGAACCTGCCGCAACGGTTCGATCGTATTGAGCATGTTCCACTGCTGTCCGGTATGGTAGGTTTCCGCCAACGCGTCTCTCGCCAACCCGGATACCAATTGAGTGAAGCGCTCGTCGCGAGGGAGTGCCTGGACCTGATTGCACAGCTCCCCGAACCGGCTGCGCGAAGCAACGATCCCCTCGTCGCCGTCGCCGCCGAATTGCAGCACATACCTGGACACGGCAGTTTCGAGAAGCTGGGCACGACGATCGGGAGGGAGTTCGCCGATGCGGCGAAGCGCTGGCGAGGTCCCGCTTAATCCTTGGGCAGCCGGGTTGGAAAACGCCTCGATCTCGCTGACGACGGCTGCGGCAATCGATTCGATGCGCCCCAGCGCTTCGGGCAACCAGACTGTCGCCGAGCGGCTGGTCATTGCGAGCCGGCCAAGGCTCGTGGCATCCACATAGGCACTCAACGCGGTGCCTACCCCATGAGGAAGCTCACGCTCGATTGCCTCGGGTGGACTCGGGGGACGGGACGATAGGCCTGTTGGCCGCGCCCCCAGCGAGCGACTTCGCCGCTGCTCCGGACTAGCTGTCGCGGCATGGGTCGTCGTGCCCGGCGTTTCATCTCCAGCGCTGCTGGAGCGGTTCGTGGATATGCAAATCCCCATGGGTATCCCCGGCAATCATTCGGTGCCATTTGAAACGATCATCTTGAGCAATCCCATAAGGCCGCGGAGGTCAATGACCGCAATATGTTGTACACAGGCGAAAGCTCGTCATTTACGTGGCTGCTTTTTTTGCCGATTAGGCCCGCTCTCGAATGGTCCCGCCACGCGTTGCATCAACATTCCCTCACAAGACAATAAGGAAATCCTGAGCGAAAGCAGATGGCTTTTTTGAAATATTGGCACGGTAAGATCGCGTACTCGATGGATATACGGCGCGCCGCTTGCGCAAAGCTTTTCGCACGATAAACGATGCGCCGTGCGCTCCGGTCAATATGGAACTCACGACGTTCTAGCGCCGCGAGCCGATATCGCGTCATGAGCCAATCGCCGTTGATTAGCTGAATCCATAAAAAGGAAAAGACAATTGAAAAAACGCGAATCGCCATTCAGGGAATCGTATTGCATGACGTCCGTATCACGCGTCACGATTTGCGCGTTGGTGCTGTCGGCTGCGCTATCCGCTGAATCCGCTTCAGCGGCGAGTACGTGGACGGACACGTCGGCGCCCGTTACGACGCAATGGGGAACAGTCAACGAGCCGTCATTGCCCGCGGCCGTTTGCAAACCGATCGCCGCATCGCTGACACCCGTCATGGGCTCGATCGATTTCGCGGATGCGAACGCGTCATTCTCCCAACCGGATACGGCGCGCATCCAGGCCGCGATCGACGCATGCCCGTCCGGCCAGGCCGTCAAACTCACGAAGGGCGCCTCGGGCGAATCGGCCTTTCTCAGCGGTCCGCTTACGCTCAAGTCGGGCGTGTCGTTGTGGATCGACGGCGGGGTGACGCTCTTCGCGTCGCGCAATCCCGCTGACTTCGACAATGGCGTGGGAACGTGCGGCACCGCGACGGCGTCGAACATCAAATCGTGCAATCCGCTCATTCTCGCGAAGAGCACGGCGGGCAGTTCGATCGTGGGCGACGGCACCATCGACGGCCGCGGCGGCAGCCTGCTCACCCGTGGTCCGAATGCGGGCGCGCGTACCTGGTGGGACGTCGCGTACCAGAACAAGACGGCGGGGCTCTACCAGCAGAACCCGCGGCTCGTGCAGATAACCGGCGGCTCCGCATTTACGCTCTATCGCGTTACGTTGCAGAATTCGCCGAACTTTCACGTGGTCACCGATGGCGTCGCCGGCGTGACGGCATGGAACATCAAGATCCTTACTCCGAGCCTCGCATATAGCGTGAGCGGTTACGCCTGTCCGGCCGGCACCACGCCGGACGCGATCACGCCCGCCACCTGTTTCACGCCGGAGACCGCGAAGAACACCGATGGTTTCGACCCCGGCCAGTCGAGCAATGTGCTGCTCGCCTACTCGTACATCAGCACGGGGGACGACCATGTGGCGATCAAGGCGAGCAAATCGCCCGGCAGCAACAATCTGACATTCGCGCACAACCACTTCTACTATGGACACGGCATGTCGATCGGAAGCGAGACGAATGCCGGCGTGAGCCATGTTTCCGTCACCGACATGACGATCGACGGCAACGATAGTCCCAGTGGAAACGGCTTGCGTATCAAGTCGGATTCATCGCGTGGCGGCAAGGTGAGCAACGTCGCCTACAGCCAGGTGTGCATGCGCAACGTTGCCCGGCCGCTGGTATTCGATCCGTTCTACAGTTCGTCGACGGGCACGCTGTATCCCAACTTCACCGGCATCACGATCAGCGGCTTGCACTATCTGGGCAGCACGCAATACGGTGGAGGCCGTATCACGTTCCAGGGCTACGAGCAAAACGGTCAAAAGAATCCGCTCGTCATTGCATTGAACAATGTCGTGTTCGACGGCACGCAGCCGCTTTTCGACAAGGACATCGCGACGCACTATACGCTCGGTCCGGGTCCCGTGAGCTTTTCGAATGAGATCGTGACGTCGACCTCGAATGACGTGACGGTGTCGGGTTCGCCGGGCAATGCGACGCCCGTCGATTGCAGCAGCGCGTTCGTTCCGCTCAACTACGTGCTGCCGGCTTCGCCTATCTGAGCAGCGGCTTCGATGAGGATCGAGCCGCGCGCGGTTCGACCTGGCGGATGCCCTTCCCGTTACCCCGGCCGCTGGCCAAATCCGCCAGCCGGCCGGCTATTGAACCCGGGCTGGCGTAAAAAGCCGCTTGCGTGCTCGCTGGCGGACCGCCACGCGAAGATTCACTACCGCTTGCGCAGCGCGCGCCCTATAACGTAGATGCAGGGCGATTATTACGTGTCGGCGGTCCACAAAATTCGTCGACACTGCCAGTTCGCACGCCACTCTCCGTCCGGCAACTCCGCTCGGCGCACTGCACTTCTCTTTTCCGACAACCTGAACCTGGGTCTCGGGCATCAGCCCCGCAGACCCGAAGGACGCGCGCGTCCGACGATCCCAGGTAGACGACGATTTCGGCGCTCGCGAATGTCCATGCGCATGGATCGAAAACCCGATGTTTTCCAGGAGCCAACATGAAAACACGATTGATGATTGCTTCCGCAGCAGGCTTGTTTGTCCTCGCCGGCTTCGCGCATTCGCAAGGGATGCCCGATACGCCGCAGCCTGCCGCGCAGCAAAACGCCACGACCCAGGATGCCGCCCCCGGCGCGGCGACCCAGGCATACGGCGGCATGCCCGATACGAAAATGCAAGCCGGCGCCAAACGTGCAAGACCCTGTGGCACGGGCCCGCAATGCGACCTCTTTTTCGGCGGGAGCTAGACACACACTGACGGCGTCCGGCACGACGACGGAAAACACCGGACGCCCGCGCTATAGCAGCGCGACCACTCGCACATCGCCCTGCTCGGCCGAGGCGACCACCTTCTCGCCGATGCGCCGGAACGTGATCGACACCGACGCATCGCCCACTCGCAAGTCGCCGAGTTCGAGCCAGTCGATACCTTCGGGAAGCATGGGCTGCTCGATCAGCACTTCGCGGCGCTCCGCGTCGATGGTGATGCCAAGGCATGCTTCGAGCATCATGAACGGCGAACCCGCAGCCCATGCCTGCGGCAAACAGGCGACCGGATAAGCGGTGGGCGGCTCGCCACGGCGCCGCGGGAAACCGCAGAAGAGTTCCGGCAAGCGCATGTCGAAGTTGACCGCGGCCTCGAACAACGCCTGCAGCAACCGCACCGCCGACGCCTTGCCGCCGTAGCGCGACAGGCCGCGCGCGCAGATCGCGTTGTCGTGCGGCCAGACCGAGCCGTTGTGATACGCCATCGGGTTGAAACGCGACTGGCTGGCGGCCAGCGTGCGCACGCCCCAGCCGGTGTGGAACAGCGCGGAGTCGAGCGCGCGCACCACCGACTCGCCGCGCTCGCGCGTCGGCAGACCGAAGGCGAGCAGGTGCCCCGCGTTCGAGCCCATCACGCGGCACAGTTCGCCGTGGCCGTCGAGCGCGATGCCGTAAAAACCCGATTCCTCCATCCAGTACTTTTGCTCGACGCACTCGCGGATGCGCGTGGCGCGCGCCTTATAGTGCTTTGCCGGTTCATGCAGGCCGCGCAGCTTCGCGAAGTGCGCCATCGTGTCGAACGCGGCGCTCGCATACGCCTGCACTTCGACGAGCGCAATGGGGCCGTCGGGAAAACGGCCGTCGGCGTGAAACACCGAATCGTGGCTGTCCTTCCAGCCCTGATTCGCGAGCCCGCCGGCCGACTCGCGCTGGTAGTCCAGCAAGCCATGGCGGTTCTTGTCGCACACGCCCGCGACCCAATGCGCCGCGCGCTCCAGCGCCGGCCACAACTCGTCGACCAGCGCGAGGTCGCCGGTGCGCGCCGCGTAGGCGCCGGCCAGCACGATAAAGAGCGGCGTGCTGTCGACGCCGCCGTAGTAGAGCGCGAACGGCACCTCGCCGGTGGCGGCCATTTCGCCCTTGCGCATCTCGTGCATGATCTTGCCCGGCGCGGCGTCGCGAAACGGCGAATTCTCACGCGCCTGATGCTCGGCGAGAAAGCGCAGCACGCCGGCCGCCAGCTGCGGTTGAAGCCACAGTGTCTGCAGCGACGTGATGACCGCGTCGCGGCCGAACGGCGTCGAGAACCACGGGATGCCGGCGTACGGATACGGGCCGGTGGCTAGGTCGGTGGTCAGGAGGCCGAGGTCGGCGAACGAGCGGTCGATCCATGCGTTGAAGAGCGGATTGCTCGAACGCACGCGCGCGGTGACGCGGCGCCGTTCGCGCATGACGAGGTGGGCGTCGACCAGCGCCGCGCGCACCGCGGCGCGGCCCACGCGTGGACGCTCCGCGTCGATTTGCGACAGATGGGCCTCGCTCAACGGATGCAAGGGTTGGGAGACATCGGCGCTCGGCCTGTCCGACTTCGCGACGACCTGCACGGCAACCGACAGATAAATCGACACGCACGCCTGCGCCGGCAGTTTCACCGTGTAGTCGGCGCGATCGGCAAAGAGCTTGTCCGGCTCCGGCGAGAAGGCGATCTGGACGTTGCGCGCCACGTCGTCGAGGCCGAGATAGCCGAGCAGCACCTCGCGGTTCTCGACCCGCGCCGGCTGGATGCGGCCCTGCTTGTCGCGCGTCAGGCCGCGCACTTCGAACATGTCGCGGAAGTCGCTGGCGAAGGAGATGGACAGCGGCACCACGGCATCGCTCGTGCCGTAGTTGGTGAGTTCGATGGCTTCGTTGAGCACGGTGCCCGAGAGCACGCGTATGCGCTCGACGTGGATCACGCCTTCCGGCGTGCTGTCGCCGCCGAGCGGCGGCAACGGACGGTTGGTCAGGTGCGCGGTGAACGAGGTGTTGTCGCTGCTGACGCTGCCCGACAGCAGCGACGGCGCACGGCCGCCGAAGGTGAGGCGGAGTTGCGAGAGGACGCGGGTGTCGTTGACGAACAGGCCGTCGTCGCGGCCGGTGATATCGCCGAGGGGATCGTTGACGATGAAAGTGTCGCCCGACTTCAGCACGTGCTGGGTGGCCGCGGCGACGTTGAGGTTTTCCGTCGGGATGAATGCGCCGTCGGGCTCGGGTTCGCGGTGGTCGATTCCGCCCGAGTGGGATAGGCCGCCGAGGGCTTCTGGCTGCTGCATCAGGGTCGCTCCTATGGGTTCGCTTGCGCGGTTCGCTTTCACTTTTTACTGCCGGTGATGAGGCGTGGTGCGGTCGCTTCCGATTGTAGAGGGTCCGTTCGCGTCAGACGACGTTATCAGGGCGGAGTTTCGGGTTTTTTGTGGCACGGGATGTGCGGTTTTGGTTTTTTTGCCTGGCGGCGCGGTTTTTTTTTGTGGTGTTAGGGGGTTGGGTTTTTGTTGCTGGGCTTTGGGCTTTGGGCTTTGGGCTTTGGGCTTTGGGCTTTGGGCTTTGGGCTTTGGGCTTTGGGCTTTGGGCTTTGGGCTTTGGGCTTTGGCCTTTCCTTGATTTGTTAGTGGTCTATTAGTGTTGCCCCTGTGCGGGGCGGCACTGTAGTGGTCCAATGACTCTGGACACCTCTAAAGGGGATAATCTCCAACCGAGGTGAGAAATGAGCAGACGGAACATAACCGACGAATTCAGGGCC
>NZ_JBQEPU010000009.1:0-202164 GCF_052045835.1 Paraburkholderia sp. 22099 | reverse complement strand
GGCGTCTCCTGGCGCGTGCTGCTCGAGGAACTGCAAACCGCCTACGCCCAGGCCGAGCAGGACCAGCCCATCGCGCTGCCCGCGCCGTCGATGTCCTGGCGCGCCTGGGTCCGCGCGCTGCATCAATACGCGGAATCATCGGACCGCATCGCCGAACTGGCGTGGTGGCAAACCACGCTCGACGTCCCGGCGCTGCGCGCCGGTCCGCTCTTTTCGGCACGCAGTCCGCATCCCGAGCCGCAAAAGACGCTGCTGAAAAAACTCTCGCCCGAACTGACCGCCGTTCTCCTGCGCGAAGCGCCGCGCGCGTACCGGATGCGCGTCGACGAAGTGCTGCTTGCGGCGCTGGCGCTCGCCGTCGGCGAGGCGGTCTCGCGCGACGAAGTGCTGATCGAACTCGAAGGCCACGGCCGCGAGGACGTGATCGACGGCGCGGACCTGAGCCGCACGGTCGGCTGGTTCACGACGCAATACCCGCTCGCGCTGCCGCGCGGCACGACGCCCGCCGACGCGCTGCTGCGCGTGCGCGAGCGGCTCGCGGACGTGCCGCTGCGCGGCCTCGGCTGGGGACTGCTCGCCTGCTGCGCGGACGCGGCGAGCCGCTCGACGATGCGCGCGCTGCCGGTGCCCGAGATCGGCTTCAACTACCTGGGCCGCTTCGACCAGACGTTCGACGACGCCAGCCGCTTCGGCTTCGCGAGCGAGTCGTCGGGCGACGCGATCGCGCCTCGCGCGCGGCTTCCCGATCGCGCGCTGGACATCAACGGCTGGATTGCCGGCGACTCGCTGACGTTCAACTGGGGCTACGCGCCGCAGTGCGTGCCCGATGCGCTGGCCGACAATCTCGCCGCGTCGTTCGAGCGTGCGCTCGTCGAGTTGCTCGAGCATCTGCGTGCCGCCGCGCCGCTGCCCGACGCTCCGGCGCGGTTGCGGTCCGTGCCTGAATCGCTCGAAACCTTGGCCCGGCACGATGCTGTCGCCGCAAGCTGGACCGCGCGCGCCGCCTACGAGGCAAGCCTGCCGGTGCCGCCTTCCGACGCGCTCCTGAGCTGGTTCGCGCGGCGCCGGCCGCGTGGCGCAAGCGCTTGCGCCGGTGATGCGCGGTCGCGTGCCGCGCTGTTGCCGGCCGTGCCGTTGAACGCGCTTGGGACGGCCGCCACGCTGTTCTGTCTGCATCCGGGCTACGGCATGGTCGGCGAGTATCGGACGCTCGCGCAGGCGCTCAACGGCCGCGTCAGCGTGATCGCGATACAGGCGCCCGCGGTGCGGGGCGAGTCGTGGCAAGGCGACACCTTCGAGGCGCTCGCCGCGCACTACGCGCAGTGCATCGAGACGCTTCAACCGGACGGAGACTATGCGCTGCTCGGCTGGTCGTTCGGCGGCCGGCTCGCCATCGCCATCGCGGATTATTTCGAGCGGCGCGGCAAGCGCGTGTCGTTCGTCGGCATCGTCGACACGGCGACGCATCGCGAGGACGGCCCCGAACCGGTGGCCGAAAATGCGGACACCGCGGCGCCCCAGTTGACGTTGCTCGAGCAGGCGGAGCCGTCGCTGCTTCGCCAGGCGCTCGCCGCCGACTCGCTGCACGCGGCGCTGATGGCGCGGCATACGCTGCCGCGCATCGTCGCCGATCTGCACGTGTGGCGCGCGCTGCGTATCGCCGATCCGCGACGCAGGATGGCCTGGGCGCATCACACGCTCGGACGGCTGCACGCGTTCGAGGTCGACGCGAGTCACTCCAGCATCGTCCACCATCCGGTTCTCGCTACGCAGCTCGGGGAGTTGCTCGCTCGACCCGTCGTCGACATGGCCGAACCGTTGCTGTTCAAGTCGTGACCATCGTTCATCTTCGATATCCGTTTCGGGCGCGTTCTGCGCGCGCCCGAGCGGAGCTTTCTGTCCCGTGTACCGAGCAATTCGGTCATTGAATGCGATTGATTATTGTTTACATTAATATCGCGTCTTGAGAGAATCAGCGGGCACCAAGGCTGGCGCCCGATCGCCGGCCTTGACTCGGGGATACAAGAAAGGGGAACAAGAAGAATGAAGGTTGAGCAAGCAGGGAAGCACAGTTCTCTGCAGGAGCGCGGCTTGCCGCACCTGCGTCCGATTTACGTCGCGTTGATGCTAGGTTTGGCCGGCTTCGGCGCGCACGCGCAAGAGTCGCCGGCACCCGCCTCCGGCGCTGATGCCGCGAAGGAATTGCCTGCGGTCCAGGTGCGCAGCGCCGCTGAAGATCCGCTGGGACCTGGCGTCGGTTACGTCGCGAAACGGTCGATGACCGGCACCAAGACGGATTCCGCGTTGCTCACGAATCCGCAGAGCGTGTCCGTCGTCACGCGTCAGCAGATGGACGACCAGGGCGCGCAGACTGTCGACCAGGCGTTGCGCTACTCGTCCGGCGTCTATTCGCAGGACGGCACCGACATCCGTTTCGATCAGCTCTACGGCCGCGGCTTCCCGCTCGACTCCTATCTGGACGGCCTGCATCTGTACCAGTCGCCGCGCTTCGCGACGCCGCGCATCGATCCGTATTTCATGGAGCGGATGGAAGTGCTGCATGGTCCGGCCTCGGTGCTCTACGGACAAGGCAGCCCTGGCGGCCTCGTCAACTACGTGAGCAAGCTGCCGATGGAGCAGCCCTACCACGAAGTGATGATGCAGATCGGCAACCACAACAACTATCAGTTGGGCTTCGACCTGAGCGGCCCCGTCGACAAGAACGGCACCGTGCTCTACCGGTTGACGGGCGTGGCCCGCACCGCCGAGACGCAGGTCAGCGAGATCAAGGACCAGCGGCTCGCCATCGCGCCGTCGGTCACGATTCGCCCGAACCGCGATACGACCTTCACGCTGCAAGGCAGCTTCCAGCGCGATCCGAACGGCGGCATGTTCAATCCCGTGCCGGCCGGCGCGACGCTGTTCGCCAATCCGAACGGCCAGCTCGGCCCCGACAAATACTTCGGCGATCCGGACCGCGACGGCATGCACCGCACCCAGTACTGGTTCGGTTATCAGTTCGATCACGCGATCAACGACAAGGTCAGCATCTCGCAGAACCTGCGCTACCTGCATATCGACCAGCATTACTACCAGACCTCGGTGACGAGCGCGCTCGGCGCGGACAAGCGCACGGTGTCGATGTGGGGCAACGTCGACAACGAGCACTACTCGCAGTTCCAGGTCGATACCCACGCGCAGGCCAAGGTGACGACGGGCTCCGTCCAGCACACCTTGCTGTTCGGTCTCGACTATCAGCGCTCGATGCTCGGCGACACGGAAGGCAACTCCGTCCTCGGCACGGTCGACCTGTACAACCCGAACTTCTCGTCGCTGCCCACGCAGCGGGCCAACACGCGTCTCGACTATTCGTTGAGCACGGTCGGCGTGTATGCGCAGGACGAGGCGCGCTGGCGCAACTGGGTGCTGACGTTCGGCGTTCGCGAGGACTGGACGGGCGGCAACCAGCAGACCAGATCGCTCACCACGGGAAGCAGCACGACCTACCATTCGAACGACCACGCGTTCACCTGGCGCGCCGGCCTCGCCTATGAGTTCGACAACGGCATCGCGCCGTATATCGGCTATTCGCGTTCGTTCCAGCCCGTGCTCGGCGCATCGTACTCGGGCGCCGCGTTCTCGCCGACCAGGGGCAAGCAGGTCGAAGCCGGCGTGCGCTATCAGCCGAAGTGGTTCGACGGCTTCTTCTCGCTCGCCGCGTTCAGCCTGACGCAGGACAACGTCTCCGTGACCGACCCGCAACACCTGGGCTATGCGATCCAGACCGGCCAGGTCCGCTCGCGCGGCGTCGAACTGGAAGCGCATGCGAACGTGAGCGAGAACGTGAAGCTGATCGCGTCGTACACGTTCGTCAACCAGGAGGTGACGCGGAACACGGCGTCCAGCAGCCTCGGCAAGCGGCCGACCATCGCGCCGCGCAACTCCGCGTCGTTGTGGGCGGATTACACGTTCCACCGCGGACCGCTGCGCAATTTCGGCATGGGTTCGGGCGTGCGCTACATGAGCAGCTCGGCGGGCGACGCGGCCAACACGTTCACGGTGCCGGGGCGCGTCCTCGTCGATCTCGGCGCGCATTACGACATCCAGAACTGGCGCCTGTCGCTCAACGTGAACAACCTGTTCAACCGCGAGTACATCTCGTACTGCACGACGGCGGCCGTTTGCTACTGGGGCGCGACGCGTACGGTGCTCGGGACGGCACGCTACCAATGGTGATGCGGATGAGGAAGGGCCGGGCGGATGGCACGCGGCAGGCATCGTCATGACGGCAGGCACGCGGTTTAGCAACAGGCGGCGTCTCGCGCTCGCCGGTTTGAGCACGGCGGCGCTCGCGGCATCGGGTGCTTCGTTGGCCCGCCCGGCGTTCGCCGCCGCGCCGCTCGCGGACCCGGCGGCGGGGCGCGCCGCGGCTTCGCTCGCGCGCGTCGTCGTGCTCGACTGGCCGCTGACCGAAGTCGTACTGTCGCTCGGCGTGGCGCCCGTCGGCGTGTCGCGTCCCTCGTGGTATGCGAAGCTCGACGGCGATCCGCCGCTGCCGCCTTCGGTCGTCGACACGGGCCTGCTGTACCAGCCGAACTTCGAGGTGCTGGCGGCGCTCAAGCCCGATCTCATCGTCATCACGCCGTGGCACGCGCCGCTGCGCGCCTTGCTCGAACGGATCGCGCCGACATTGACGGTGCAACTGTTCGGCCCTGGTATCGACGTCTATCCGGCGGTTCACGCCGCCACCCGCAAGCTGGCCGACACGCTCGGCCGCGGCCCCGCGGCCGATGCGCTGTTCGCGCGCGCGAACGCGCGGCTGGCCGACGCGTCCGCGCGTCTCGCGGGCTTTCGCGCGACACGGCGTCCTGTCTATCTGCTTCGCCCGATCGACGACCGGCACATCGCGGTATTCGGCAGAAACAGCCTGTTCGGCGGCGTGCTGAACGCGCTCGGAATTGACAACGCGTGGCAGGACTACGCCGATCCGCAAGGCATGACGGAAGCGGACCTCGGCGCGCTCGCGAAACATGCCGACGCGCAAGTCGTCACGATCGGCGTGCCGCCCGCCGTGGCCACGCAACTCGCGCGAAGCCCGTTGTGGCGCGCGCTGCCGTTCGTCAGGCAGAACCGCGTGCAGCACATCGGTCCGCTGCCGCCGCTCGGCGGCGTCGTCGCGTCGATGCGCTTCGCCGACCATCTCGCGCAGGCGCTGCAAGGAGTCACCGCATGAACCGCTCGACGGCGACCGTCGCCGCCACCGCCGCGCCGCGCGCCTGGCGGCTACCCGCGCTGCTGCTGATGCTGGCCGCGTGGCTCGTTTATCACACGCTGTCGGCGCGGCTGCCGGTCGCGCAATGGCCCGGCGTCGTGCTGTCGGGCGCCGACGCGACGCTGCCGCAACTGGTCGTGCGTTATGGCTGGCTGCCGCGCGTCGCGATCGCGCTGATCGCCGGCGCGGCGTTGTCGCTCGCCGGCGTCGTGTTCCAGCAGGTGCTGCGCAATCCGCTCGCGGAACCGCTCACGCTCGGCGTGTCGGCGGGCGCGTATCTCGCGCTGACGATCGCCGCGGTGGTCGCGCCCGCGCTCGTCGCCGACATGCGCTTCACGGTCGCGCTGGCCGGCGCCGCGCTGGCGATGCTCGCCACGCTGGCGATGACCTGGCGCAAGGGCTTCGCCGCCGTCTCCATCGTGCTGGCCGGCATGATCGTGAATCTGTATTGCGGCGCGCTGTCCGTGCTGCTGACGATCGTCTTCGAGCGCTCGCTCACGTCCGTGTTCATCTGGGGCGGCGGCTCGCTGGTGCAGAACGGCTGGGCGAGCGTCGTCTGGCTGCTGCCGCGCGTGCTCGCGTGCGGCGTCGCCGCGGCGCTGCTGGTGCGCCCGCTCACGCTGTTTTCGCTCGACGACGGCAGCGCGAGCCAGCTCGGCGTGTCGCTCGCATGGACGCGGCCCGTCGCGCTCGGCATCGCGGTGATCCTGAGCGCGTTCGTGGCGAGCGCGGTCGGCGTGATCGGCTTCATCGGGCTCGGCGGCCCGGTGCTCGCGCGCCTGATGGGCGCGCGCCGGCTGAAGGATCAGTTGCTGTGGGCGCCGCTCGTCGGCGCGCTCCTGCTCGCGATCGCGGACCAGGCCGTGCAGAGCTTGCCCGGCGTGCTGGGCGAGCTTCTGCCGACGGGCGCCGCGGTGGCGCTCTGCGGCGGTCCGCTGCTGCTGTGGATGCTGCGCCGCATGCATATCGAGGCGCCGCGTCCGGCGTCGGCGGAAAGCGCGCCGCCGCGCCGCGCGCTGGCCGTGCCGGCGCTGCTGCTCGGCGGTTTGCTTGTCGTCGGCGTCGTCGTATCGCTGCGCTTTTCTGTCACGCTGCACGGCTGGCAATGGACCAACGCCGCGCAATGGAACGACGTGTGGTTCTGGCGCGTGCCGCGGCTCGTCGCGTCGCTGGGCGCGGGCGTGATGGTCGCGCTCGCCGGGACGATCCTGCAACGCGTGACGGGCAATCCGATGGCCAGCCCCGATCTGCTCGGCGTGAGCGGCGGGGCGATGCTCGGCATGCTGGCCGCGGCCGTCGTCGCAAGCGCGCCTTCGACGCCCGTGTTGCTCGCGGGCTCGTCGGCGGGCGCGCTGGCGTGTCTGCTGATGATCGTCGCGCTCGGTCGCCGCAGCGGTTTCGCGCCGGACCACGTGCTGCTCGCGGGCATCGCGATCAGCGCGTTCTCGCAGGCGGTCGTCATGCTCGCGACGTCGAGCGGCGGCGCCTACGGCAACTTGCTGCGCCCGCTGCTGTACGGCTCGACCTACATGATCCTGCCCGCGACGGCGATCGCCGTCGCACTCTGCACGGTCGCCGCCGTGTTCGTCGCCGGTCTCGGCGCGCGCTGGCTGGAGATCCTGCCGCTCGGCGCGAACGTGGCGAATGCGCTCGGCGTCGGCGCGCAACGCGCGCGGCTCATGCTGCTCGTGGTGGCGGCGATCCTGACGGCGGGCGCCACGGTCGTGATCGGCCCGATGTCGTTCGTCGGGCTGATGGCGCCGCACCTCGCGCGTCTCGTCGGGTTCCCGCGCGCGCGTTCGCAGATGCTCGTCGCGGCGCTCATCGGCGGCTTGCTGATGGTGCTGTCGGACTGGCTCGGACGGAACATGATCTTTCCGCAGCAGATGCCGGCCGGCGTGATCGCGACGCTCGTCGGCGGGCCGTATCTGATGTGGCTGCTGCGCCGCCAATAATCCCCGGTCAGGTTCTTTGAGAGGTAAACCCTGGCTGACCTCGCGCAATGGTATCGCTACCATCGCATCCATTGAGAAAGTTACCGACGGCCCAAACGCTCGGGCCGGCATGGTAGCGCTACCACGGAGACGTCAGTGTCATCGAACCGCAAAACACCCGAAGAGCTTCGCAGCTATCGCTGGTATGGCGTGAACGACCTGCGTTCGTTCGGCCATCGTTCGCGCACCGCGCAAATGGGCTATCACGCGTCGGATTACATGGGCAAGCCGGTCATCGCGGTTGTCAACACGTGGAGCGAGATCAACTCGTGCCATACGCACTTCAAGCAGCGCGTGGAGGAAGTGAAGCGGGGCATCTGGCAGGCCGGCGGTTTTCCGGTCGAGATGCCGGTGATGACGCTGGCCGAGCCTTTCCAGAAACCAACCACCATGCTGTACCGCAACTTCCTCGCGATGGAAACGGAGGAACTGCTCAAGTCGTATCCGTTCGACGGCTGCGTGCTGATGGGCGGTTGCGACAAGACCACGCCCGGTTTGCTGATGGGCGCGATCAGCATGAATCTGCCGGCGATCTATCTGCCGGCGGGCCCGATGCTGCGCGGCAACTGGAACGGCCGCACGCTCGGCAGCGGGTCGGACACGTGGAAATACTGGGCCGAATTGCGCGCGGGCAAGATCACGGAAGAGGAGTGGAAGGGCATTGAAAGCGGCATCGCGCGCTCGCCCGGCCATTGCATGACGATGGGCACCGCCTCGACGATGACGAGCGCCGCCGAAGCGCTCGGCCTCACGTTGCCCGGCTTTTCGTCGATTCCCGCGGTGGACTCGCGGCATGCGCAGTTCGCGTCGCTGACCGGCCAGCGCATCGTCGAGATGGTGTGGACCGATCTCAAGCCGCTGGACATCCTGAGCGCGAAGTCCTTCGATAACGCGGTGACCACCGTGCTGGCGATGTCCGGCTCGACCAACGCGATCGTCCACCTCGTGGCGGTGGCGCGGCGCGCCGGCATCGATCTGACGACCGCGCGCTTCGACGAACTCGCGCGCATCACGCCGGTGCTCGGCAATCTGCGTCCGGCCGGCCAATATCTGATGGAAGATTTTTTCTACGCGGGTGGCCTGCGCGCGTTGCTGCTCGAACTGGGCGAACTGATCGACGGTTCGCAGTTGACGGTCAACGGCTCGACCCTCGGCGAGAACATCGCCGGCGCGGAGATTTTCAACGACGACGTGATCCGCCGACGCGGCAATCCGCTTGTCGCCAGCGACGGGCTTGCGGTCCTCACCGGCAATCTCGCGCCGGACGGCGCCGTGATCAAGCCGGCCGCCATGGAAGCGCATCTGCTCAAGCATCGCGGTCCGGCCGTCGTCTTCAAGGATTACGCGGACATGGCCGCGCGCATCGACAGCGAGGCACTGAACGTCACCGCCGATTCGGTGATCGTGCTGCAGCACGCCGGTCCCGTCGGCGCGCCCGGCATGCCCGAGTGGGGCCAGTTGCCGATTCCGCAAAAGCTGCTGAAGCAGGGCGTGCGCGACATGGTGCGGATTTCCGACGCGCGCATGAGCGGCACCAGCTACGGCGCCTGCGTGCTGCACGTCGCGCCGGAGTCGTTTGTCGGCGGCCCGCTCGCGCTGGTGAAGGACGGCGACCTGATCGAACTGGACGTGCCCGCGCGCCGTCTGCATCTCGACGTCAGCGACACGGAACTCGGCGCGCGCAAGGCCGCGTGGCAAGCGCCGAAGCTTCCGTTCGAGCGCGGCTTCGGCGTGATGCATCAATTGCACGTCACGCAGGCGAACAAGGGCTGCGACTTCGATTTCCTCGAAGAGCCGCTGAACCAGGCCGTGCAACAGCAGAATCAAACACCAGTCACGCCGGGCGGCCAAGCGCCGGACGGCGCGCCGCTCACGCCGCGCAGCGAGCCCGAGATCCACTAACTCAACCAGAGCCCTGTCATGACCGCATCCGAAATCAGCGTCAGCGAAGCGACACTCGAACAACTCCGCCACGTCAGCACGGCGACGCTGACCACGCAACTCTTCAAGCGCGGCCTGCGCAATGTCTTTCTGCAAGGCGTCGCGCCGCTCGTCAAACCCGTGCCGGGCGCACCCAATGTCGTCGGTCCGGCGTTCACGCTGCGCAATATTCCGGCGCGCGAGGACCTCGATCACGTGGGCGTGTTCCAGGACCCGGACCATCCGCAGCGTAAAGCCGTCGAGACGGCGCCGCCTGGCAGCGTGCTGGTGCAGGACTGCCGCGGCGAGCGCGCGGTCGCATCGGTCGGCTCGATCCTCGCGCTGCGTCTCGCGAAACGCCGCGTGGCCGGCATGGTGTCGGACGGTCCCGTGCGCGACAGCGGCACGATCGCGGAACTGGGCTTGCCGATCTGGTGCGCCGGCGCGAGCGCGCCGCTGAATCTGGCGAAACACCATGCGGTCGATATGAACGTGCCGATCGCGTGCGGCGGCGTGCCGGTCTATCCGGGCGACATCGTCGTCGCCGATGTCGACGGCGTCGTGATCGTGCCGCGCGAGATGGCGGAAGAGGTCGCGCGCGACGCCGCCGAGCAGGAACAGCTCGAAGCGTTCATCACGCAGCGTATCGAGGAAGGCCGTCCGTTGCGCGGCACCTATCCGCCGAACGAGGAAACCCTGGCGGCTTACGCGCAGTGGCGCGCACAAAAACAATAATGCGCTGAAGCGGTTTCGATCCATCGCACACCCACAGCTCGCGCATTCGACGCGAGCGCAGGAGACACCGTGACCATCACCACACCAGGTACGACACCAGCGACGCCCCCCGCGATCGACGAATCGCGTCTGATCAACCGCCTCGCCCTGCGCCTGATGCCGCTGCTCGGGCTGCTCTATCTGGTCGCCTACATCGACCGCTCGAATATCAGTTTCGCCAAGCTGCAGATGCTCGGCAGCCTCGGTTTGTCCGAGGTCGCTTATGGGCTGGGCGCGTCGCTGTTCTTCATCGGCTATCTGATTTTCGAAGTGCCGAGCAACGTGCTGCTGCACAAGTACGGCGCGCCGCGCTGGATAGCGCGCATCATGTTCACGTGGGGCGTGGTCACGGTGCTGCTTGCTTTCACGCAGAACGCGACGACGTTCTACGTGCTGCGTTTCCTGCTCGGCGCATCGGAAGCGGGCTTGTATCCCGGCGTGATCTATTACCTGACCTTGTGGTTTCCGTCACGGCACCGCGTGCGCATGCTCGGCTATTTCACGCTCGGCAGCAGTCTCGGCAACATGCTCGGCGCGCCGATCTGCGGGTGGCTGCTCGACAAGGGCGGACTCGCCGGTCTGGAGGGCTGGCAACTGGTGTTCATCGTGACCGGGCTGCCGTCGATTCTGCTGACCGTCGTCGTGTTGTTCCTGCTGCCCGCGTCGCCGAAACAGGCGCGCTTCCTGTCCGCCGACGAGAAAAGCTGGCTCACGCACACGCTCGACGCCGAACGCGCGCGGATTCAGTCCAGCGTCGGCGCGCATTCGTCGTTGCTGCGCGTGCTCACCGAGCCGCGCGTGATCGGCATGGCGCTCTACTACATGATGCTGTCGATGTCCGTCTACGGCGTGAGCTACTGGCTGCCGACGCTGGTGAAAGGCTTCGGCGTCAGCAATACGACGAACGGTTTGCTCAACATCGTTCCGTGGCTGATGGCGACGCTCGTGCTGGCGTGGCTGCCCTCGAAGCTGCGCGGCGGCAATCGCGCGCTTGTCGCGATGCTGGTGGCCGCCTTGCTCGGCGTCGCGTGTTTTCTCAGCGCCGTGTTCCTGCCGACCAACACGCTGCGTTTCATCGCGCTGTGTTTCGGTGCGCCGTGCATGTATTTGCTGCTACCTTGTTTCTGGACGCTGCCGCCGAAGTTCCTCGTCGGCGCGCGTGCCGCGGCGGGCATTGCGGCGATCAATTCGCTCGGCAACATCGGCGGATTCATCGCGCAGAATCTGGTGCCGTGGGTCCGTCAAACCTCCGGCAGCGTGAAGGCGCCGATGCTGATTCCGGCGACCTGTCTGCTGATTTTCGCCACCGTCACGTTGCTGCTCCTGCGTCGCGAGCGGGGCGCTCGCGTCGCGTCGAGCCGCGTGCCGGTGACCGAATGAAGCGCCATTGGCGCGCGAACCGCCGGTGTTCCGGCCGCGCTCGTGACGAGGCCCGGACTACAATGAGCGCGATACGTTACTTCCCTGACTGAACCATGCCGAATGACGAGCCGAGCGCCGCCGCGAGCCCCGAGGCGCCGGAAGCGGCCGCGCCCGCGAGGCGCATGCGCGGCGGCCCCAAAGGCTTGCGCATCACCGACGTCGCCGCGCTGGCGGGCGTCGCGCCGATCACGGTGTCGCGCGTATTCAATAGCCCCGAGACGGTCGCGCCGGAAACGCTCGAACGCGTGCGGCAAGTCGTGCAGAAGCTCGGCTATGTGCCCAATCGTCTCGCAGGCGGCCTGTCGTCGTCACGCTCGCGCTTGATCGCGGCGATCGTGCCGACCATCGCGCATTCGCTTTTCTCCGAAACGGTCCAGGTGTTCAGCGAGACCATGTCGCGCGCCGGTTATCAGGTGCTGCTGGCATTGAGCGGCTACAGCGATTCGAACGAAGAGACGCTGCTCGACGCGGTGCTGAGCCGCCGCCCGGAAGGCGTGCTGCTCACCGGCGTCGCGCACACGGAATCCTTGCGTGAGCGCTTGCGCAACGTCGGCATGCCGATCGTCGAAACGTGGGACATGACCGCGACGCCGATCGACATGCTGGTGGGCTTTTCGCATCATCAAATCGGCGCGGCGGTGGCCGAGCATTTTCTACGGCGCAAGGTGCGCGCGCCGGGTCTCGTGTCCGCGAACGACGACCGCGCGCTCGCGCGCCGCGACGGCTTTCGCGAGCGGCTCGCGCAGGCGGGCATCCGCGAGATCGCCGAGGTGCTCGTCGCGCCGCCGAGTTCGGTGGCCGTCGGCAAGGCCGCGTTGCCGACGCTGATCGAGCAGGCGCCCGCTCTCGACGCGGTGTTCTGCGGCTCCGACCTGCTCGCGATCGGCGTGCTCGGCGCGGCCAAACGCATGGGCCTCGCCGTGCCGTCGCAGTTGGCGATCTGCGGTTTCGGCGACCTCGAGTTCGCGACGGAAACCACGCCGCAACTGACCACCGTGCGCGTCGACGGCACGCGCATCGGCCTGAGCGCCGCGCGCTGCCTGCTGGACCGGCTGGCCGGCATCGACAAGGCGAGGGTGACCGACGTGGGTTTTCATCTCGTCGAGCGTGAGACGGGCTGATGCCGGGCCTGGTTAGTTAACGGATCGTTTATTTCCGGCCCGGAAAAATCCTTAAAAAACATGGCTGGAATCGCGTAAACCCCCTTAAAGCGCGCCTCGCGAAAAGCCGTAAACACCGGCAGAGGCGACAGATATCGGACCGGATATCCAGGCCGCTCGCCATGCGGGCGCGCACGCCTCGTCGACATGAATCGTTCCGGCAGTCAGCCGGCGGGTTCATCGGTATGAATTCCAGAGGCAGCAGGCCAAGCGTGGTGACTATGATCAAACTTTCAAATTTCCGGTTGACGACCCGGATCACGGCCGGCTTCGCGGTCATGGTGACGCTGGTGATCGCGGTGGGCGCCGTTGCCATCTGGGCCATGCGCAGTTCGGTCGACGTTCACGCATCGCCGGAATTGCGCGCGTGGATCGACAGGATGGTGTGGTCCGTGGGCGCCGCGTCGGCGGTCGCGGCGGCGATCGGCATCGTGCTGGGCTGGGCGATCCGGCGCAGCATCAAATTGCCGGTGGAGCGCGTCGTGGCGTCGGTCGGACGCATTGCCGGCGGTGATCTGGCGAGCAAGATCGAATCGCATGGCCGCGACGAAATCGCGTGGCTGAACTACGAGCTCAATCAGATGCGCAAGCAACTGCAGACGACCATCTCGAACGTGCGGCAGTCGGCGGAGATGGTCGCGCAGGCATCGAGCGAAATCGCGTCCGGCAACAACGACCTCAGCGTGCGCACCGAACAGCAGGCGATCAGCCTGCAGCGCACGTCGCATTCGATGGACTCGCTCACCAATACCGTCAAGCACAACGCCGACCACGCGCACGAAGCCAACCGCCTGGCGGCGAAGGCCAGCGACGTCGCGGTCAAGGGCGGCCAGGTGATGAACGAAGTCGTCACGACGATGAGCGAGATCAACGGCAGCGCGAGCAAGATCGTCGACATCATCGGCGTGATCGACAGCATCGCGTTTCAGACCAACATCCTCGCGCTGAACGCGGCGGTGGAAGCCGCCCGCGCGGGCGAGCAGGGACGAGGCTTCGCGGTGGTGGCGACCGAGGTGCGCGGACTCGCGCAGCGCAGCGCGGCAGCCGCCAAGGAAATCAAGGCGCTGATCAGCCAGTCGGTGACGAAAGTGGAAACCGGCGTGCGGCTCGTCGACGTGGCCGGCAGCACGATGGACGAAATTCTCAAAAGCGTCGAGCAGGTCACGCACATCATGGGCGAGATCAGCACGGCCAGCGCCGATCAACGCGCCGGCATCGAGCAGGTTCACGAGGCCATCGCGCAGATCGACAGCGTCACCCAGCAGAACGCGGCGCTAGTGGAGCAGGCATCCGCGGCGGCGGGCTCGTTGCAGGAACAGTCGCAGACGCTCGCCAACGCCGTGAAGATCTTCAATGTCGTGAAGCGTTGATTCGAGAGCGGGCGTCGTCATGCATCGAGGAACGGGAAACCGCCCAATGCGCCGCTCAATGCGCCGCGCAATGCGGTTTCCGACGCTGATGGTGATTAGACGCGAATCGAAAATGGCGGGCGTCACCCGTCTTCGCCAAGAAAGAAAAACGTAATAAACAACCCGCGGGTGGCGCAGCACCCCGCGGTGTTCGTCTCCTCCCGGCCACGCCCATCTTGTCTCGTGGTCTCAGCACCCGCCAGAAACGCCCCTCCCGCGACGCTTCGCAATTTTCGACGGTCGAGCACTCAAGATTCCCAAATCGTGGCCGACATATCGTATGAAGATTGGCGCGCGCCCGCGTACGCAAAGGTTTGCGAGGGCTCTACGTCTGCCAGGTTCAAGTGGCGATGGTCGTGAAGCGACGTGCCGCCTCGAGAAAGGCAGGCGCGCCGAGCGGTGTGGTTGCCTGACGCACAGCGCGTGGTCGCCCGCTTCACGACAGCTTTTTACTGCGGCGTTGATACACAGGAATTGCAAAACATGAAGATTTCCAACTTGCGAATCGGGGTTCGTCTCGGTTCCGCGTTCGCCCTGGTCGTGGCGCTATTGATCGGCACCGCCGTGGTGGGCATCCGCCACCTCGACTCCAGCAACGCGAAAATGGATCAGATCGTCAGCGAGCGCTATACGCTGATCGCGCTGAGCAACACGATCAAGGGTAACGGCTACAAGGCGAACGGGATTCTCAGCAATCTGCTGCTGGCCACTTCGCCCGATGAAGCGGCGAAGTACATGAGCGACTACACGGCGATCCGCAAGCTCAACGCGGACGCCTACGCGCAACTCGAAAAGCATCTGCTGAACGAGCAGAGCAAGGCGCTCTTCAAGGAACAGTTCGATGCGCGCGCCGCGTACGGCGTGAGCGTCAGGAAATTCTTCGAACTGGTCAAGACGGATCAGCAGCAGGCGCGCGCGCTCTATCAGGGCGACATGGCGCGCTTGCAGGACAGCTACTACGTGCTGGTCGACAAGATGGTCGACTATCAGGCCGCGCAAATGGAGCGCGATGTCGCCGACGCCGTCGGCGAAGCGCACTACGCGAAGATCCAGATGATCGTGCTCGCCTTCTGCGCGGCATTGATCGCGATTGCCACGGGCCTGTTCATTACCCGCACCATCACGCGGCCGATCAATCGCGCGGTGAGTCTCGCGGAAGCGGTCGCGAGCGGCAACCTCACGCATCGTCTGGAAGTGGACACGACCGACGAAGTCGGCCGGCTGCTGACCGCGTTGAAACGCATGATCGAAAACCTGCATGGCATCGTCGCGCAGGTACGGCAGGGCACGGACACGATCACTCACGCGTCGCGCGAGGTGGCGAGCGGCAACATGGACCTGTCGAGCCGCACCGAACACCAGGCGAGCTCGCTCGAAGAAACCGCGGCCGCGATGGAGCAGTTGACCTCCACGGTGAAACAGAACGCGGATAACGCGCGCGAAGCCAACCAGCTTGCGTCGAACGCGTCGATGGTCGCTTCGAGAGGCGGCGAGGCGGTCAATCAGGTCGTCAGCACGATGAACGCGATCAATGTCTCGTCGCGCAAGATCGTCGACATCATCGGCGTGATCGACGGCATCGCATTCCAGACCAACATTCTCGCGCTGAACGCGGCGGTGGAAGCCGCGCGCGCCGGCGAGCACGGCCGCGGCTTCGCGGTGGTGGCGAGCGAAGTGCGCGGTCTCGCGCAGCGCAGCGCGGTCGCCGCGAAGGAGATCAAGGAGCTGATCGCCGACTCCGTCAATCAGGTCGGCACCGGCGGCAAGATGGTCGAGGAAGCCGGGCAGATCATCGGCCAGGTGGTGCAGAGCATCAAGCACGTGACCGACATCGTGGCTGAAATCAGTTCGTCGAGCCAGGAGCAGAGCGAAGGCATCGAGCAGATCAACCAGGCCGTCACGCAGATGGACAAGGTCACGCAGGAAAACGCCGCGCTCGTCGAGCAAAGCGCCGCGGCGGCCCAGGCGCTGCAGGATCAGGCACGCCAGCTCACGGAAACGGTCAGCGCATTCACGCTGCACGGCGACGTGTCGCAGGAACAGCGCGGCAGCGTGCGCGAAACGCACGCGCGCCACACCGGCGACATGAGCGCGCAAGGTGCCTGGGTGGCCGCCTAGCCGCCCCGCATCTATCGACCCGACAACAAGAGGTGAAGCAGCAAACGGACGGAGACACGAGCCTGCCGACAGGCCGGCTCGATGAAACAAAACGCGGCATGCAATGCAAGCCCGTACCGCATTGCGTTGCTTCCTGTCTCGCCGTCTGCCGCCAGATCGTGGCACATCGTCGTACTGCCGTTGCAGGGGCCACGCTCGCGCATCGGAATGCGGACTGCGAGATCCGATTGACGGTTTCTCCCCGGATGCCTAATCAACATGTCACACGCCTACTCCGAGCCGATTACCCTTTCTCGCCAGCCCTTTAGCGCACCTCTCGAGCCGGCTGCCCATGCGCCGACGACAGCGGGCTCCCTGCGGATCAAGCATTTCATCGAGGCGTACCGCCTGCATGGTCATCGTCAGGCGCAGCTCGACCCGCTGCATCTGACGCCGCTGCCCGAGGTGCCGCAGTTGCAGCCGCAGTTTCACGGCCTCGAGCCGACGCAGCAGATCGCCGCCGATAACGCATTGCTGCCGCCATCGGCCACCGTGCACGAACTGGAACGGCAACTGCGGCACGTCTACTGCGGGGCGATCGGGCTCGACGTGACGGGCATCCGCGACGAGGCGCCGCGCGCCTGGTTATGCGCGCGCCTGAAGTCAGCGCAACTCGCGCCGCTGCCGGCCCACGATCAGCGGCACAAGGTGTTGCAGCGCCTGCTGGCCGCGGAAATGTGGGAGCGCCACGTCGCCGCGCGTTTCGAGCATGCGAAGCGTTTTTCGCTGGAAGGTTGCGAGAGCCTGATACCGCTGATCGAAGCCATCGTCGAGCAGGCCGGCCAGCATGGCGTGCGGCAGATTTTCGCCGGCATGCCGCATCGCGGCCGGCTGAACATGCTCGTCAACGTGATGGGTTTCGATCCCGCGCAAATCGTGGACTGCCTCGACCAGCAATCGCGGTTCTCGGCGCTTCAGCGCGACCTGCCGTATCACTTCGGCGGCGCGGTGGTGAAGGAGACGCCGGACGGCGACGTGGCGCTCGTGCTTGCGCACAATCCCTCGCATCTGCAGAGCGTTCATCCCGTGGTCAGCGGCATGGCGCGCGCTTACCAGGACGAGCATCCCGACATCCGCTGCCTGCCTCTCGTCATGCACGGCGACGCGGCATTCGCCGGCCAGGGCATCGTGATGGAGACGCTCAACCTCACGCGCAAGGAGGGCTATGCGCTGGGCGGCACGATCCACGTGATCGTGAACAATCAGATCGGCTTCACGACGCCGAACCGGATGGACGTCGAAGCGAATGCGTACTGCACCGACATCGCGCGGATGATCGACGCGCCCGTGATCCGCGTCAACGCGGATCACCCCGACGCGGTCGTGCGGGCCGCGAAAATCGCCTTCGAATACCGGATGAAATACGGTGCGGATGTCGTCATCGACCTGATCGGCTACCGGCGTCTCGGTCACTCGGAGCATGACGTGCCCGCCATCACGCAGCCGTTTCAGCAAGCGACGATCGCCTCGCACCCGACGGTCACCGAGATGTATCACGCGGCGCTCGTGGACGAGACGCCGCTTGCGGAATTGCGCGCCCAGGCGCTGAAGCATCTGCAAACGCGTGCCAAGCCCACGCCGACGCCGAGGCCACACCGCGCGGTCACGGCAAGGCCCGGCCGGCCGTTGTCGCTCGCGCGCTTGCAGTCGCTGACGGCGGCGCTGACGCGCACGCCGGCGGGCTTGCAGGTGCACGATTTCGTCCGCGGCCTGATCGCGAAATGGCGGGCGGCGGTGGCCGACGAACGCCAAACGGTCGACTGGTGTTTCGCCGAGAATCTCGCCTATGCGAGCCTGCTCGACGACGGCGGCAGCGTGCGGATTTCGGGCATGGACGTCGGCCGCGGCACGTTCATGCATCGGCATGCCGTATGGCATTCGCAGACCGACACGGCGGATCCGGGCGAGCGCTACGTGCCGCTGCAAAACATCGGGGCGCATCAAGGGGACTTCGACATCGTCAACTCGCCGCTCACCGAGGAAGCCGTGCTCGGCTTCGAATACGGCTACAGCGTGCAGTCGACGACACGGCTCACGATCTGGGAAGCGCAGTTCGGCGACTTCGTGAACGGCGCGCAGGTCTTCATCGATCAGTACATCGCGGCGGGCCATGACAAATGGGGCTATCCGTCCGCGCTGACGCTGCTCTTGCCGCACGGTCACGAAGGCTTCGGCCCCGAGCATTCGAGCGCCTACCTCGGGCGTTTCCTGCAACTGTGCGCCGACGGCAACATGAAGGTCGTGATGCCTTCCACGTCGTCGCAGTGGTTTCACATGCTGCGCGAGCAGGCGCTGAGCGACGATCCCAAACCGCTCGTCGTGATGTCGCCGAAAGGGCAACTGCACGGCAATCCGCGTTCGCACGCCGCGCTGGACGAATTGAACGGCGGCTCGTTCGCGCCGTTGCTGCGCGATGCCGGGATCGCGTCGGCGGATGCGGTGAGCCGCGTCGTACTGTGCAGCGGCAAGTTCTTTTACGACTTGCAGGCCGCGCGCGACGCGTCCGGCGATAGGCGCACGGCGCTGATCCGCATCGAACAGTTGTATCCGTTCCCGACGCGGGAACTCGCGGATGCGCTGGCCGGATTCCCGAACGTCGCGGAAGTGGTCTGGGCCCAGGAAGAGGAAAAGAACCACGGCGCGTGGCACTTCGTGCGGGACGAGATCGACGAAGCGATGCCGGCGCGTTGCCGGCTCGGCAATGTGTGCAGGAACGCGACGGCATCGGGCGCGCATTCGTCGATGCAGGCTCACTTGCAGGAGCAGCAACGGTTGGTGGCGCAGGCTTTGGCGCGGACGTAGCGATTCGTCGGCAGGGCGGGGCGGCGGCGTGGCGGTGGGTTGCGCGCGCCGCTGCCGCGCTCGCTTCGAGAAGGCTTCTTGGGATCGGGAACGTGGCGTTACGCGTTGGTCCGAGCTGGATAAGCGGGCTATGATCACGCTTCCATTTCACCAACCCATCGACATTCCTGATGAATGATTCCGATCGACTGATTTCGCATGTTTCGCACGATAGCCGTCCCGACCTCTCGCACGAACACACCGTCGAGACCGCGAAAGCGCGGCTGCGCGCCGGCGCCGATCTTCCCGGCGCGACGATCGAGCAGCAGGTCGCGCTCGTCGATCAGTTGTCCGCGTTCGAGCTTGGCCGCTTCCTGCTCGCCAATCGCGGACTCGATGCGTACTGGACGCACCGCCTCGTGACCTATGAGCCGGGCACCTTGCAGCGTGGCGCGGTGTCCGAACTCGAATATCGGGTCTTCGAGGAGATGCCGGCCGTGCTTGCCACGCGCGAGCGCTTCGGGCTGTTTCGTCGCGAAGTGCAGGCGCGGCTCAAGCCCGGTTTCGTGCTTGCATCGGTGCCGTGCGGATTGATGGGCGATTTGCTGCTGCTCGATTACACCGCGTGTGCCGATGTCAGGCTGGTCGGCGTCGATCTCGATCAGCGGGCTCTGGACGGCGCGCGTGCGCTCGCGGCCGAGCGTGGGTTGACCGAGCGGCTGTCGCTTCGCCAGGCCGACGCATGGGCGATGGATCTGAATGCCGAGGCGGACGTGCTGACGAGCAACGGCCTCAATATCTACGAGCCCGACGATGAGCGCGTGGTCGCGCTCTATCGCAAGTTCCTCGATGCGTTGAAACCGGGCGGGCAATTGGTGACGAGCTTTCTGACGCCGCCGCCGGTGCTGTCGCCCGAGTCGCCGTGGGATATGAGCGCGGTGTCCACGGCTGCGCTCGCGCTTCAGCATGTGCTGTTCGTGCGGGTGATCGAGGCGAAGTGGAGTGCTTTCCGTACCCACGCGCAAACGCGCGAGCAACTCGAGCGCGCGGGCTTCACGGACATCACGTTCGTCGACGATCGCGCCCGCATGTTTCCGACTGTCGTGGCGCGCAAGCCGGACTGAAAGATGTCGGCGTCGGGGTAGTCGAAACTGGCGGGCCCGCGCGTTGCTGACCTATGTGTTGGCACATGATCTGACGGAGGCCGAGCGATGAACCCCGACGACGATCTGGACAGCGACGATCTCGACGACGAGCTTGATCGGACCGGCGAAGTCGCCAACAGAAGCAACGGCAAGACCGGCACCAACACCGAGGCGGAGCCCGATCGCGGCAAGGCGCGCACATCGAGTCCCAATGCGCAACTGCGTCGCGAGAACGTCGCAGCCGATGAGCCCGGCCGACGCGATTCGGATCCGCGGCAAGCGGGAATTCGCAAGGGCAGCGGGCCTGCGCACCCGTCATAGACGATACCGTTCGCGCCGCCGCCGCGCTGTCGCAGTGACAAGGCAGTGACACGGCAACGAGGCAGCGCAGTGATAGAAAATTCTTGCGCGCTGCGAAGAGGCGTGCGTATAATTTCGTTCTTCGCTGCTGGGCGCTTCGGCGCAGGTTCAAGAAGCTGTTTTATGAGCCAGATATGCTGAAGCCGAGTAGCCAGGTGAAGTCGTTCTGAAGCTTGGAACTTGTAGCAAAAAAGACTTCACAAACAGTTGCGACGTAGTTAAAATAGCGGACTTCGCAGTTGATGAAACGAATAACTAGCAAGTTATCGTGAGTTGGCAGCGAGTCAGACATGATTTGAAAAGATTATGTCCCCTTCGTCTAGAGGCCTAGGACATCACCCTTTCACGGTGAGTACAGGGGTTCGAATCCCCTAGGGGACGCCAAACATCAGCGTCGCTTTAGTGTTCGAAGTAACACAGTAAAGCAATGCGGCTTGCAGAGAAATAACCGACGCTCGCAAGCTAGGGTGTAAAGACTGGAGTGGTAGTTCAGTCGGTTAGAATACCGGCCTGTCACGCCGGGGGTCGCGGGTTCGAGTCCCGTCCACTCCGCCAGACAAAGCCCGTTCATGCAAACTTGAACGGGCTTTTTCATTAAAGGTGTAAGCAGTACGTTGTCCCCTTCGTCTAGAGGCCTAGGACATCACCCTTTCACGGTGAGTACAGGGGTTCGAATCCCCTAGGGGACGCCAAGTCATCGGCGTCGTTCGGTTGGAAATCTGAACGGTGCGGAAATCTGGAGCGGTAGTTCAGTTGGTTAGAATACCGGCCTGTCACGCCGGGGGTCGCGGGTTCGAGTCCCGTCCGCTCCGCCAGATTCAGGAAAGCCCACTTCGCAAGAAGTGGGCTTTTTTTATTTCCGCTGCCTGGCCTGGGTATGCTCGGGACAAACAGCCATTGCCAGCGCGCGCGGCCTGTTTTACCGTTGACCCGACTCCTCTTCGTCGTTCCGCCATGTTCGATCCCACCGAAGCTCCGTCGCCGTTTCATTTGCGCCAGGCCAGCATCGACGATTTCGAGTTCGCCGAGGCGCTGACGCGCAACAACATGGGCGGCTACTATCGCCGTCATCATCTTGTCTGGCGTGGCGATCTGTTTCTGGGCAGTTGGCGCGAATCGGAGAATTTCATTCTCGAAGTGGACGGTACGCCGATCGGCGTGCTGCGCATCACGCAAGAAGGCGATTCGCTGCATATCCGCGACGTGCAGATCGCCGAAGGGCATCGGCGGCTCGGTGCCGGCACCTATCTGCTCGATATGTCACATCAATGGGCGCGCGAGCGAGGCTTGCGCGAGTTGCAGCTGCGCGTGTTCGTCGACAATCCCGCTGCGCGGCTCTATCAGCGCAAGGGCTACAAGCTGACCGGGCCGCGTCTCGCGCAACTCGGCGCCATCCGTCATCTGGCGCGGCGGGTTTAAGGCAGATGATTCCACGCCTGTGCTCAGCGGCCGAAACCGTTTGACGCATCCGCGCGGTCTTGCGCGGCCTCGTCGTCTTCTTCCGCTTCGTCGTGCTCGCCATTTTTCAAGCGATGCTCCGAGCCACGCTCGATGAACGCGCGCGGACTCGCGCCGAACGCGCGCCGGAACATCGCCGAAAACGCGCTCTGGCTTTGGTAGCCCAACTCCAGCGCGACATGCGAGAGCGGCCGCCCCTGGCTCAGCAGCGGAATCGCCCGCGCCAGGATCGCCTGCTGACGCCACTGCGAAAAGCTCACGCCGAGTTCCTGGCGAAACAGCCGCGCAATCGTGCGCGTACTCGCGCCCACGCTGGACGCCCAATACTCGAGCGATTCGCCATGAGTCGGGTCTGCGATCACCGCCTCGCACAGCGCACGCAGACGCTTTTCGTTGGGCATCGGCACGGAAAGCGGCAGCGGCTCCGAACGCGTCAGCTCGTCCAGAGCGAGGGCGCCGAGCAACTGCTCGCGCGTTGCCGAAATATCGGGCGCGTCGAGCGCGGCAATCACTTCACGCAGCAGATTCGACACTTCCACCACGCGCGGCGTGTCGAGCCCGGCCGGCACCGTGCTGTCGGTGATATAGAGCGTGCGCAAGAAGGCGTCTTCGACGGCGACGACTTCATGGGTCACGTGCGGCGGCACCCAGATGGCCCGCGAGGGCGGCACCATCCATGTCGTGCCGGTCGTCGCGACCCGCAGCACGCCGCGCGACGCATAGGCCACCTGTGCCCACGCATGCGTATGACGCGCGAAGCGCGAGCCCGCGGGCATCAGCCGCGAGCGCACGCGGATCGGATGCGTTGGCGTCGGCTGGAATTCGGGCGGAATGTCGGCGAAGTGCACGAGGCTCGACGGACCAGAGTCGGCGGACGAAGTCATGACAAAGATCGATCCAGATGACGAAACTCAAGAAGCGCGAAACCAGCAAGCGCGACACCCATCGAAGCGTGAGCGCATGAAAACCCGGAACCGTGCGAGCTTCTCATTGTAGGTGTTGCTCGCGGCCCGCCGTTGCATAATGTGCCGATTGCATGGGTCGCCGCCCAACGCAAACCACCCGAACACCATTCAAGGAGAGCACACGACGATGCAGACTGTCTTCGTATACGGCACGTTGCGGGCCGGTGAAGTGAACGACATCCGCGCCGCCGCCGCGCGTAACGACATTGCCGAGCCGAATCTGCTCGGCAGCGCCACGGTCCGCGGCCATCTGTTCGACTTTGGTTTGTATCCCGGCCTCGTCGTCGACGAAGCGGGCGTGGAGGTCAAGGGCGACGTCTACGAAATCGACGATGAGCTCATCGCCGTGCTCGACGAAATCGAAGCGGTCTATCCCGGTGTGGAAGAGCGTTTCGTCGCGCGCGACGTGATGGTGAAAGTGGACGGCAACGTGGTGAACTGCCGCTTCTATCCGGTCGCGCCCAATGCGGTGAAGGGGCTTCCCGAAATCAGATCGGGTGATTGGGTCGAGTACCGCAACACGCGATAGCGCGGGCGCACGACGCGTGCATGGCAAGTTAAAAAAACGGCCCGACAGGCATGCGCCTGGCGGGCCGTCGGCGGGTCGGTCTTGCGGCTCAAGCCGCTTTCATGTCGTACCCGATGGCGAAAGCGGGCTTACTGCCGAGCTTCGAGAGCCGCCTCAAATTTCCTCGTACAACGGCAGCGTCAGGAAGTCGGTGAACTGTTCCGACGTCGACATCTGCTCGAAGATCTGCGCGGCGCGTTCGTAGGGCTTCGTGTCGCCGCCCACCGCCTGCTTCACCTTGTCGAGCTCCTCAGCCGACAGCTCACGCACCAGTTCGACCGTCACCTTGCGGCCGTCGTCGAGCTTGCCCTTCGGCGAGCGAATCCATTGCCATACCTGCGAGCGCGAGATTTCCGCGGTGGCGGCGTCTTCCATCAGATTGTGAATCGGCACGCAGCCATTGCCCGCGAGCCACGAGCCCAGGTAGTGAATGCCGACATTGATGTTGTTGCGCAGACCGCCTTCGGTGATCGGCGCTTCGGGACGGAAGTCCATCAGGTCGGTCGCCGTGACGAGCACGTCGTCGCGTTGCTTGCCGATCTGATTGGGCTTGTCGCCGAGCACCTTGACGAATTCCTCCATCGCGATCGGCACGAGACCCGGATGCGCGACCCAGCCGCCGTCGTAACCGTCGCCGGCGTCGCGCGCCTTGTCGGAGCGCACGCCGGCCATGGCCTTGTCGTTCGCCGCCGGATCGTTCTTGATCGGGATCAGCGCGCTCATGCCGCCGATGGCCGGCGCATTGCGGCGATGGCAGGTCTTCAGCAACAGCAGCGCATACGCACGCATGAACGGCGCGGTCATCGTGATCCGCGAGCGGTCGGCGAGGCAGAAGTCCTTGTCGCTTCTGAACTTCTTGATCGCCGAGAAGATGTAGTCCCAGCGCCCGGCGTTCAGCCCCGAGCTATGCTCGCGCAATTCGTACAGGATCTCGTCCATTTCGAACGCGGCGAGGATCGTTTCGATCAGCACGGTCGCGCGGATCGTGCCGCGCGGCACGCCGACCGCTTCCTGCGCCGCGACGAAGATGTCGTTCCACAGACGCGCTTCCAGATGGCTTTCCATCTTCGGCAGATAGAAGTAGGGGCCCGAGCCGCGCGCGATCAGTTCCTTCGCGTTGTGCACCATGAACAGCGCGAAATCGAAGATGCCGCCCGACACGCGCTTGCCGTCCACCTTCACGTGCTTCTCGTCCAGATGCCAGCCGCGCGGACGCACGATCAACGTGGCGACCTTGTCGTTCAGCCTGTATGACTTGCCGTTCTGTTCGAGCGAGATCGTGCGGCGCACCGCGTCCCGCAGATTGATGTGACCGGTGATCTGGTTATCCCAGCTCGGCGCATTCGAATCCTCGAAATCGGTCATGTATGAATCGGCGCCGGAGTTCAGCGCGTTGATGATCATCTTGCGCTCCACCGGCCCGGTGATTTCCACGCGCCGGCATTGCAGGTCTTGCGGCAGCGGCGCGATGGTCCAGTCGCCGTCGCGCACGCTTCGGGTTTCGGCGAGGAAGTCGGGACGCTCGCCGGCGTCGAGCCGCTTGGTGCGCTCCGCGCGCGCCTGCAACAACTGCTGGCGGCGCGGTTCGAACGTGCGATGCAGCGCGGCGACGAGTTCGAGCGCCTCGCGCGTGAGAATCGCTTCATAGCCCGGCTTGATTTCAGCCGTGATTTCCATGCCCTGGGGCAGCGACAACGATGACAGCGGATTCGCCATGATTTCTCCTTGGTCGGTCAGATTGCAAAAATGCGGATGTTCAGATGCGGTTGCGTGCGTTTGAAATGCGGGTGTCGTGGGTCCGGGTGGCGCTCGTCATGCGCCAGGGCCGTGGCGCGTGCGGTTGCCGCCGGGGTTGCCACTGCCGCTCGTGCGAGCGGGCGGCGCGAGCGTCGCCAGAAAAGCGAGCAGATCGTTCATGCCCGCGCCGACGCCATGCGGCGCGACGCCCAACTCCTCTGCGGGCGCGTTCTGGCGGTTGAGCCAGAAAGCGGTGAAGCCGAACCACGCCGCGCCCGCCACGTCCCACCCGTTCGACGATACGAAGACGATCTCGCGCGGCTGCGCGCCGAACGCTTGCGTGGCAAGGCCATAAGCGGCGGGCGAGGGTTTGTAGGCGCGCACGGCGTCGACGGAAAGAACGTGATCGAACAAGCCCGTCATGCCGGCGCTCTTCAACGCGATGTCGAGCATTTGCGGGTTGCCGTTCGAAAGGATCGCGAGCCCGGCGCGTGAGCCGGCTTGCGCGCCCGGGGTCGGCGGCGATACGGAGGCCGAAGCCGCGTCGCGCAACTGACGCAACGCGGGCATTGCATCGGGGAAGGCGGACAGGCACGCGTATTCGTCCATCAGGCGCTTTTCGGCCGCGCGCCCCAGCGTGAGCTGAAGCTTGCGCGCGGAAAAGCGCAACGCATCGAGCGTGATGTCCCAGAACGGCCGGTAGTGCGCACCGGGTGCATCGGCCGGAGCGGCCAGCGTGCGCAACTGCGTGTATTCGATCTGTTTTTGTCGCCACAGCTGCGAAAGCGCGTCGCCGTGGCCGGGGAATAGTTGTTCCGCGGCGGCGATCACCGAATGCACGTCGAAAAGCGTGCCGTAGGCGTCGAAAATCACTGCTTTAGGGGAGAGTGTCGTTGTGGCCGACATTGCCGTGCACTCTTGTCAGAGGTCGAGACGGATTGTATTAGTGATGCTCCGCGCTAAGAAAGAGGCTGAATATCACTTGATCTTTTACTTTCACCCACCTAATCTCACGCGCATCGACCACTTTCCACACTGCTGCACCCAGCCCTCATGGACCGTTTCAAGCAGATCGAGACTTTCGCCGCCGTCGCGGCCAAGGGCAGCCTCTCCGCCGCGGCATCCGCCGAAGGCGTCGCGCCGGCGATCATCGGCCGCCGCATCGACGCGCTCGAAGAGCGCCTCGGCGTCAAATTGCTGGTGCGCACCACGCGCAAGATCACGCTGACCTTCGAAGGCTCCGCCTTTCTCGAAGACTGCCAGCGCATCATTCACGATATGCAGAACGCCGAGGCGAGCGTGTCGGCGGGCGGGGTGAAGGCGAGCGGCCATTTGCGGCTGTCGGCGCCGGCCGGGTTCGGGCGCAAGCACGTGGCGCCGCTGGTGCCGGCTTTCACCGTCGCGCATCCCGACGTCTCGATCACGCTCGATCTCTCCGACCGGCTGGTGGATCTCGTCAACGAGGGTTTCGATTGCGCGGTGCGTCTGGGCGAATTGCCGGATTCGTCGCTGGTGTCGCTCAAGTTGGGTGAAAACCGCCGCGTCTGCGTGGCTTCGCCGTTGTATCTGAGCCGGCGCGGCGCGCCGCACACACTGGCCGATCTCGCGCATCACAACTGTCTCGCGCTCGGCGCGAGCGCCAATCAGCAGCGCGGCTGGATGTTCCAGCAGGGCGACAAGGTGGTGTCGATCAAGGTGTCCGGCACGATGGAATGCTCGGACGGCGCGGTGCTGCACGACTGGTGCCTCGAAGGCCATGGGCTCGCGTGGCGTTCGTGGTGGGAGGTCGGCACCGACATCGCTGCCGGGCGCCTCGTGAGCGTGCTCGACGAATTCGCCGCACCGCCGATCGGCATCCACGCGGTGTTTCCGCAGCGTCGCCATCTGCCGCTGCGGGTCAGGCTGTTTCTGGATTTTCTCAAGCATACATACGGCCATCCCGATTACTGGGGCTGACGCCGGGCGGCGTGTCGCGCGCCTCGCATACCCGCGCAGGGGTTTCCGATATGCGAACAGACCCTGAACCCAACGCGTGTGTGCGTTTCCGCGCACTACAATCGATTGAAGCGGTTCGTCTGCCGCGCTTCGTTTGGCGCTGACGCCGCGCTGCGCGCAGCCGGCGACGGAGGGCATCATGTTCAGGCACATCCTGGTTCCGACCGATGGTTCCGACCTGTCACGCAAGGCGATCGACGGCGCGATCGATCTCGCGCAGGCGGTCGGCGCGCGTATCACGGCCTACGCGTGTCTGCCGCAATATCCGTACTCGCCTTTCGCCGATGTGGTGGTCGAGCCGCCGTCCGAGTTCCTGCAGCGCAGCGAGCGCGAAGCGCAGGCGCATTTGCGCGAGGTGGAACTGGCGGCGCGGCGGGTCGGCGTCGCGTTCGACAGCCGCACCAGCGTGCACCCGGCGCCGTACCTCGGCATCATCGAGGCGGCCGAGCAGGGCCGCTGCGACGTGATTTTCATGGCGTCGCACGGGCGTCGCGGACTCGGCAGTCTGCTGATCGGCAGCGAAACACAGCGGGTGCTTACGCATACCAAGATTCCGGTGATCGTGTATCGCTGAATGGCTTGGGCAAGGTCCGCTTTCCGCGTCCTGAAGGAAACGCGCCGGCCGTCCAGGCCGGCGCGCCCCTGGTCGCCGCACGATGCGCCGTGCCGGCTTGGTCTCCGCTCTTCCCAACGTTCCCAGATTTCAGTCACAAGGCGCGATCCGTTCACGCCTCGTGGCTTTTTCTCCCTGACGGCGGCCCTCTGACGGGGCCGCTTTTTCGTCTTTGCCTTGCCGTTGCCGCGATCAGACGCGGTGTCCGATCACGCGACTTTCTTGTCGAAGAACTGCTCGTCTTCGGTCGAGCCGTGCAGCGCGGTGGTCGAGGCATCGCGTTCGACCGTTTGCGTGACCGCGTCGAAGTAGCCGGTGCCGACTTCGCGCTGATGCTTGACCGCGGTGAAGCCCTTTTCGGCCGCGGCGAATTCGGCCTGCTGCATTTCGACGAACGCGGTCATCTGGTTGCGGGCATAGCCGTGCGCGAGGTTGAACATCGAGTAATTCAGCGCGTGGAAGCCGGCCAGCGTGATGAACTGGAACTTGTAGCCCATCGCGCCGAGCTCGCGCTGGAATTTGGCGATGGTGGCGTCGTCGAGATTCTTCTTCCAGTTGAACGACGGCGAGCAGTTGTACGACAGGAGCTGGTCCGGAAACTCCTTGTGGATCGCGTCGGCGAATTTCTTCGCGAATTCGAGGTCGGGCTTGCCGGTTTCGCACCAGATCATGTCGGCAAACGGCGCGTAGGCGAGGCCACGCGAAATCGCCTGATCGAGACCCGGCTTGGTGCGATAGAAACCTTCGACCGTGCGCTCGCCGGTCAGGAACGGCTTGTCGTTTTCATCGACGTCCGAGGTGATCAGATCGGCGGCTTCCGCGTCGGTGCGCGCGAGCAGCACGGTCGGCACGCCCGAGACGTCGGCGGCGAGACGCGCGGCAGTCAGCTTGGCGATGTTCTCGCGGGTCGGCACGAGCACCTTGCCGCCCATGTGGCCGCACTTCTTGACCGACGCGAGCTGGTCCTCGAAGTGCACGCCCGCGGCGCCCGCTTCGATCATCGCCTTCATCAGTTCGAAGGCGTTGAGCACGCCGCCGAAACCGGCTTCAGCGTCGGCCACGATCGGCGCGAAGTAGTCGATGTAGCCTTCGTCGCCCGGATTCTTGCCTTCCGACCACTGGATCTGGTCGGCGCGCGTCAAGGTATTGTTGATGCGCTTCACGACGAGCGGCACCGAGTTCGCCGGATACAGCGACTGGTCCGGGTACATTTCGCCGGCGACGTTCGCGTCGCCCGCCACTTGCCAGCCCGACAGATAAATTGCCTTCAGGCCCGCCTTGACCTGCTGCATCGCCTGGTTGCCGGTCAGCGCGCCGAGCGAGTTCACGAACGGCTCGTTATTGACGCTTTCCCACAGCTTTTCCGCGCCGCGCTTGGCAAGCGTGTGCTCCACTTGAACCGAACCGCGCAGGCGGACCACGTCTTCGGCGGTGTAGGTGCGCTTGACGCCCTTCCAGCGCGGATCGGTGGCCCATTGCTGTTGAAGTTGCCTGGCTTGTTCTTCACGGGACATGGTGTGCTCCTTGGTTGCCTGTAATGGATGGGTGACTCTGTCTTCTCGAAGCGGCTGGCCGGAGGCGGGGACTTTCCGGCGTTTCGTTTCGTGAAGTCTTATATAAGAGTCTAGGCAAACCGCTGGTCGCGCGACAGTCGCGGTGAAGTGTTTTTGGAATATTTGTTTATGTTTAAAATCAACGGCTTGCACGAATCTTTCCGCATTAAGAAACGTCTTTTTCCATCTTGCAATAGCCTGTCTTGTGCTTTGCAGCACGATTTTTTACGACGCAAAAAAATTTTCCACATCGTGAAATATGGGCGCCCACCCAAACGCGGACGAAAAAAAACCGGCGCCTGAGCACCGGTTTCTTTTGACTCCTCGGAAGGCGCGGGGCCGTCCGGGTTTTTTCATGCTGACTTTCGTGCTGCTTTCCGCACGAGCCATGCAATGGCCGGTTGCCCGAAGGCGCCCGGCCTCATGCCGTTAGCTGCCGCGACGCGCCGTGCGCGGGCCGTCGCTGCGGCGTGCGCCGAAGCCGCCGTCACGCGAACCGCCGTAGCCTTCACGCGAACCGCCGCCAGCCGACTTGCCGGCCCAGCCGCCGCCGTTGCCGCTACCGCTGCGTGCACCGCCGCCGTTGCCGGCCGGCTTGCCCGCGCCGCTGCCGCTACCGAAGCGACGGCCGCCGCCGTTGCCGCCGCCCGGACGGCCGCGGCCGCCAAAGCCAGGACGACCCGTGCCCGACGGAGCCGACTTGCGCGGCTCGAAACCCTCGACGACGTTGACCGCCAGCGGAGTGCGCACGAAGCGCTCGATGCGCTTCAACGCGCCCTGTTCCGCGTGATGCACGAGGCTCACCGCGATACCCGAGCGGCCCGCACGGCCGGTACGGCCGATACGGTGCACGTAGTCTTCAGCGAACTTCGGCAGATCGTAGTTGAACACGTGCGTGATGCCCGGAATGTCGATGCCGCGAGCGGCGACGTCCGTTGCCACCAGCACGCGCACCCGGCGCTCGCGCAGTGCGCGGATCGTGCGGTTGCGTGCGCCTTGCGGCAGGTCGCCGTGCAGCGCGGCCGATTCGAAACCGGCGTCGGCCAGGCGGCCGGCCAACTGGTCGGCGTCCATCTTGGTTGCCGTGAAGACGATAGCCTGATCGAGGCCGGCGTCGCGCAGCAGATGGTCCAGCAGGCGATCCTTGTGATCGCGGTCATCCACGTAGTGGACGGTTTGCGCGATGTTGGTGCGCTGTTCGAGGCGCTGAACGATCTCGATACGCTCCGGATCTTTCAGCAGGCGGCCGGTCAGCGAGCCGATCTTGCCGTCGAGCGTGGCCGAGAACAACATGGTTTGACGCGTGGCCGGCGTGGCCGCGACGATCGTTTCGATGTCTTCGATGAAGCCCATGTCGAGCATGCGGTCGGCTTCGTCGAGCACGAGGATCTGCAGTTGCGACAGATCGATGCGACCGCGCTCCAGGTGGTCGATCAGACGGCCCGGCGTGGCGACCAGGATTTCCGGGTTCTTCGCCAGCAGCATCAGCTGTTGGCCGTAAGCGACGCCGCCCAGAATGCTGACGGTGCGCAGACGCTTGAGGTGCTTGCCGTACGTGGCGGCGGCGGTCGTGACCTGCATCGCCAGTTCGCGAGTCGGCGTCAGCACCAGCATGGTCGGACGGGCAACCGGTTGCGGACGGCGCGTGCGGGCGCCGTCAGCCGGACGCGGTTCGCGCGGCTGGCTGGCTTGCGCCTTTTGCAGTTGCGAGAAACGCTCGATGGCGGGCAGCATGAACGCGGCGGTCTTGCCCGAACCGGTCGGGCTCGAGACCATCAGGTCGCGGCCGGCGATAGCGGCCGGGATGGCGCGTTGCTGAACCGGCGTCGGGTTCTGATAGCCAGCGGCGGTCAGCGCGGAGACGACGTCCGCGGACAGACCGAGCGACGCGAACGTCGGGCCGGTGGGCTCAGCCGCGACAGCCGCGACGGCTTCCGGAGCGGCAGCAGCGGCTGCGGCTTGCACGGGTGCGTCGGCGAGACCGAGGGCTTGATCGGCGATGGCGTTCAACGGGCTGCTGGAGGTATTGCTCGAAGTCATGTGAATCCTTAAAACACAGGGAATTAAAACGTCGGCGCCAATCGGCATACCCAAGTCGTCGGATTCAGCGAGCAAAGAAGCAGCGAGCAAATCGAAAAACGGGGGCAGCTCGCAGCAATGAAGGCGAGCTTTTCGTTAGAAGCTGTATCGGATGCGACATGCCAACACGGCGTGCCGCCAGCCTGGGACATGATCGCCCGTAGGGGGCTAGGCAGGAGGGGACAGGTTCTAAACTGGATTGGAGCTAAACGCTACGAGGCGCTGCGCCGCAAGGGCCGCTAGGAGAAAGCCGGGCAAAGCAGTGAAGCGCAGGCGGCATTGTATCGACTTTTGTTGCACCGCGCCACTGTTAGGACGTTTCTTACTGAAAAAGTTTGCTCGGGCTGCTAGCGGGTTGCCGCCTGACGCCGATTGGCTGGCGAATCGGCCCGTCAGAGCGGGCTGATCACACGACGCCGTTATGTCGATGCGGCCGGCTTACGCCGATGCGCCGCTTTTGAGCGATTCGACGAGTTCCACGTATTGCTGCTTCGCGGCGTCCCGATCGGTGCCCTTGAGCGTCGCCCAGGCGTCGTACTTGTATTTGCCGACGATATCGGTAAAGCCCGGTTTGTCGCCGTGCACGTCGCCTTCGGTGGCCTGCTTGAAGAGTGCATAGAGACGCAGCAGAGTGAGATTGCCAGGACGCTCGGGCAGTTGCTTGACGTCTTCCTGGGCTTGAGTGAATTGCGCGTTGATGTCGGTCATTGTTGTTTTGCCTCCGGGCGGGTTGGGGTGGGTTGGGCTGACGATCATAACAACTGGATACCGCCGCGTGCCCGAGGGCGCACTCCAAACACCGGCCGATGCCAGGCGCGCGTGGGCGTCCCAAAACCGCATCCGCGTGCGCGGTGCCGATTACAATACCGTCCATGACTCAAACTGTGCTCCTCGCCCTCGATACCTCGACCGAATTCTGCTCGGTGGCGCTGTTATCGGCCGCGGCCGGCGCGCCGGGCCACTCGTCCGCGCAGCCTCATATCTGGTTGCGCCATGAGCAGACCGGCGCGGTCTCGAGCACGCGTCTGCTGCCCGCCATCCGCGAACTGTTCGACGAAGCGGGCCTTAAGTTGGCCGATTGCCACGCCATTGCGTTCGGCTCCGGTCCCGGCTCGTTCACGGGTTTGCGCACGGCGACCGGCGTCGCTCAAGGTCTCGCGTTCGGCCTGAACCTGCCGGTGGTGCCGATCAGCACGCTGCTGGCCTGCGCGGAGAGCGCCAGGCTGCGCGACCCGTCGGCCACGCGCGTGCTGGCCGCGCTCGACGCCCGCATGGACGAAATCTATTGGGCCGACTTCGCGTGGGACGACGCGCAAGGCGAATGGCGCACGCTTCAGGCGGCTTCGCTGGATGCGCCGGACCGGCTGGTCTTGCCCGACGTCCCCTTCACACTCGCGGGCAATGCCGCGGCGGCCTTCGGCGCGCGGCTACCCGCCGTTGCCGCCGCGCGAACCGTCGACGGCGAAGCACTGCCGCACGCCGTGCCTCTGGCGCACGCGGCGCTGCGCGCGTTGCGCGCCGGCCGCACGGTGCCTGCGGATCAGGCCGCGCCGGAATACGTGCGCGACAAGGTCGCGCAAACCACGGCGGAGCGCGTCGCCGATAAAGCGGCCAAGGCCGGGCAAGCCGCGAGGCTCGCGCACGAGGCGCGGCAGGGCGAGGCCGGGCAATGAGCGGCGTGTTGCTGGCGGACCGCTATATGTCGCCGATGACCGAGGGCGATCTCGACGAGGTCGCGGCCATCGAAAAGCTTGCTTATGAATTCCCCTGGAGCCGCGGTAATTTCGGCGATTCGCTGCGCAACGGCTATTTCGGCGTCTGTCTGCGGCACGTCACGGGTACGCTGATCGGCTATTGCGTATTGATGCCGGTGGTCGATGAAATGCATCTGCTCAACTTATGTGTGACGCCCGCCGCGCAGGGCGCCGGCGCCGGGCTCGCGCTGCTGCGCGAGGCGGTGCGCATCACGCGCGCCGAGAAACTCGAAGGCCTGCTGCTCGAAGTGCGACCGTCGAATCATCGGGCGATCCGGCTTTACGAACGTTTTGGCTTTGCGTCGATCGGCCGGCGCAAGAATTATTATCCGGCGCGGCATCGCAGCCGGGAGGACGCCATCGTGATGCGTTACTCGTTTGCCACGGAGGGCGCAGATGGCGCTGCATGAATCGGTACTGGAAGAGTTTGGGCTGACGCCGCTGTGGGTGCGGCGCGGAATGGCGGCGGCGCGGGAAGCGGTCGCCGAGGCCGGCGTCGAGCCGGATGCCGCGGCGTTAGCGGAGCACGGCGCGCGCGGTGACGATCAACGCTTCGCGGCGCGCGAGCCGGCTTCGGTTGGGCGCGAGCAGGGCGGCAGCCAGTCCGCTCGCACGGAGAGCGCCGAGCGGCCCGCGATGCGCGCGGGCGAAACCCGGCCCGTCGGCTCCGCGCAAGCGGAGGTCGAGCGGCGTGGGGCGAATCGTGCGGAGCCGTCGTCACAGTCGGGCGAACCGCGCGGTCGGTTCGACCGCGAGGCTTCGGCACGCACAAGCGAGTCGGCGCCGCCGACGCAGGCTGGCGGGCAGGCCGAGCGTCGCGCGCCGTTGGCGGAACCGCGTCAGCCGCAATCACCGCGGTCCGGCGCTGCCGAGCGGGCGCAATTCGACGCGCCGCCCGACGACGATTTCGCGTGGTTCGACGATCTGCCCACCGACGCGCACGTCGCCGCCGAAGCCCGCCATGAAACCCCCGAACCGCCCGCGATCCACACGCTCGACTGGGACTCGTTGAGCGAGCGCGTCGCCGGCTGTCAACGCTGCCGGCTGTGCGAGAAGCGCACGAACACGGTGTTCGGTGTCGGCGATCGCAACGCCGACTGGATGCTGATCGGCGAAGCGCCCGGTGAAAACGAAGACCGTCTCGGTGAGCCGTTCGTCGGCCAGGCCGGCAAGCTGCTCGACAACATGCTGCGATCGCTCACGCTCGCGCGCGACGCCAACGTCTATATCGCGAATGTGATCAAGTGCCGCCCGCCCGGCAACCGCAATCCCGAGCCGGACGAGGTCGCGCGTTGCGAGCCGTATCTGCAACGCCAGGTGGCGCTGGTCAAGCCGAAGCTGATCGTCGCGCTGGGCCGCTTTGCCGCGCAAAGTCTGCTGAAAACCGACGCGAGCATTTCGTCGCTGCGCGGCCGCGTGCACGAATACGAGGGCGTGCCGGTCATCGTCACCTATCACCCGGCGTATCTGCTGCGCAGCCTGCCCGACAAGGCGAAGGCGTGGGCCGACCTGTGCCTCGCGCGCGATACGTGGCGCGCGGCCGGCGGCGCGTCGTCGAACGTGGCGCAGTGATGGCCTCGGACGGGCCGACGGCGGCCCCCGCCGCCGCGCCCGGCGCTTATGCCGCGCTGCTGGATCCATTGCTCGCTTCGTTGCGTGATGCGGCGGTGCGCGATCTCGCGTGGCTGCTGCTGAGCGCCGATCTGTTGCGCGCGCAGCCGCCAGTGGGCGCGCTCGCGAATCCTTTCGAAACGCCGCTCGAAGCCGCCGCCACCGTCGACTGGCTGCGCGCGCTCGACGCCGCGCCAGAACCCTTGCATCGCGATCTCGCGGCGACGCGCGTCACGCGTCTGGGCCGCTACGCCGAACGTCTGCTCGCGTGGTTTTTGCAGCATGGACCGGCGGCGCGGCTGGTCGCGGCGAGTGTGCCGCTGCGGCGCGCGGGCGTCACGCTCGGCGAATGCGATTTCCTCGTGCAGACGCAACAGGGCGCGCGGCAGCATTGGGAACTGGCCGTGAAGTGCTATCTGCACGCCGGCGAAGGGCGCGCGCGCCTCGCGGATTACGTCGGCCCGAATCTGAAAGACCGCTTCGATCTGAAGCTGGCGCATGTGCTCAATCATCAGTTGCCGCTGAGCGCGCGCGAAGAGTTCGCGTCGGTCGGCCACGAAGGGCCGTGGGCGCCGCGCATGTTCATCAAAGGCTGGCTGTTTTACCGGCATGGCGAGACGCCGTCCGATCCCGTGGAGCTCGATCCGGCGCATGGACGCGGCTGGTGGGTGACACGCGGCGATTGGCCGGCTTTCGCGGCCGCGCATGGACAAAGCTGGCGTGTGTTGCCCCGGCTCGAATGGCTCGCGCCGCGGCATCACGAACGAGATGAGGCGCGGTCCGCGGGTGGTGCTTTCGTCGACGCCGAATCACTCGCGGCGCAAATCTCGCATCAGCCTGGACCGACGATGGTCGCCGCGTTTGTCTCCGACGGCACGGGCGCGTCGATCGAGCGCTCGCGTGGATTCATCGTGCCGGACGAGTGGCCGGAGCAGGCGCGGAACTACGCGCGGCAATAGCGATAGCGACAGCAACGGTAACGGCAACCGCGCAAGGCGCGCCATGTCGCCAGTCGCGTTACCACCACCGATAAAAATGATGCACCGGCCCGACGCCGCTGCCGACGTCGAGCTGATCGCTCGCCTGCAACGCGCCTGTCAGATACTGCTTGGCGTCGGCCACGGCGCTCGCCAGGTCGCCGCGTTGCGGAATCAGCGCCGCGATCGCCGACGACAGCGTGCAGCCCGTGCCGTGCGTGTTCTTCACCGGCACGCGTGGGCCGCCAAGACGCAGCGAGCCGTGCTCCTCGATGAGCCAGTCGGGACTATCCGCCGCGCTCAGATGACCGCCCTTCATCAGCACCGCGCGCGCCCCGAGCGCGCGCAGCGCTTCGCCTTGCGCGACCATGCCGGCTTCGTCGGCCGCGGGCTGCACGCCGAGCAAGGCGGCGGCTTCCGGCAGATTGGGCGTGAGCAGGTCGGCGAGCGGCAGCAGTTCGTCGCGCACCACCGCGACCGCATCGGGCAGCAGCAGCGCGTGATTGCTCTTCGAGATCATCACCGTGTCCAGCACGATGTGCTTCGGCTTGTGCCGGCGCAGCGCATCGGCGACCACGCGCGCGATCGGCGCATTCGCGAGCATGCCGATCTTCACGGCGTCGATACGGATATCGTCGAACACCGCGTCGAGTTGCGCGGTAACGAACGCGGGGTCCGGCGCGTGAATCGCCGTGACGCCGCGCGTGTTCTGCGCGGTGAGCGCGGTGATCACGCTCGCGCCGTAGGCGCCGAGCGCAGAGAAGGTCTTCAGATCGGCCTGAATGCCGGCGCCGCCGCCGGAATCGGAACCGGCGATCGTCAGCACATTCGGAATCGGTTGAGTCATGGCAAGGCGGGAAGGTGGAGGGCGCGGACATGACGGGAGCGGGGCCCCCGCCGCGGGTCAATGCTTGACTTCGCCGATCAGCGCGACGGAGTCGAACGCGCGCTGATTCGCCTGGTGACGGCGCATCACGACCCACATCATCAGGCAGACGAAGGTGCCGAACAGCACGATCACCGCCGCGACCGGCACGTCGAGCCACACCAGCACCGCGTACAGGCACAGCATGACGAGCACCGAGAGATTTTCGTTGAAGTTCTGCACGGCGATGGAGTGACCCGCCGACAACAGCACATGGCCGCGATGCTGCAGCAGCGCATTCATCGGCACGACAAAAAAGCCCGAGAGGCCGCCGACGATCATCAGGAAGATGTACGCGACAATCAGGTAGCCCGGCACGTGCACGCGGCCGAAATACAGCCCCCAATGCGCGGGGAACAGATCGCGCGTATAGAACGCCATCAGCATCACGGCGGCGCCCATGATGATGCCGACCGGCAGCACCGAGAGCGACTTCTTCAACGGCACGCGCGAGGCCGCGAAGATCGCGCCGGCCGCCACGCCGACGGCGACCACCGCCTGCAGGACCGCCGCTTCCGAGAGCGACATGTTGAGCGACACTTCGGCCCACTTCAGCACGATGAATTGCAGCGTTGCGCCCGCGCCCCAGAACAGCGTCGTCACGGCGAGCGAAATCTGGCCGAGCTTGTCACGCCACAGCACGACGAAACAGTCGGCGAAATCGGTGACCAGTTTGATCGGGCCGCGTTCCTGTTTCGGATAACGCGCGCCGGTGTCGGGAATGCGCAGATTGAACAGCGCGGCGATCACGTAGATTCCCATGATGATCAGCATGGCCGCTTCGGCTGGCGTGTTGACGGTGGGAATGTGGTGCCTGAGGATCGGTGCTGCAATGTGCGGGCTGATCAGCGCGCCGCCGAGCACGGTGCCGAGAATGATCGAGCCGACCGTGGTGCCTTCGATCCAGCCGTTCGCGGCGACCAGCCGGTCAGGCGGCAGCAGTTCGGTGAGAATGCCGTACTTGGCCGGCGAATAGGCCGCCGCGCCAAAGCCGACGATGCCATACGCGAGCAGCGGATGCGCGCCCGCCAGCATCGTGAGGCAACCGACCACCTTGATGGTGTTGGTGATGAACATCACGTGCCCTTTGGGACGCGAGTCGGCGAAGGCGCCCACGAAAGCGGCAAGAACGACGTACGACAGCACGAAGAACAGCTTGAGCAGCGGCGTCATCCAGTTCGGAGCGTGGAGATCTTTCAGCAGTGCGATAGCGGCGATCAGAAGCGCATTGTCGGCCAGCGACGAGAAAAACTGCGCGGCCATGATGGTGTAAAAACCTTTTTTCATCTGATGCGATGCTGTCCTCGCTGCGGCCTGTCCGCCCCGGCCGCGTGCAAGGCGTCCGGGCTTATGCCGTTCGAAATGGGTTGTGCGCACGGCTTTATATCATGAAAATAGATGGATTCGGACTAGCAGAATCCTTGATCGCACCGCCCAGCGGCGGACTGGCATTGAAAACGCCCTGTAAGCCGCTGATTCGCAAGCGTCTTTACGAAAATATCCCATGCCGCGCCCCCTCTCAGCCACGATTCATACCTCCGCACTCGCCAATAACCTCGCCGTCGCCCGGCGCTACGCGCCAAAGTCGAAGATCTGGGCCGTCGTGAAGGCGAACGCTTACGGGCACGGCCTCGCGCGCGCTTTTCCGGGCCTGCGCGCAACCGACGGCTTCGGGTTGCTGGACCTCGAAGAAGCCGTGAAGTTGCGTGAATTAGGGTGGGCCGGCCCAATTTTATTGCTCGAAGGCTTTTTTCGTCCGACCGATATCGACGTGATCGACCGCTACAGCCTGACCACGGCGCTGCACTCGGACGAACAGTTGCGCATGCTTGAAATGGCGCGCCTCTCCAAGCCCGTCAACATCCAGTTGAAGATGAACAGCGGCATGAACCGCCTCGGCTACACGCCGGAAAAATTCCGCGCCGCATGGGAGCGCGCGCGCGCCTGCCAGGGCGTCGGCCAGATCACGTTGATGACCCACTTCGCGGACGCCGACGGCGAACGCGGCGTCGCGCATCAGATGGACGCCTTCGAGCGCGGCGCGCAAGGCATCGCCGGCGCGCGCAGCCTCGCCAATTCGGCGGCCACGCTGTGGCATCCCGAAACGCACTTCGACTGGGTGCGTCCGGGCATCATTCTGTACGGCGCGTCGCCCTCGGGCGTGACGGCCGCGATCGCGGGCACCGGGCTGCAGCCGGCCATGACGCTCAGTTCGGAATTGATCGCCGTGCAAACCATCGGCGAAGGCCAGACGGTCGGCTACGGCTCCTTGTTCAAGGCGCGCGCGCCGATGCGCATCGGCGTGGTGGCCTGCGGCTACGCGGACGGCTATCCGCGCATCGCCCCGGAAGGCACGCCGGTGATCGTCGACGGCGTGCGCACGCGGGTCGTCGGGCGCGTCTCGATGGACATGCTCACGGTCGACCTGACGCCGATCCCGACCGCCAACGTCGGCTCGCGCGTCGAGTTGTGGGGCGCCTCGCTGCCGATCGACGACGTCGCGCAGGCATGCGGCACGATCGGCTACGAGCTGATGTGCGCGGTGGCGCCGCGCGTGCAGGTGCGCGCCGAGTAGGCGGTTTCTTCCGGTAGCGCGTGCGGCGTTTGCACACCGACGGGCGAGCCGCCAATGGCGGTCCGCGTATATCGGCTCGGTGGCCGCATGGGTTGCCGACCAATCACTCGCCGAACTCTCCTCACCGAGCCCACCCTCCCAAGAACAGCAATACAGGCAATCGCGCGTGGCTAAACCGAAGACGTTGTACATCTGCAGTGAATGCGGCGGGCAATCGCCGAAATGGGCCGGTCAATGCCCGTCATGCAATGCATGGAACACGCTGGTGGAATCGGTCGCGGAAACGCCGTCCACCCACCGCTTCCAGTCGCTCGCGAAGAGCGCGCCCGTGCGGCGTCTCGCCGACATCGAGGCGTCCGACGTGCCGCGCTTTTCCACTGGCGTGAGCGAATTCGACCGCGTGCTGGGCGGCGGCCTGGTGCCGGGCGGCGTGGTGTTGATCGGCGGCGATCCGGGCATCGGCAAATCGACGCTGCTGCTCCAATCGCTCGCGGAAATCGCTGCGCACAAACGCGCGCTGTATATCAGCGGCGAGGAATCGGCCGCGCAGATCGCGTTGCGCGCGCAGCGGCTTTCGTTGCTGGAGCCCGGCTCGAAGGCGAGCGAGCTGCAACTGCTCGCGGAAATCCAGCTCGAAAAAATCCAGGCGACGATCGCCGAGCAACGGCCCGACGTCGCCGTGATCGATTCGATTCAGACCGTTTATTCCGATGCGCTGACTTCCGCGCCCGGCTCGGTCGCACAGGTTCGCGAATGCGCGGCGCAATTGACGCGGATCGCCAAGCAGACGGGCACCACGATCATCATGGTCGGCCACGTGACCAAGGAAGGCGCGCTCGCGGGGCCGCGCGTGCTCGAACATATCGTCGACACGGTGCTGTACTTCGAGGGCGACACGCATTCGTCGTACCGGCTGGTGCGCGCGATCAAGAACCGCTTCGGCGCGGTCAACGAACTGGGCGTGTTCGCGATGACCGAGCGCGGCCTGCGCGGCGTCGCCAATCCGTCGGCGCTGTTTCTGTCGCAGCATGAGCAGTCGGTGCCGGGTTCGTGCGTGCTGGTCACGCAGGAGGGCACGCGGCCGTTGCTGGTCGAGGTGCAGGCGCTGGTGGATTCGGCCAACGCGCCGAACCCGCGGCGGCTCGCGGTGGGCCTCGAGCAGAACCGGCTCGCAATGCTGCTGGCCGTGCTGCATCGGCACGCCGGCATTGCCTGTTTCGATCAGGATGTGTTCCTCAACGCGGTGGGCGGCGTGAAGATCAGCGAGCCCGCCGCCGACCTGGCCGTGCTGTTCTCGATTCATTCGTCGATGCGCAACAAACCGCTGCCCAAGGGACTCGTCGTATTCGGGGAAGTGGGGCTGGCCGGCGAGATCCGGCCGTCGCCGCGCGGTCAGGAGCGGCTGAAGGAAGCCGCCAAACTGGGCTTCTCCGTCGCGGTCATTCCGAAGGCCAATGCGCCGAAGCAGCCGATCGAAGGCTTACAGGTCGTTGCGGTCGAGCGTATCGAACAGGCTATCGACCGGGTTCGCACGCTCGAATAGACGGGGCTTGCGCGCCCGTGCGCGCTGGCGCGACCCGTAATGCGCGGTAAATATCTCCATATTGGTTGTAACCCATCGGACATTCCTTTTTCCTAAGCTGCGGGGATATTGCATCCCTTCTGATGCCCGAAAAAGGATCGCGCCTTGAAACAGTCATATGAAACCGTGGCCGAGCGGCCGATGCAGGTGCGCGGTTGCCGCGTCTCCGAGCCTATTCGCCAGCCTTGGGGCGGTGCTTGCCGGATCGTCGAATGGATCGATACGGCGGGGCAGATTTCGCGGGGCGTGGTCGCCGAGCACGCCACGGCCGCCGAGGTGCGAGCCACGATCAATCGTCACGTGGAAGGCCGCAAGCATCTGCTGTACGACGATGAAAAGACACCGCGTCAGACCTTGCCGCGGCAGACGCCGGCACGGCGCTGATGGTTCGGGGCAGCGGCGTTTGCCTGAACTGCGCGGTGGTAAGCGCTGCATGACTGCCGAGCCGGTCGACCTGGCTTTTGCCTCACGCCGGTCGAACGCTCCGTTCAACCGATAAACCGGTCGTCGGCTTCCGCTTCGTTTTCGCCGCCGCTCGCCGCCGCGAGAGCTTGCGGATCGAACAGCGGGTGCCGCGCGGCTTCCGCCGGCGTCAGCACCGGCGACACGCAGCAGCCGAGCGGCTCCAGCAACCGCACCCATTCCTCCAGCGCACGCTTGCCGATCATGTCGGCGAGTTCCTGCGTTAGCGCGGCGGCGTCCGGGCCGCCGATCGCCTGGCCGAGACTCCAGTGGCGCGTCGCCCATTCGGGCCGGTCGAGCGCCATGCACAGCGTTTCCCAGAACTTCAGTTCGAGCGCGCCGACCGCGAGCCAGCGGTTATCGAGCGTGCGGTACAGGTTGTAGCAGGGCACCCCGCCATTCAGCAGACCGCCGCCGGCTGCCGGCGCGGCGCCGTCATTGACGAGCCCGACTTGCGCGACGATGTTATGCGCATGCGTGACGTGCGCCATCGATACGTCGATGAAGCGGCCCGCGCCGCCGCGCGACACGTGCCATAACGCGGCGAGAATCTGCGTGACCGCGCTCAGCGCGCCGCCGAGCAGATCCGCGATCTGGAAATTCGGCAGGATCGGCGTGCCGTCGCGGCTCGCCAGTTGATCGAGCACGCCCGCATAGCCGATGTAGTTCAGGTCGTGGCCGGGATGGTCGACGAATGGGCCGCTCGTGCCATACCCGCTGATCGCGCAGTAGACGAGCCGGGGATTGGCCGCGCGCAGCGTTTCATAGCCGACGCCGAGGCGCTCCATCACGCCTGGCCGAAAACTCTCGATCAGCACGTCGGCTTCGGCGGCGAGCGCGCGCAACACGTTGCGTCCCGCCTCTGATTTGAGGTCGAGGCGCGTTTCGCGCTTGCCGCGATTCACCAGCCGGTAAAACGCGCCGGGCCGTCCGGCCACGCGGTCGCTCGACGACTGCATCATCGCGCGGGTGGGGTCGCCGGCGCCGGGCGCCTCGATCTTCAGCACGTCCGCGCCGAGTTCGGCAAGCCGCAACGCGGCGACCGGACCGGGCAGCAGGCGCGTCAGGTCGAGCACGCGCAAGCCTTGCAGCGCGGGCGGCACCGATGACGGCCCGGACGACACCCCGGATGATGTCGCAGATGACAAAGCCAACCTCCCGTCGATGCCGGTGCGGACCGCAAGCGGCGTGCCGCTAGCCGATCTGTTCGAGTTCCTCGTGAATCTCGAGCCATTCGGCTTCGAGCGTTTCGAGGCGTGCGTTCACGTCTGCCTGACGGCGGATTGCCTCCGTCAGCCTGCTTTTCTGCTCGGGCTCATAACTCGCCGGATCGACGACGAACACATCGAGCGCCGCCTTCTCCGCGTTGAGCGCGTCCATTTCCTTTTCGATCTTCGTGACGCGGCTTTGCAGCGGCTTTTTCAGGTGCGCGAGTTTTTGGCGCGTCTCCGCTTCGAGGCGCCGCTGTTCCTTGCGGTTCACGCCGCCGTCGGCGGCACTGTCCGCACCGTTCGCACCACTGGATGCGTTGCCCGCCTTGAGCGCCGCGCGCTGTTCGGCGGCATGTTGCAGCAGCCAGTCGCGGTAGTCGTCCAGATCGCCGTCGAATTCCTGCAGGCGGTGTTTCGCGACCAGCATGAACTGATCGGTGGTGGCGCGCAGCAAATGCCGGTCGTGCGACACGAGAATCAGCGTGCCTTCGAACTGCGCGAGCGCCATGGTGAGCGCGTGGCGCGTTTCGAGGTCGAGGTGATTGGTCGGCTCGTCGAGCAGCAGCAGGTTCGGCTTTTGCCAGATGATCAGCGCCAGCGCGAGGCGCGCTTTTTCGCCGCCGGAGAATGGCGCGATCTTCGAGGTCGCCATTTCGCCGGAAAAATTGAAGCTGCCGAGGAAGTCGCGCAATTCCTGTTCGCGCGTATCGGGCGCGAGGCGCGCGAGGTGCTGCAACGGCGTGTCGTCCGGGCGCAGCGTTTCGAGCTGATGCTGCGCGAAGTAGCCGATGCGCAGCCCCTTGCCTTCGCGCACCTGGCCGCCGAGCGCTTCGAGCGTGCCGGCGAGCGTCTTGATCAGCGTCGACTTGCCCTGGCCGTTCGCGCCGAGCAGGCCGATGCGCTGGCCGTTCTGGATCGACAGCATCACATGATCGACGATCGGAATCTCAATGCCGTCGCTACGATAGCCGCAGCGCACGTCTTCCATCACCATCATCGGATTGGGCGCCGAATCGGGCGTGCGGAATTCGAACGTGAACGGCGAGGACGCGTGCGCGGGCGCGATCAGCTCCATCTTTTCCAGCGCCTTCACGCGGCTTTGCGCCTGGCGCGCCTTGGTGGCCTGCGCCTTGAAGCGGTTGATGTAGCTCTGCAGATGCTCGACCGTGCGCTGCTGCTTTTCATACGCGCTCTGCTGCAAAGCGATCTGCTGCGCGCGCAGCACTTCGAATTGCGAGTAGTTGCCGCCATAGCGCCTGATCTGCTGTTTTTCCAGATGCAGCGTGACGTTGCAGACCGAATCGAGAAACTCGCGGTCGTGCGAGATCACGATCAGCGTGCCGGGATAGCGATGCAGCCAGTCTTCGAGCCAGATGATCGCGTCGAGATCCAGGTGATTGGTGGGTTCGTCGAGCAGCAGCAGGTCGGAACGGCACATCAGCGCCTGCGCCAGGTTCAGCCGCATGCGCCAGCCGCCCGAGAAGCTGCTGACCGGCTCGCGGGTCTGTTCGAGCGTGAAGCCGAGGCCGAGCAGCAAGGCTTCGGCGCGCGCGGGTGCGGTGTAGCCGTCGGCGTCCGCAAACGCGGCGTGCGCTTCGCCTTCGGCCGCGCCGTCGTGCGCGGCGGAGGCCTCGGCAATGCACGCTTCGATCGCGCGCAAGGCGGCGTCGCCGTCGAGCGTGTAGTCGAGCGCGGTTTTGTCTGCGGCGGGGGTTTCCTGCGCGACGTGCGCGATCTGCCAGGTGGGCGGGATCGAAAAATCGCCGCCGTCCGCATGCAGTTCGCCGAGCAGCACGGCAAACAGCGTCGACTTGCCCGCGCCGTTCGCTCCCACCAGGCCGGCTTTTTCGCCGGGGTTGAGCGTGAACGTGGTGTTGTCGAAGAGCGGCTTGGTGCCGCGCGCGAGGCTGAACTGGTTAAAGCGGATCACGAAGAGGCCGGCTGAAGAAAACCGCTATTTTAGACCGCCGGGGCCGGCGCCGGGCGCTCAAGCGGCATCGGCCATTCGGCCGACTGTATCGGCACGGCTTTTGGCATAGACTGACGGCTTTCAGAGAGGGGAGAGCCCATGACATCGATCTATTCGTTTTCGGCGCGCACACTGGGCGGCGAGGAAGTGAACCTCGAGCGCTATCAAGGCAAGGTGTTGCTGATCGTCAATACGGCGAGCGAATGCGGGTTCACGCCGCAATACGCGGGCTTGCAGAAGCTGTACGACGGTTACGCGGCGCGCGGGCTGACGGTGCTCGGTTTTCCGTGCAACCAGTTCGGCAAGCAGGAGCCGGGCGACGCGGCGCAGATCGGCGCGTTCTGCGAGAAGAACTACGGCGTGACCTTCCCGATGTTCGACAAGGTCGAGGTGAACGGGGCGAACGCGCATCCGCTATTCCGCTATCTGACGGGCGAGGCGCCGGGCCTGCTGGGGCTCGAGGCGATCAAGTGGAATTTCACCAAGTTCCTGATCGGCCGCGACGGCGAGGTGGTCAAGCGTTATGCGCCGTTGACCAAGCCCGAGGCGATTGCCGAGGACATCGAGAAGCTGCTTTGAGTGGCTGCTTTGAGTTGCCGCGTTGAGTTGCCGCTTTGAGTTGCCGCGGAGCGTAAGGCAAGGAACCGGCGCAAATGCAACGCAGCTAGAGAATCGGCGCGAACAGCCGCGCCACGTGCATCAACACGCGCCGCAGCGCGCTCGCATGCCGGTACTCGTTGCGATCGATTTCGATCGATTCGGCGAAGTCCTCGAGCAGCATCGCCTCAACCTCTTCGGCGAAGCCGCGGTCCACGGTCAGCACCATGATCTCGAAGTTGAGCCGGAACGAGCGGTTGTCGAGATTGGCGCTGCCGATCGCGGCGGCCATGCTGTCGATCAGCACCACCTTCTGATGCAGAAAGCCCGGCTGGTAGCGAAAGATCCGGATACCCGCGCGTAGCGAGTCGTACGCATACAGCTTCGAGGCTTCGAACACGACCACGTGATCGCGCCGGCACGGAATCATGATGCGCACGTCCACGCCGCGCAGCGCGGCGAGCCGCAAGGCCGCGAACACGGCTTCGTCGGGGACGAGATAGGGCGTGGTGATCCAGATCCGTTCGCGCGCCGCGTTGATCGCTTCGACGAAAAAGAGCGAGCAGGTCTCCTGTTTGTCGGCCGGGCCGCTCGGCACCACGAGGCAGTGCATGTCGTGACCGGCCGGGCGCTCGGCGGCCGCCGGCGCGGCGGGCATGTCGAACACGGGCAATTGCTGGGTCGCCCAGTGCCAGTCCTCGGTGAACACGAACTGAATGCTCGCGACCGCGGGGCCGCGCACCTCGATATGCGTGTCGCGCCACGGCGAGAGCGGCGGCCTCGCGCCGAGATATTCGACGCCAATGTTATGGCCGCCGACAAACGCGCGCTCGCCGTCCACCGAAACGATCTTGCGGTGATTGCGAAAGTTCAGTTGCAGCCGGTTTACGAACCGGCGATGGGTGGCGAACGGATGCATTTCCACGCCGCCTGCGGTTAGCGCCGCCACGTAGCGGTGCGGCAGATCGAAGCTGCCGATGCTGTCATACAGGAAGTAGACGCGCACGCCTTGTTTCGCCTTCGCGATCAGCACGTCCTTGAACATTTCGCCGAGCGCATCGGCGCGCACGATGAAGAACTGCACGATCACGTAGTGGCGCGCGTTTTCGATCGCCTCGAAGATCGCGTCGAAGGTCGCCGTGCCGTTCACCAGCGTGCGCACCGAGTTGCCCGGCAGAAACGGCATGCCGCCGAGCCGCGTGAGCGAATGCACGAGCCTTGCGCCGAGCGCCTGCATGGGCAGTCCCGTGGACGAAGCCTGCTCGTCCCACTCCGGCGGGTGGGCGCGTGCGCGCAGCAGTTCGTTTTCGACGCGGCGCGCGTCCGCATAGCCGGCGAACTTGCTGCGGCCGAGGAACAGGTAGGGCACCAGCGTCAGATAAGGCATCGCGACCAGCGACACGGCCCACGCGATCGCGCCTTGCGACGTGCGGGTATTCAGAATCGCGTGGCACGCCGCGACGACGCCCAGGATATGAGCGAGGGCGACCAGCGTGCCGACGTGAAGCAGGTCGAATTGCATAGGCAGGCGAAGGATTGGAAAGCGCGCTCCGAGTCACTTCCGGGAGTGTACTCAGACGCGCCGCGCGGCGAGCGACAAGCGTAGCCGACCGCCGCGCCCGGCCCGCGATAAACCGTTACACCGGCAGATCGGCGGCCTGGATCAGGAACACGTTGTCGTCGCCGGCGCTGGTGGAGAGCCATACCAGATCGAGGCCGCCGAACGCCGCCTCGACGTGCTGGCGCTCGTTGCCGATCTCGATCACGAGCACGCCGTTTTCGGTGAGCCAGTTGCGCGCGTCGGCGATGATCCGGCGCACGACGTCCATGCCGTCGGCGCCGCCCGCGAGCGCCATGTCCGGCTCGTGCTTGTATTCGGCGGGCAGCTCCCGCATCGACGCCGCGTTCACGTAAGGCGGGTTGCTGATGATGACGTCGTAGCGCCGTTCGGCGAGCGGCGCGTACAGATCGCCTTCGAAAAGGGCGATGCGGTCGTCGAGCTTATAGTCCGCGACGTTGCGCGCGGCGACTTCCAGCGCGGGCGCCGACAGATCGACCGCGTCGATATCGGCGTTCGGAAAGGCATGCGCCGCGAGAATCGCGAGGCAGCCGGAGCCGGTGCACAGTTCCAGCACTGCGCTCACCTGCTCGGGATCTTCCACGTACGGTTGCAGGCCGTCCTGCAGCAACTCGCCGATGAACGAACGCGGCACGATCACGCGCTCGTCCACGTGGAAGCGAAAGCCGTGCATCCACGCTTCCTGCGTGATGTACGCGGCCGGCACGCGTTCGGCGGCGCGGCGCTCGATCACGTTCAGCACGGCGTCGATTTCGGCCGCGCTCAAGCGCGCATCGAGAAACGGCTCCAGCAGATCGAGCGGCAAATGCAGCGTATGCAGGATCAGATAGGCGGCTTCGTCGTAAGCATTGGCCGAACCGTGGCCGAACGACAGCCCGGCCTGGTTGAAGCGCGACACCGCGAAACGCAGCAGGTCGCGGACAGTGGAAAACGGAAGCGTCATCGCAATTAGTCCTTGTTCAGGCGATCAGTTGTTCGAGCACGCGGCGGTACACGTTTTTCAGCGGCTCGATGTGCGCGAGTTCGATATGTTCGTCGATCTTGTGGATGCTGGCGTTCAGCGGACCGAATTCGACCACCTGTTTGCAGATGCGCGCGATGAAGCGGCCGTCCGAGGTGCCGCCGGTGGTCGACAGTTCGGTGCTTACGCCGGTTTCATCCGCGATCGCCTTGGCGAGCGCATTCGACAGGTCGCCGCGCGGCGTGAGGAACGGCAGGCCGCTCACGGTCCATTGCAGATCGTATTCGAGCCCGTGCTTGTCGAGGATCGCATGCACGCGCGCCTGCAGACCCTCCACGGTGCTGGCCGTCGAAAAGCGGAAGTTGAACATCACGTCCGCGTGGCCCGCGATCACGTTGGTCGCGCCGGTGCCGCTGTGAATGTTCGACACCTGCCACGTGGTGGGCGGGAAGTATTCGTTGCCGTCGTCCCAACGTTCGGCGACCAGTTCCGCGAGCGCGGGCGCGAGCAGATGCACGGGGTTTTTCGCCAGATGCGGATAGGCGATGTGGCCTTGCACGCCCTTGACGACCAGCTTGCCCGACATCGAGCCACGCCGGCCGTTCTTCACCGTGTCGCCGAACCGTTCGCTCGAAGTCGGCTCGCCGACGATGCAGTAGTCCATGCGCTCGCCGCGCGCCTCCAGCGCCTCGACCACCTTGACGGTGCCGTCGGTGGCGGGGCCTTCCTCGTCGCTCGTGATCAGGAACGCGATCGAGCCGCGATGCGACGGGTGGGCCGCGACGAATTCCTCGCTCGCCACCACGAAGCCGGCGATCGACGTTTTCATGTCCGCCGCGCCGCGGCCATACAGCTTGCCGTCGCGATGGGTCGGCTCGAACGGCGCCGAGCGCCACTGTTCGAGCGGGCCGGTCGGCACCACGTCGGTGTGGCCGGCGAAGGCGAGCAGCTTGCCCGCGGTGCCGTCGACGCCGCGCTTGACGGCCCACAGGTTGGTCACGCCGTTCGATTCGATCGTCTCGTGTTCGAAGCCGATGGCGGACAGGCGTTCGATCAGCAGGCGCTGGCAATGCTGGTCGTCGGGCGTGACGGACGCGCGCGCGATGAGTTGTTCGGTAAGGGCGAGGGTGCCGGACATGGATTTCGTACAAGCCACTTGGAAATGAAAAAATGCCGGCTGGCGGTTGAACACCGCAGCCGGCAACGGCTTTCAGGCAACGCGGCGAGGCCGCGTGTCGACTTCTTGTTGCGTTCGGGCGTGGCTTCACGCAAACAGCGTTGCGTATTCGTCCGCGGAAAAACCGAGCGACTTGACCCGACCGTTGACCACCAGCACCGGCCGCTTGATCACCGAGGGCTTGTGGATCATCAGCGCGATCGCGCCCGACTGGGTATCGGCGGCCGCCTTCATGTCGTCGGCCAGGCCGCGCCAGGTGGTGCCGCGCCGGTTCAGCAGCGCGTCGAGCTTCACGTCCTTCAGCCAGTCCTGCACGAGCGGCTCGGTCACGCCGGCTTTCTTGAAGTCGTGGAACTCGAACTCGACGCCGTGCTCTTCCAGCCACACGCGGGCTTTCTTCACGGTGTCGCAGTTCGGGATGCCGTAGACGACGGTTTTGGTGCCGCGTGCCATCAATCGCCTCGCAGCAGCTCGTTCAGGCCGACCTTGGCGCGCGTCCTGGCGTCGACCTTCTTGACGATCACGGCGCAGTACAGGCTATGCGAGCCGTCTTTCGACGGCAGGTTGCCCGCCACCACCACGGAGCCCGCCGGAATGCGGCCATACGACACTTCGCCGGTTTCGCGATCGTAAATCTTGGTGCTCTGGCCGAGGTACACGCCCATCGAGATCACCGAGTTTTCCTCGACGATCACGCCTTCCACCACTTCCGAGCGCGCGCCGATGAAGCAGTTGTCCTCGATGATGACCGGGTTCGCCTGCAGCGGCTCCAGCACGCCGCCGATGCCCACGCCGCCCGACAGGTGAACGTTCTTGCCGATCTGCGCGCACGAGCCGACGGTGGCCCACGTGTCGACCATCGAGCCTTCGTCCACATAGGCGCCGATGTTGGTGTACGACGGCATCAGCACGACGTTCCTCGCGATGAACGAGCCGCGCCGCGCGATGGCCGGCGGGACCACGCGAAAGCCGCCGGCGGCGAAGTCTTCAGCGGTGTAGTTGGCGAACTTCGACGGCACCTTGTCGTAGAACTGCGAGTAACCGCCGGCCGGCATCGGCGCGTTGTCTTCCAGGCGGAACGACAGCAGCACCGCTTTCTTCAGCCATTGATTGACGACCCAGTCGCCGTCCTTCTTCTCGGCGACGCGCAGCGCGCCCTTGTCCAGTTGCTCGATGGCGTGGGCGACGGCTTCGCGCACGTCGGCCGGCGCGGCCTTCGGCGACAGCTCGGCGCGGTTTTCCCAGGCGGTGTCGATGATGCTCTGAAGTTGTTGCGACATATGCGTGTTTTCTGAAGAGTTGAAGTCGGAAGAAGGGATGCGGTGCGGGGGCGTTAAAGCAAACTCAACCCGCGAGCGCGCGGCAAAAGTCGACGATCCGTTGCGCGCCCTGGGTGCATTCGTCGACGTCGGCGACGAGCGCCATGCGCACGAAATTGCGGCCGGGGTTCACGCCGTGCGCGGTGCGCGCGAGAAACGAGCCCGGCAGAACCGTCACATTATAGTCGGCGTACAGGCGCTGGGCGAACCCGGTATCCGTAAGGCCCGTGCGCGAGACGTCGGCCCACAGATAAAAGGCGGCGTCGGGCAGGCGCACGTCGAGCACTTCGGCGAGCATCGGCGTGACGGTGGCGAACTTGCGCACGTATTTCGCGCGGTTCTCGCGCACGTGCGCTTCGTCGTTCCAGGCGGCGATGCTGGCCGCCTGGTACACCGTCGACAAGGCCGCGCCGTGATAGGTGCGGTAGAGCAGGAAGGCTTTCAGGATCGCCGCGTCGCCCGCCACGAAGCCCGAGCGCATGCCCGGCACGTTCGAGCGCTTGGACAGGCTCGACAGCATCACGAGCCGCTCGAAGCCGCGGCCGAGCTTGTGCGCCGCTTCGAGGCCGCCGAGCGGGGGATGGGCTTCGTCGAAATAGATTTCCGAGTAGCACTCGTCGGAGGCGATCACGAAGCCGTAGCGGTCCGACAGCGCGAACAGTTCGCGCCAGTCGTCGAGCGTGAGCACCGCGCCGGTCGGATTGCCCGGCGAGCATACGTAGAGCAGTTGCGTGCGCGCCCAGATGTCGGCCGGCACTGCCGAATAGTCGCAGGCGAAGTTGCGCGCCGGGTCGCTGTTCACGAAGTACGGCTGCGCGCCGGCCAGAATCGCCGCGCCTTCGTAGATTTGGTAGAACGGGTTCGGACAGAGTACGATCGCAGGCTCGCCTTCGGCATTGCGTTGCGGGTCGATCACGGTCTGCGCCAGGGCGAACAGCGCCTCGCGCGAGCCCGACACCGGCAGCACCTGGGTGGCGGCGTCGACCGGCGGCAGGTCGTAGCGCTGCGTGACCCATTGCGCGATCGACTCGCGCAGCGGCTGCGAGCCGATCGTTGCCGGATACGCGGCCAGGCCGCCGAGCGAGGCGACCACCGCGTCGCGGATCAGCGCCGGCGTGGGATGTTTCGGCTCGCCGATGCCGAAGCTGATGTGCGCGAGGCCGGCCGGCGGCGTGATGTCCTTGAAAAGCGCACGCAGCTTTTCGAACGGATAGGGCTGGAGGGAATCGAGGAGCGGGTTCACTGGACGGTTCGGGCCTGATCGAAGATGGGCGTGGACGGATGCAGGAAGATGCCGGCACGCGCGCCGGCGGCAAAGCGCTGACCAATGCGCGAGACAGACAGCAGCGGGACGGCGGTAAAACAGCAGCGGGACGGCAGCCAAACGGACGGCGGCGAGCGGATGATTATAGCGTGGCGCGCATGGCGTAGCGCGTGGCCGTTCGCGGTCCCATCAGCCCTCTCACGACACGGCGCAGCGCTGACAAGCGGCTGGCCGCGCCGCCCGCCAGGTGGCGCAGCGCAGGCGACGCAGCGGGAACGACGCGAGCCGCCGACGGTTCGCGCAAGAAAGAAGCAGGAGCAGCAATGGTCGTAGCAGTCGTCAAGACATTCGAGACATTCGGACGAAGCGGGCGCGATAAACCCGCGGCCCCCAACAGCAGCACCGCCGGCGGTTCCGCAAGGAGCGCGGCATGACCAACTGGCTTCGCCACGGCTGGCCGACGCTTGCGATCATGCTGGGCGCTTCGGTGTGGGGCATGATCTGGTATCCACTGCGCATGCTCGCGGCGCTCGGCGTGACCGGCACGGCGGCGAGCGCGCTGACGAGCGGCGCCGGCTGCCTGTTCGTGCTGCTGGTGCGGCGTCACGCGCTCAAGACGGTGCGCTGGCATTGGCTGCTGCCGGCGTTGGCGCTGGCGGCCGGCATCACCAATCTCGGCTTCGTGTGGGGCTCGATCCACGGCGAGGTCATGCGCGTGTTGCTGCTGTTCTATCTCACCCCGGCATGGACCGCGCTGTTCGCGCACTTCATCCTGCATGAACGGTTGACCTGGCCGGGCGCGGGCCTCGCCGCGCTGTCGCTGGCCGGCGCGATGACGATGCTGTGGTCGCCCCGGCTCGGCCTTCCCGTGCCCGGCAATCTCGCCGAATGGGCGGGCCTCGCGGGCGGCATGGGCTTCGCGATGAGCAACGTGCTGATCCTCAAGACGAGCCGCGTATTGCCCGACATGAAGCCCGAAATGCGCACCGCGACGATCTTCGGCGGCGCGGCGCTTTTCGGCGCGTGCGCGTCGTTGTTCGAGGCCATGCCCGCGCCGCCCACCGGCGCGCATCTCGGCACCGCCGCGCTGCTGGTGCTCGGCCTCGGCTTTCTGCTGGCGTCGAACAATATGCTGGTGCAGTACGGGCTCGCGCGCGTGCCGGCCAATCGGGCCTCGATCATCATGCTGTTCGAACTCGTGGTCACGGCGTTTTCCGCGTGGCTTTTTGCCGGCGAGACGCCGGGGCCGCGCGAATGGGCGGGCGGCGCGTGCATCGTGCTGGCGTCCGCGCTGTCGAGCTGGATGCATCGCACGAGGGCTTTGCCGCCCGATCCCGCCAATCAGGACGTGAGCGCCGCCATCGATCCCGATACAGACCGTAAGGACGGTAAAAACCGTCCACGCGCGATGGTATGATTGCCCCTCATTAGCTGAAGCACGTTGGACAGCGCGTGCTCAGCGCCCATATCGCAGGGCGTTGCGGGGTGTCGCGAGCCTTTGCCGTTTCGCTGCTTCGGCGCGCGGCAGGCGCGGCCCTCGCGAGCCACTTTTTATTTTCCCTTTTCCAACAGCGAATCCGCCGTGCGTCTGACCTCGATCAAACTCGCTGGCTTCAAGTCATTCGTCGATCCCACGCATTTCCAGGTTCCCGGCCAGCTAGTTGGCGTGGTCGGGCCGAACGGGTGCGGCAAGTCCAACATCATCGACGCCGTGCGCTGGGTGCTCGGCGAATCGCGCGCCTCCGAGCTGCGCGGCGAGTCGATGCAGGACGTGATCTTCAATGGCTCGACCGCGCGCAAGCCGGGTAGCCGCGCCAGCGTCGAACTCGTGTTCGACAACGCCGACGGCCGCGCCGCCGGCCAGTGGGGCCAGTATGCCGAAATCGCCGTGAAGCGCGTGCTCACGCGCGACGGCACCTCGAGCTACTACATCAACAATTTGCCGGCGCGCCGCCGCGACATTCAGGACATCTTCCTCGGCACCGGCCTCGGGCCGCGCGCTTACGCGATCATCGGGCAGGGCATGATCGCGCGCCTGATCGAGGCGAAGCCGGAAGAGCTGCGCGTGTTTCTCGAGGAAGCCGCGGGCGTGTCCAAGTACAAGGAACGTCGCCGCGAGACCGAGAACCGTCTGCACGATACGCGCGAGAACCTGACGCGGGTCGAGGACATCGTCCGCGAACTCGGGGCGAATCTGGAGAAGCTGGAAGCGCAGGCGGTCGTCGCCACGCGCTACAAGGAATTGCAGGCCGACGGCGAAGAGAAGCAGCGCCTCCTGTGGCTGTTGCGCAAGAACGAAGCCGGCAGCGAGCAGGAGCGCCAGCAGCGCGCGATCGAACAGGCGCAAATCGACCTCGAGGCGCAAACCGCCAAACTGCGCGAAGTCGAGGCGCAACTGGAAACGCTGCGCGTCGCGCATTACTCGGCCAGCGACGCGATGCAGGGCGCGCAAGGCGCGCTGTACGAGGCGAACGCCGAAGTCAGCCGGCTCGAAGCCGAGATCAAGTTCATCGTCGAATCGCGCAACCGCGTGCAGGCGCAGATCGCCGCGCTCACCGCGCAACGCGAGCAGTGGCAGTCGCAAGCCGAAAAGGCGCAAGGCGATCTGGAAGAAGCGGAAGAGCAACTGGCCGTCGCCGAGGAAAAAGCCGCGCTCGCCGAAGACGAAGCCGCTGCGAAGCACGACGCGATGCCCGCCCTCGAAGCGCGCTGGCGCGACGCGCAGACGGAGTTGAACGCCGAGCGCGGCGGAATCGCGCAGACCGAACAGGCGTTGAAACTCGAAGCCGCGCATCAGCGCAATGCCGATCAGCAATTGCAGCAGTTGCAGCAGCGTCACGAGCGCCTGAAGCTCGAAGCGGGCGGTCTCGACGCACCCGACGAAGCGCAGCTCGAAGACCTGCGCATGCAGCTCGCCGAGCACGAAGAAATTCTGCACGACGCCCAGGCGCGTCTCGCCGACGCGCACGAAACACTGCCGCGCCTCGACGGCGAGCGGCGTGCCGCGCAGGAGCGCGTGCAGGCGGAAAGCGCGCAGATTCATCAACTGGACGCGCGCCTTGCCGCACTCAAGCAATTGCAGGAAAACGTCCAGACCGAAGGCAAGATCCAGCCGTGGCTCGAAAAGCACGAACTGAGCGGCTTGCCGCGTCTTTGGAAGAAGCTGCACGTCGAAGCCGGTTGGGAAACCGCGCTCGAAGCGGTGCTGCGCGAACGGCTCGCCGCGCTCGAAGTATCGAATCTCGACTGGGTTAAAGCGTTCGCAACCGATGCGCCGCCCGCCAAGCTCGCGTTCTACGCGCCGCCGCTGGCCGGGCAGCCGGCGGCCGCGTCGGCCACGCTGCGGCCGCTGTTGTCGCTGGTTCGTATCGACGACGCGGGCATCCGCGCGGTGCTGAACGACTGGCTCGGCCTCGTCTTCATGGCCGACGATCTGCAGCAGGCGCTCGCCATGCGCGCGCAATTGCCCGAAGGCGGCTCGTTCGTCGTGAAGGCGGGTCACGTGGTGACGCGCGTCGGCGTGCAACTGTATGCCGCCGATTCGGAACAGGCCGGCATGCTGGCGCGTCAGCAGGAAATCGAAAACCTCGCGCGCCAGGTGCGCGCGCAGGCTTTGCTCGCCGACGAGGCGAAGGCCGCCGCGATCCGCGCCGAAGCGGCTCATACGCAAGCCACGCAGGCGCTGAGCGACGTGCGTCAGCAGGCGGAACGCGCGACGCAGCGCGTGCATGCGCTGCAGATGGACGTGCTCAAGCTCACGCAGGCGCACGAGCGCTACACCCAGCGCAGCACGCAGATTCGCGAAGAGCTCGAGGAAATCACCGCGCAGATCGAAGAGCAGCGCGCGTTGCGGGCGGAGTCGGAAGCGAACTTCGAGCGTCATGACGGCGAACTCGCCGAATTGCAGGCGCGCTTCGAGGATCATCAACTGGCGTTCGAGGCGCTCGACGAAGCCCTCACCGCCGCGCGCGCGCAATCGCGCGATCTCGACCGTGCCGCCACCGACGCCCGTTTCGCCGCGCGCAACATGGCGAATCGCATCGACGAATTGAAGCGCAGCATTCAGGTCGCGCATGAGCAGAGCGAGCGCGTCGCGGCATCGCTGGAAGACGCGCGCGCCGAACTGGAAACGATCAACGAGCAAACGGCGCACACCGGCCTGCAGGACGCGCTCGACATCCGCGCGGTCAAGGAAGAAGCGTTGCACGCCGCGCGTCTCGAACTCGACGATCTGACCGCCAAGCTGCGCGCCGCCGACGAAACCCGTCTCACCGCCGAGCGCGCGTTGCAGCCGCTGCGCGACCGCATCAACGAATTGCAGTTGAAGGAACAGGCCGCGCGTCTGAACGGCGAACAGTTCATCGAGCAACTGGCCGCGGCCGGCGTCGATGAAGCCGAACTGCAAGCCAAGCTCACGCCGGACATGAAGCCGTCGTACCTGCAAGGCGAGGTCACGCGCATCAACAACGCGATCACGGCGCTCGGGCCGGTCAACATGGCCGCGCTCGACGAACTGAAAGCGGCGACCGAACGCAAGTCGTTCCTCGACTCGCAATCGGCCGATCTGACGAGCGCGATCGAAACGCTCGAGGACGCGATCCGCAAGATCGACGGCGAAACGCGCACGCTCCTGCAAGGCACCTTCGACGAAGTGAACCGTCATTTCGGCGAACTGTTCCCGCGTCTGTTCGGCGGCGGGCAGGCCAGGCTGATCATGACCGGCGACGAAATTCTCGACGCCGGCGTGCAGGTCATGGCGCAGCCGCCGGGCAAGAAGAATTCGACCATTCATCTGCTGTCGGGCGGCGAAAAGGCGCTGACCGCCACCGCGCTGGTGTTCGCGATGTTCCAGTTGAATCCGGCGCCGTTCTGTCTGCTCGACGAAGTGGACGCGCCGCTCGACGACGCCAACACGGAACGTTTCGCGAACCTCGTGCGCGCGATGTCGGACAAAACCCAGTTCCTGTTCATCTCGCACAACAAGATCGCGATGGAAATGGCGCAGCAGTTGATCGGCGTGACCATGCAGGAGCAGGGCGTCTCGCGGATCGTGGCCGTCGACATGGAAACGGCTGCCGGTTTCGCCCAGAATATCGTTTGAGTTTTCGTTTGAGTCGAGCATCGCGGGCGCCCGCGTTCAGCGCAGCGGCCATCGGCCGCGCGACACGTGGAGCGGGCGCAGCGCCGCGCATATAAAAGAATTGCTGATGGAGCATGCATGGACGAGTTGACACTCGGTTTGATCGGCGCGGGTGCCGTGGTGGTCGGGGGCGTGGTCGTGTACAACGCGTGGCAGGGCGCCAAGGTGCGCCGCAAGATGCCGCGACCGATGCCGGCCGATACCGCCGAAAGCTTCGCGCGGGACGATCAGCAGGAACAAAGCCCGTTCATCGAACCGGCCCGGCCGACCACGCGGCGCGAGCCGGTGGCGGGTTCCGATGCGGCGGCTGAAACGGCGGCTGCGCGCGTCGAGCCGACGTTCGGCGCGAGCGCCGCGCCGCTCGATACGCCGGCCGATATTCAGGCCGAGACGACCTCGCCGAACGGGTATCCGGACGCCGGGAGCGGAGCCGAGGCGGCTGATGCCGGCAAGATGTCCAAGGCCGGCAAGGCCACGACGGGAACGCCAGCAGGCCAGCCAGCAGGTCGGCAAGCGCACGAGCCGGTCGAGCCGATCATGCCCGCCGCCACGACCATTTCGTCGGCGCCGCCCGCCATCGTCGATCGCCGCATCGACTGTATCGTGCCGATTCGTCTGAACGGCCCGGTTGCCGGCGACAAGGTGATTCCGCTCGCGCAACGTCTGCGCCGCGCCGGCAGCAAGCCGGTGCATATCGAAGGCAAACCCGAGGGCGGCGCGTGGGAACTGCTGCAAAACGGCGCGCGCTATGACGAACTGCGCGCGGCCGCGCAATTGGCCAATCGCAGCGGGGCGCTCAACGAACTGGAGTTCTCCGAGTTCGTGACCGGCGTGCAGCACTTCGCCGACGCGCTCGATGCGTCGCCGGAATTTCCCGACATGCTCGAAACGGTGGCGATGGCGCGTGAGCTCGACGGTTTCGCCGCGCAATGCGACGCGCAGTTGTCGATCAACGTGCTCTCGGATGGCGCGCCGTGGTCGGCGAATTACGTGCAGGCGGTTGCGTCGCAGGACGGCTTGCTGCTCTCGCGCGACGGCACGCGCTTCGTCAAGCTGGACGCGAAGCAAAGCCCGGTGTTCATGCTGCAATTCGGCGACACCAACTTCCTGCGCGACGATCTCACCTACAAGGGCGGGCAGATGATCACGCTGGTGCTCGACGTGCCGGTGGCCGACGAGGACATCCTGCCGTTCCGTCTGATGTGCGACTACGCGAAATCGCTGGCCGAGCGTATCGGCGGGCGGGTGGTCGACGACGGCCGCCGTCCGTTGCCTGAAACCGCGCTGCTCGCCATCGAAAAACAGTTGATGACGCTTTACGCCAAGCTCGAGCAGGCGGGCATTCCGGCCGGTTCGCCGGCCACGCGGCGCTTGTTCAGCCAGTAAGTCCAGCGCATTGCAGGTTGTGTCAGACGGCCGCACGATGTGCGGCCGTCCGCGTTTGAGGAACGCGCATCGCGACGCTTTGGCGGGCCGCTTGCAGGGAAAGCCGGGCGCGAGAAACTGGCCGTTCGGCCGATGTAAAGGGGCACGCTTCCTGCGATAATCCAATGTCTGAATTTCATTGAAAAGACCTTCCGACAGCATGGCCCGAACCTCCGTCCCCAATCCAGCAACCAGCGCTCCGGCAGAACGGGCCGCGTGGCTGCGCGCGGAACTCGAACGCGCGAACTACGCGTATTACGTGCTCGATCAGCCGGATCTGCCGGACGCGGAATACGACAAGCTCTTCAAGGAGTTGGAGCAGATCGAGGCGGAGCACCCGGACCTGATCGTGCCGGATTCACCCACCCAGCGCGTGGGCGGCGAGGCGGCGAGCGGCTTCGAGCCGGTCCTGCACGATCAGCCCATGCTGTCGCTGAACAACGGCTTTGCCGACGAAGACATCGTCGCGTTCGACAAGCGCGTCGGCGATACGCTCGGCAACAACGCGAAAGAGCCGCCGGTGCCGGTCGATTACGCGACCGAGCTGAAGTTCGACGGCCTCGCCATTTCGCTGCGTTACGTCGACGGCACCTTCGTCCAGGCGGCCACGCGCGGCGACGGCACCACCGGCGAGAACGTCACCGAGAACGTTCGCACGATCCGCTCCATTCCGCTCAAGCTAAAAGGCAAGCGCGTGCCGCACATTCTCGACGTGCGCGGCGAAGTGCTGATGTTCAAGCGCGATTTCGAGCGCCTGAACGAACGGCAACGCGCGGCGGGGCACAAGGAGTTCGCCAATCCGCGCAATGCGGCGGCGGGCAGTCTGCGGCAACTCGATTCGAAGATCACCGCGCAGCGGCCGCTGTCGTTTTTCGCTTATGGAATCGGCGTGCTCGACGGCATGGAGATGCCGGCCACGCATAGCGAACTGCTCGACTGGTACAAGGAACTCGGTTTGCCGGTGAACGGCGAACGGGCGGTGGTGAAGGGCGCCGCGGGTTTGCTGGCATTCTTCCACGGTGTCGGCGAGAAGCGCGACCAGTTGCCCTACGACATCGACGGCGTGGTCTACAAGGTCAACCGTCGCGATGAGCAGGACGCGCTCGGCTTCGTATCGCGCGCGCCGCGCTTCGCGTTGGCGCACAAATTCCCCGCGCAGGAAGCGCTGACCAGACTCGTCGCGATCGACGTGCAGGTGGGCCGGACCGGCGCGATCACGCCGGTCGCGCGGCTGGAGCCGGTGTTCGTCGGCGGCGCGACGGTGACGAACGCCACGCTGCACAACGAAGACGAAATACGCCGCAAGGACATCCGCATCGGCGACACGGTAATCGTGCGGCGTGCGGGCGACGTGATTCCCGAGGTGGTGAGCGCGTTGCTCGACCGTCGCCCGGACGACGCCCGCGAATTCGTGATGCCCACGCATTGTCCGGTGTGCGGCTCGAACATCGAACGGCTGCCGGACGAGGCGATCGCGCGCTGCACCGGCGGACTGTTCTGCCCCGCGCAGCGCAAGCAGGCGCTGTGGCACTTCGCGCAGCGGCGCGCGCTGGACATCGACGGGCTGGGCGAAAAGATCATCGATCAACTGGTCGAGCAGAACCTGGTGCGCACGCCGGCCGATCTCTTCAACCTCGGTTTCGCAACGCTCGCCGAACTCGACCGGTTCGCCGAAAAATCCGCGCAGAATCTGCTCGACTCGCTCGACAAGGCCAAACACACTACGCTGGCGCGTTTCATTTACGCGCTCGGCATTCGCCATGTGGGCGAGTCGACGGCGAAGGATCTGGCGAAGCACTTCGGCTCGTTGAATCCGATCATGGATGCGTCCGTCGAAGCCTTGCTGGAGGTCAACGACGTGGGGCCGGTGGTCGCGGAGTCGATTCATCAGTTTTTCGCCGAGGAACACAACCGCACGGTGATCGAGCAACTGCGCGCGCCAGGCAAGGTAACGTGGCAGGAGGGGCCGCCCGCGCCGAAAGCGCCGCAAGGCGTGCTGGCCGGCAAGACGGTGGTGCTGACCGGCACCTTGCCTTCGCTGGCCCGCGAAGAGGCGAAGGAAATGCTGGAAGCGGCCGGCGCGAAAGTGGCGGGGTCCGTGTCGAAGAAAACGGACTATGTGGTGGCGGGCGCCGAAGCCGGCAGCAAGTTGGCGAAGGCCGAGGAACTCGGCATTCCGGTACTCGACGAAGATGGTATGCGTAAGCTCCTGGAGGGGCAGTTATGATCCGCGAAATTCTCAAGATGGGCGATCCGCGCCTTTTGCGCATTGCCGATCCGGTCGATCACTTCGATACGCCGGAACTCCATGAACTCGTCAAGGACATGTTCGAGACCATGCACGATGCGAACGGCGCGGGGCTCGCCGCGCCGCAGATCGGCGTCAATTTGCAGGTGGTGATCTTCGGCTTCGGGAGCAACGAACGCTATCCCGACGCGCCGCCGGTGCCCGAAACGGTGCTGATCAATCCGACCATCACGCCGGTCTCGCTGGATATGGAGGAGGGCTGGGAAGGCTGCCTGTCGGTGCCAGGCCTGCGCGGTGCGGTGAGCCGGTTCTCGATGATCAAGTATCACGGCTTCGATCAATTCGGCAAGCCGATCGATCGCGTCGCCGAGGGCTTTCACGCGCGGGTCGTGCAACACGAATGCGATCACCTGATCGGCAAGCTGTACCCGATGCGGATCAACGATTTCGCGAAGTTCGGCTTCACCGAGATCCTGTTTCCGGATATGGATCCGAATAGCGACGATTGAGGCTGCGTTTCCGAATCGCGGCATAAAAAACCCACGCGCTTGCGTGGGTTTTTTGTTGGGCGTCAAGCCGTTCGCGGTGTCGTTTCCGGCTGCTCTTCCGTCTGCTCGACCGGCCAGCCGAACGCGTTAAAACGACTCGTCCGGCGACAGATAGCGCCATTGCCCCGGCGGCAGCGCGCCGAGCGTCACCCGTCCCATCCGCACGCGCTTCAGTCCGACCACCTCGAGGCCGACCAGCTCGCACATGCGGCGGATCTGGCGCTTCTTGCCTTCGCGCAGCACGAAACGCAACTGCTCGCCGTTTTGCCAACTGACTTGCGCGGGCTTCAGCGGCACGTCGTCGAGCGACAGGCCGTGGCGCAGCAACGCAAGGCTTTCGGGCGGGAAGTGGCTTTCGACATCGGTGGTGTGCTCGCCGTACGACACGCGCACCAGATACTCCTTGTCGATCTCCGAATGGCCGCCGATCAGTTGCTTGGCGATGCGGCCGTCCTGCGTCAGCACCAGCAGGCCGGTCGAATCGATGTCCAGCCGTCCGGCCGGCGCCAATTGCCGCAGATGCGCGACCGAGAAGCGAATCGCGGAGCGGTCGCCTTCCCAGCGGTTTTCCGGCGTGACCAGCGTGATGGCCGGCTGATAGCCGTCTTCCGCCTGGCCCGACACGAAGCCGACCGTTTTATGGACCAGCACGGTGACCTGGCTCGCTTGCGCGGCTTCGGCGGCGGGGTCGATCTCGATGCGCTGATCCGGACGAACCTTGGTGCCGAGCGTGTCGATCCGCTCGCCGTCGACCAGCACCCAGCCTTTCTCGATCCACTCGTCGGCTTCGCGGCGTGAGCACAGGCCGAGTTCCGACATCAGCTTGGACAGGCGCAAGGTGCCGGGCGCGTCTTCGTAATCGCGACGCGGCGTGCGCGGGGCTGCGTCCATCTCGGGATTGCGTTTGGTGCGCGTTGCGGGCGCCGTGCCGCGCGGCTTGTCCGCACGCGCGGGGCGGTCGTCGCCGAAACGGCGCGAGGCGGCCGGCAGCGTTTTGTCGACACTGCGGGCAGGGCGCTCGGCGCGTTCGCCACGTTCGCCGGTTCGCGCCGGGCGGTCGCCGAATTCACGTTTGGCCGGCGCACGTTCGCCGCGATCGTCGCGCGGTGCGCGCGCCGGACGGTCGGAGCGGTCGCCATAGCCGCTCTTGACGGGTTTTGCGAAGCCGCGCTCGCCACGCTCGGACGAGCCGCGCTCACCCTCGAAACGGCGCGGCGCGCTGTCGCTGCGCGGTGCCCGCTCGCCGCCGGAGCGGCGCTCTTGCGGGGCGCCACGGTCGCTACCGAAGCGCGGACGGTCAGCGCCTTCGTGTTCGCGTCGCGCCGGACGTTCGCCGCGCGGTCCGCCTTCCGATGGGCGGCCTGCGCCTGGACGCGGTCCGGTGAACGAACGGCGTTCGCCGTCATCGCGGCGCGGCGCGCGGTTGCCTTCGACGCTGCGGGGCGCGCGGTCGGTGCGGTTACCAGCGCCTTCGAAACGGCGGGGAGCGCGTTCGGCGCGATCGCCTGTGCTTTCGAAACGGCGCGGCGGGCGGTCGGTGCGGTCTCCGGCACCTTCAAACCGACGCGGAGCCCGTTCGCCTCGATCGCCAGCGCCTTCAAAGCGTCGGGGCGGGCGTTCGGTGCGATCGGCCGCACCTTCAAAACGGCGGGGAGCCCGTTCGGCGCGGTCCCCTGTACCTTCAAAACGGCGTGGGGCACGTTCGGTGCGATCGGCCGCGCCTTCAAAACGGCGGGGAGCCCGTTCGGCGCGGTCCCCTGTACCTTCAAAACGGCGTGGGGCACGTTCGCCGCGATCGCCAGCACCTTCAAAACGACGGGGAGCCCGTTCGCCGCGGTCCCCTGCGCCTTCAAACCGACGCGGCGCGCGCTCGCCCTCGGCGCGTCGCGGAGCCCGCTCGCCACTACCTTCAAAACGTCGCGGCGCGCCGCCGGCGCCTTCACGCCGCGGCGGTCGATCCGACGTCGTCCGGCGCGGCCCACCCGCATCCCGCTCGCGCGAAAACGACCCTTCCGCGCGCGGCGCGCGCGCGCCGGCGCCCGCAGGTTTCCCGCCCGCCGGCCGCTTGCCGCCGCCCGCCGCCTTGCCGGCGCCTTCACCCCGTGCCCCGCTAAAACCCGCCGTCGACGATGACGGCTTGGGTCCGACCGGACGCGTCGGCTTACGCGCCGACGTGCTTCCGGTACGGACAGGGGCGCGTTCGGACGAAGCCGGCCGCGGGTGCTTGGCTGTTAATTTGACTCGCATGAAATCTCACACTGCGATCGCGCGCAGCAGTTCGGTCTCGACCTGAATTTGCAGGCGGTTGTCCGACAGACCGTTTCCATCCAGCAGGAACACGTCCTCGACGCGTTCGCCGAGCGTATTGATCCGCGCCGACGCGACGCCGACCCGGTGCTCGGCCAGCACGCGCGCGATCGAATAAAGAAGGCCTGGCCGGTCGTTCGCCGACACGGACAGGATGTAGTATTGGCCGCGCTCGTCGGCCCGAAGATCGACGCGCGGCGTAACAGGGAAGGTCCGCGACAGCCGCGACAAACGGCCTTTCGACGGCCCGGGGAGCAGGGTGCCGTCGCCGGTGAGGCGCGCGGTCAGTTCCTGTTCGACCAGATTGGCAATATCGCGATAATGCACGTCTTCTTCGGTGTGCGCGACGAGGAAATTATCGAGCGCATATCCGTGGCGGGTCGTGCTGACGCGTGCATCGAGCACCGACAGGCCGTTGCGGTCGAAATACGCGCAAATGCCGGCAAACAGATCGGGCTGGTCTTTCACGTACACCAGCACCTGGAGCGCCTCGCCGATCGGCGACGGACGCGCCCGCACGATCGGTGTAGGCGTTTCGACATGGCGATACAGCACGCGCGTCTGCCATGCGATGTCCGCGGCGTCATGGCGCAGGAAATAGCCGACGTCCAACTGATCCCACAACGCCTTTTGCGCGCCTTCCGGCACGGTTTCGAGACGCAGCAGCGCGAGCGCCTCTTCCTGGCGCGATTTCAGTTCGGAATGCGCGTCCGGCCGCGCGCCGCCGAGCACCGCGAGCGTGGCGCGGTACAGGTCCTCGAGCAGCTTGCCTTTCCAGGTGTTCCAGACTTTCGGGCTGGTGCCGCGGATGTCGGCCACCGTCAGCAGATAGAGCGTGGTAAGCCGGCGCTCGGTGCCGACCAGTTCGGCAAAGCGCTTGATGACTTCCGGGTCGCTCGTGTCCTGCTTTTGCGCGACCTGGCTCATGGTCAGGTGCTGCTGAACCAGCCATACGACCAGTTCGCCGTCCTCGCCCTCGATGCCGTGATTGCGGCAGAAGCGTCGCGCGTCGGCCATGCCTAGCTGCGAGTGGTCGCCGCCGCGGCCCTTGGCGATGTCGTGAAACAGCGCCGCCACGTACAGCACCCAAGGGCGGTCGAGGTTGGCGATCAACTGACTGCAGAACGGATATTCGTGCGCGTGCTCGGCCACCGCGAAACGGCGCAGATTACGCAGCACCATCAGAATGTGCTGATCGACGGTGTAGACGTGATACAGGTCATGCTGCATCTGTCCGACGATGCGCCGGAAATTCAGCAGATAGCGCCCGAGCACGCTGGTCTGGTTCATCAGGCGCAGCGCGTGCGTGATGCCGGCCGGCTGCTTCAGGATCTCCATGAAGAGTCGCCGGTTTTCCGGGTCGCGCCGCCAGTGCTGATCCATCGCGTCGCGGGCGTTGTAGAGCGCGCGCAAGGTACGCGCTGACAGGCCCTTCACGCCAGGTGTCTGTTCGTACAGCAGGAAGGCTTCGAGGATCGCATTCGGCTCGCGCTCGAACACGTCGTCGCTGGCGATCTCCAGCATGCCCTGCTTCTCGACGAAACGATCCGACAACACGCGGGTAATGCCGCTGGTGCTGGGGAAAAGCTGCGCCTCGATGTTCTGGATCAGGATCGTGGCGAGCTGCGTGACGGCCTTGGCAGACCAGTAATAGCGGCGCATCAGCTGTTCGCTGGCGCGCTTGGTGGCGGTCGGCTTGTAGCCGAAACTTTCGGCCACCGCCGTTTGCAGGTCGAACACCAGAATGTCCTGACGACGTCCGGCGGTCACATGCAGGCGGGCGCGCAGCGATTTGAGGAAGCCTTCGTTGCGGCGCAATTCGCGCGCTTCGCGCTCGGTGATCAGGCCGCGCGCTTCCAGTTCGCGCCAGCTGCTGCCGAACCCGGCCGCCTGGGTGATCCACAGAATCAGTTGCAGATCGCGCAGACCGCCCGGGCTTTCCTTGATGTTCGGCTCGAGCGCGTAAGGCGTGTCCTGAAACTTGGCGTGGCGCTGACGCATTTCCAGCACTTTCGCCTGGAAGAACGCGCGCGGGTCGAGCGCCTCGCGATAGCGCTTGCCGAAGTCGTTGAACAGTGCCGTGCTGCCCGTGATGCGTCGCGCTTCCAGCAGCGACGTGCGCACGGTGACGTCGTTGGCGGCTTCCTCGAGACATTGCGAGACGCTGCGCACGCTGCTGCCGAGTTCCAGCCCCAAATCCCACGCGAGGCTGATAAAGCGTTCGATGCGCGCTTCCAGGTGCGCGATCGGCGTGTCGGGCAGCAACACGAGGATGTCGATGTCCGAGTGCGGCGCGAGTTCGCCCCGCCCATAGCCGCCGACGGCCAGCAACGCCAGTTCCGGCGGCAGTTCGCAGGTGTTCCAGGCGGCGCGCAGCGACTCGTCGGTGGTGCGCGCGAGCGCGGCCATCAACGCGTCGACGTTGGTGGCCGTCTTGAAGCGTTCCAGCAACTGGGCTTTGGCCACTTTGTAGTCCGCCTTGAGCGACGTGGCATGGGATGGGGCGACGGCTGGAACACTACTCATTGGCAGGAGGGCGAGGTCGGAAGTCGTTCAGGCGGTGGCCGCGACGACCGGCGGACGCGCGGGCGTGCCGGCGGACACGGTGAGCACGTCATGGCCGGTTTCCGTGACGAGGATCGTGTGTTCCCACTGCGCCGACAGGCTGCGGTCCTTGGTCTTGACGGTCCACTGGTCCGGCATGGTGCGGATGTCGCGCCGGCCGGCGTTGATCATCGGCTCGATCGTGAAGATCATGCCCGCCTGCAGTTCCAGCCCGGTGCCGGGGCGGCCGTAATGCAGGATCTGCGGGTCTTCGTGGAACACGGTGCCGATGCCGTGGCCGCAATATTCGCGCACCACGCTGTAGCCGTGACCCTCGGCATGCTTCTGGATCGCATAGCCGATGTCGCCCAGATGCGCGCCCGGGCGCACCTGATCGATACCGAGCCACATGCATTCGAAAGTAGTCTGCACGAGCCGCCTGGCCAGGATCGAGCCCTCGCCGACGATGAACATGCGGCTGGTGTCGCCGAAATAGCCTTCCTTGATGACCGTGACGTCGATATTCAGCGCGTCGCCGTTCTTCAGCGTCTTGTCGCCCGGAATGCCGTGGCAGATCACGTCGTTGACGGAGATGCAGGTGGCTTTCGGATAGGGCGGATAGCCGGGCGGCTGATAGTTCAGGGGCGCCGGAATCGTGCCCTGTTCCTTCAGCATGTATTCGTGGCACAGACGGTCGAGTTCACCGGTGGTGATGCCGGCCGTGACGAACGGCGTGATGTAGTCGAGCACTTCGCTGGCAAGCTTGCAAGCGACGCGCATTTGCGCGATATCGTGTTCGTTTTTGAGCGTAATAGCCATGAGCCGGGCCTGAAATGCAATTTATTGCGAGATTATCGCACCATATTCCGGCTGCCGCAGGGTTTTGCGATAGGCGCGGCGGCTTGGCGGGCGCGTTTTCAGCGGCTTGCGGCAAGCATGGACGAGCGTTCGGATGCAACCCGGCTGCGGCAAAGGGAGCCGCCGGGCAGGTTGAGTCGGCCGATAGTCACGTGCTATAATCTTTGGCTAAGTCGATCCCTGTCTTGCTTTGTGTTTCTCGGTATGAGTGAGGGCGCAGGAGCAGGAGAGGCGCAGGAGGGAAGACTTCTCGTAGTGCTGGTTGCCTGTGCTACGGGGTGAAGCAGCAGTAAAAAGAGGCAGCAGATTAGCAGCAACTCGCAAGCCGGCGCACCCAGGGTGTCCGTCGCGTTCAGCCACAAAGGCGGCGCGGCCGATACGGCAGCCGGCTTAAGACCCAACCCTCGCGGAGATTTTCATGGCAGTTACCATGCGTCAAATGCTGGAAGCCGGTGTCCACTTCGGTCACCAAACGCGCTTCTGGAATCCGAAGATGGCCCCCTTCATTTTCGGCCATCGCAACAAGATTCACATCATCAACCTCGAAAAGACGCTGCCGATGTACAACGACGCGCTGAAGTACGCGCGTCAACTGGCGGCAAACCGCGGCACGATCCTGTTCGTCGGCACGAAGCGTCAATCGCGCGACACGATCGCTGAAGAAGCGCAGCGCGCCGGCATGCCGTACGTCAACGCACGCTGGCTCGGCGGCATGCTGACCAACTTCAAGACGCTGAAGGTATCGATCAAGCGCCTGAAAGACATGGAAGCGGCGCTGGAAGCCGGCGAAACCGAACGCATGAGCAAGAAGGAAGCGCTGCTGTTCGAGCGCGAAATGGCCAAGCTGCAAAAGTCGATCGGCGGCGTGAAGGACATGGGCGGTATTCCGGACGCGATCTTCGTGGTCGACGTCGGTTACCACAAGATTGCCGTCACCGAAGCCAACAAGCTCGGCGTGCCGGTCATCGCCGTGGTCGACACGAACCACTCGCCGGAAGGCATCGACTACGTGATCCCGGGTAACGACGACGCCAGCAAGGCTGTCGCTCTGTACACGGCTGGCGTGGCTGACGCGATTCTCGAAGGCCGTGCGAATGCGGTCAACGAAGTGGTGCAGGCTGCACGTGGCGGCGACGGCGACGAGTTCGTCGAGGTCAACTCGGAAGCGTAAAGCTGCCCCGTGTCCGGCAAAAAAGGGGGCTTTCTACAGGCCCCCTTTTTTTAAGCCGCGACGTCGTGGGGCACTGTTCATGGCGGTCAGAACTGGCCGAAGCGGTGCCCAAAGCGTTGTCTGTGAAAAATACGCACAGCGCTGAAACGAATTCTTGCCCCCGGTATCGAAGTCCGGGCGGCGTGTCAAAGACGGAACTCAAGGAGCAAATGATGGCGGCAATTACCGCAAGCATGGTTGCAGAACTGCGCGCAAAGACCGACGCGCCGATGATGGAATGCAAGAAGGCGCTGACGGAAGCCGACGGCGACATGGCGCGCGCCGAAGAATTGCTGCGCGTGAAGCTGGGCAACAAGGCCAGCAAGGCGGCATCGCGCGTGACGGCTGAAGGCGTGGTTGCGTCGTTCATCGGCGGCAATGCGGGTTCGCTGGTCGAGCTGAACTGCGAAACCGACTTCGTTTCGAAAAACGACGACTTCCTCGCGTTCTCGAAGAAGGTCGCCGAGCTGGTCGCCACGCAAAACCCGGCCGACGTCGCCGCGCTGGCGGCACTGCCGCTGGACGGCCAGACGGTCGACGCAGTGCGCCTCGCGCTGGTCGGCAAGATCGGTGAAAACCTGTCGATCCGCCGTTTCGTGCGTTTCGAAACCCCGAACAAACTGGCGGCGTACCTGCACGGCACGCGTATCGGCGTGCTGGTCGAATACACCGGCGCGGACGAGCAGGTCGGCAAGGACGTCGCCATGCACATCGCCGCGATGAAGCCGGTTTCGCTGTCGTCGGACGACGTGCCTGCGGACCTGATCGCCAAGGAGCGCAGCATTGCCGAGCAGAAGGCCGCCGAATCGGGCAAGCCGGCTGAAATCGTCGCCAAGATGGTCGACGGCAGCGTGCAGAAGTACCTGAAGGAAGTGTCGCTGCTGAACCAGACGTTCGTTAAGAACGACAAGCAGACGATCGAGCAGATGCTCAAGGCCGGCAATGCGAGCGTCCAGAAGTTCGCGCTGTTCGTGGTCGGCGAAGGCATCGAGAAGAAGCAGGACGACTTCGCGGCCGAAGTGGCTGCTCAAGTCGCTGCTGCAAAGCAACAATAAGTCTCATATCGAAGCTTCATCGTAGTATCGTTGGACCCGCGGCGGAGCAAGACTTTGCCGCGGTCGGCGGCGCCGCAAGGCTGCGCGCGGGTTGGTCCCGGCCGCGCGGCCGCCAGCGAACCCCAGGGTTCGTGAATTTGGCGGCGCTTGCCCGAATCAGCGTTTCACCCCTACATTAGTCCCTTGTTGTTGCCCTGTTCTGCGCGATCTGGATACCCCTATGCCCATTGCCTATAAACGCGTCCTGCTCAAACTCTCCGGTGAAGCTCTGATGGGCGACGATGCCTTCGGCATCAATCGCGCGACCATCGAACGAATGGTGGCGGACGTGGCCGAAGTGGTCCGTCTCGGAACGCAGCTGGCCGTGGTGATCGGCGGCGGTAATATTTTTCGCGGCGTAGCAGGCGGCGCGGCCGGCATGGATCGCGCCACGGCTGACTACATGGGCATGCTGGCCACCATGATGAACGCGCTGGCGTTGCAGGACGCAATGCGCCACGCCGGTATCGAAGCACGCGTGCAATCCGCGCTGCGCATGGACCAGGTGGTCGAGCCGTACATCCGGCCCCGCGCGATTCGCCAACTGGAAGAAGGCAAGGTCGTGATTTTCGCGGCCGGCACCGGCAACCCGTTCTTCACGACGGATACGGCCGCCGCGCTGCGCGGCTCCGAAATCGGCGCGGAAGTCGTGCTGAAGGCCACCAAGGTGGACGGCGTCTATTCCGCCGACCCGAAAAAAGACCCGAGCGCCACCCGTTACACCACGATCAGCTTCGACGAGGCGATCGGCCGCAACCTGCAGGTGATGGACGCCACGGCATTCGCGCTGTGCCGCGACCAGAAGCTGCCGATCCGCGTGTTTTCGATCGTCAAGCCGGGCGCGCTCAAACGCATCGTACAAGGCGAGGACGAGGGCACCCTCGTCCACGTGTAAACTCTCGTTCACATAACGTGGGCTTTAGCGCGAGCAGTGGCCGCCGCATATCGCGCGCGCTGGCCGGCTCGCACCGTTTTGAAGGTTCGGAGGTTTAAAAATGTCTGTGGCTGATATCCGCAAGGGCGCTGAGCAAAAGATGCAGCGTTCCATCGACGCGTTCAAGAACGACCTGTCGAAGATCCGCACGGGCCGTGCGCACACTGGCCTGCTCGATCATATCCAGTGCGATTACTACGGTTCGCCGGTGCCGATCTCGCAGGTCGCGAACCTGACGCTGATCGACGCACGCACGATCGGCGTGCAGCCGTGGGAAAAGAAGATGGTGCAGGTCGTCGAAAAGGCGATCCGCGAGTCGGACCTCGGTCTGAACCCCGCCACGCAAGGCGACGTGATCCGCGTCCCGATGCCCGCGCTCACCGAGGAACGCCGCCGCGAACTGACCAAGGTGGTCAAGAGCGAAGCCGAAACGGCCAAGGTCGCCGTGCGCAACCTGCGCCGTGACGCCAACGAGCAACTCAAGAAGCTCGTGAAAGACAAGGAAATTTCAGAAGACGACGAGCGTCGAGCGGGTGACGATATTCAGAAGCTGACGGACAAATTCGTCGCTGAAATCGACAAGCTCGTCGTGACCAAGGAAGCCGAGATCATGACGGTCTGAGGCCGTCTGGCTCAGTACCTTCACGGTTTCCACTTCTTTATTTGCAGTCACTGTCCCGACGGCCATGACCTATACCAGCTCAACCGTGCGCGTGCCTGATGTCGCCGCGGTGCCGCGACATATCGCGATCATCATGGACGGCAATGGCCGTTGGGCCACCCAGCGGCGCCTGCCGCGCGTGGCCGGCCATACGCGCGGCGTCGACGCGGTGCGTGCGGCCGTCGAGGCATGCGCCCGGCAGGGCGTCGAATATCTGACGCTGTTCGCCTTCAGCTCCGAGAACTGGCGCCGTCCGAACGACGAAGTCTCGTTCCTGATGCGCCTGTTCGTCACCGCGCTGGAGCGCGAAATCGGCAAGCTGCACGCAAACGGCATCCGGTTGCGCGTGGTGGGCGACCTGTCCAAATTCGACACCCGCATCCGCGATCTGATCAAGCGCGCGGAATCGAAGACCGCGCGCAATACTCGTCTCACACTGACCATCGCCGCCAATTACGGCGGTCGATGGGACATCATGCAGGCTACCCGCAAGCTCGCCGAGCAATCGGCGCTGGCGGGCAAGGCGGTCGAGATCAACGAGGAATCGTTCGCCGAACACCTGTCCATGGCCTATGCGCCCGAGCCGGACCTGTTCATCCGCACGGGCGGCGAGCGCCGCGTCAGCAACTTCCTGCTGTGGCAACTCGCATACACCGAGTTCTATTTCACCGACACCTTCTGGCCGGACTTCGACGCCGACGCGCTCGGCCACGCCATCGCATCGTACGCCGAGCGTGAGCGCCGCTTCGGCCGCACCAGTGCTCAACTCGAGCCGCAATCGCAAAACGTCGATTCGCTCCCATGCTAAGAACCCGTGTCATCACGGCGATCATTCTGCTGGCGGTGTTCCTGCCGGTCACGCTGTTCGCGCCGGTGGGCGCGTTCGGCGCGCTGATCGCCTTTGTCGTCGTGTTCGCCGCATGGGAGTGGGCGCGCCTGCTGAAGCTGGGCGGCGCGGGCCCGGTGATTTACGCGCTGGTCGCCGCAGTGGCCCTGGTGGCGAGCACGTGGCTCGGCGCTGGTGTCGAGAAACCCCGGCCGCTCTTTCAGGCGGCCGCCATTTTCTGGCTGGTCGCGGGGCCCTATGTGCTGCTGCGCAAGCCGGCGCTCGCTCAGGGCGCCTGGCGCGCCTTCCTGTTCCTTGCCGGCATTGTGGTATTCGTCGCGTGCTGGCATGCTCTCGTCGCCGCGCGCATGAAGGGCGTGCCGTTCGTGCTGTCGCTGCTCCTATTGGTATGGCTGGCCGATATCGGCGCATACTTCTCGGGAAAAGCGTTCGGAAAACACAAGCTGGCGCCAGCCATCAGTCCGGGCAAGACCTGGGAGGGCGCGATCGGCGGCTGGCTGGTGGTGATGATCGTCGCGGCGGCGGCGGTCTTTTTGCAGGCGTTCGAGCCGACGCTGTATTCTGCGCTGCTGGCGCAACTGGGCGCCGTACGCACGCTGCTCGCACTGACCTTGCTGGTGGCATTCAGCGTGGTGGGCGACCTGTTCGAATCGATGTTGAAACGCCAGGCCGGAGTGAAGGATTCAAGCGGCCTGTTGCCGGGGCACGGCGGCGTGCTCGATCGCATCGACGCATTGTTGCCGGTGCTGCCGCTTGCCATGCTGCTGCTCGGCTAGAGAAAGAGATATGCAAAAACGTCTGACATTGCTCGGTTCCACGGGCTCGATTGGAGACAGCACGCTCGACGTCGTCGCGCGTCATCCCGAGCGCTTTTCGGTTTACGCGCTCAGCGCGCATCGCAACGGCGACAAGCTCGCCGAGCAATGCCTGCGCTTTCAGCCGGAAGTCGCGGTGGTCGGCGACGCCGACACGGCCGCGCGCGTCGCCGCGAAACTGCGCGCCGCGGGTTGCAAGACCGAGGTGACGTACGGACCGCAGGCGCTCGTCGACGTGTCGAACGGCGACGGCTGCGACACGGTGGTCGCGGCGATCGTCGGCGCGGCCGGCCTCGCGCCCAGTCTCGCCGCCGCGCGTGCCGGCAAGCGCATTCTGCTCGCCAATAAGGAAGCGCTGGTGATGTCCGGCGCGATCTTCATGGACGCAGTGCGCGACAACGGCGCCGTCCTGCTGCCGGTCGACAGCGAACACAACGCGATTTTCCAATGCCTGCCGCGCGAAGCCGCGTTGCATGGCGGGGTCTCCAAGATCATTCTGACGGCCTCGGGCGGACCCTTCCGCACGCGTGAACCGGCCACGCTCGCCAACATTACGCCGGAAGAGGCCTGCAAGCATCCGAACTGGGTGATGGGCCGCAAGATTTCGGTCGACTCGGCCACGATGATGAACAAGGGCCTCGAAGTGATCGAGGCGCACTGGCTGTTCGGCTTGCCGGGCGAGCGCATCGACGTGCTGATCCATCCGCAAAGCGTGATTCACTCGCTCGTTTCTTACGCCGACGGCTCGGTGCTCGCGCAACTCGGCAACCCCGACATGCGCACGCCGATCGCGCACGCGCTGGCGTTTCCGGATCGCGTGGATTCGGGCGTCGCTCAACTCGATCTCGCGGAAATCGCATCGCTGTCGTTCGAAAAACCGGATTACGCCCGCTTTCCGTGTCTCGCGCTCGCCATGAAGGCGTTGGCCGCGGGCGGGGTGGCCAGCGCGGCGTTGAATGCCGCGAACGAAATCGCCGTTGAAGCGTTCCTGTCGCGCCAGATCGGTTTCATGAAGATCGCCGAAGTGGTCGAGGCGGTACTCAATGCGCTGCCGAACCGCAGCGCGCACGTGCTCGAGGACGTGATCGAAGCGGATGCCGCCGCGCGTCGCTCCGCTGCCGAACTCATCGCGCGCCTGCCCGACGGCGCACGTCGTACGGAACGCGCCGTCCAGTGAGGCGCTCATGAATCTGCTAATCGAACTGCTGGCTTTCGCGGTCGCGATTGGCGTACTCGTGGTGGTTCACGAGTACGGGCATTACAGTGTGGCGCGCCTGTGCGGCGTCAAGGTGCTGCGCTTTTCGATCGGTTTCGGCAAGCCGCTGTTCCAATGGGTAAGTCCAAAGACGGGCACCGAGTGGACCATTGCGGCCTTGCCGCTCGGCGGCTACGTCAAGATGCTCGACGAGCGCGAAACCGGCGGTGCGCCGATTCCCGCGGAAGCATTGCCGCATGCGTTCAACCGGCAGTCGGTGGGGCGTCGCTTCGCGATCGTCGCGGCCGGGCCGGTCGCCAATTTCCTGCTTGCCATCGTACTGTTCGCGCTCGTGTTCGCCACGGGCGTAACCGAGCCGGCGGCCGTGGTCGCGGCGCCGGCGTCGAATACACCGGCGGCAATGGCCGGCTTCGACGGAGGCGAAACCATCGTCGCGGCGCGTACCGAGAACGCCGGCGAATCGGAACCGGTGCGTTCATGGTCTGATCTGCGCTGGAAGCTGCTAGGTGCCGCGTTCGATCACAAGCGCGTCGTGCTGAGCGCGAAAGATGCGCACGGCACGTCCGAGTTTCAGCTCGATCTGCGCGGCATCACCGAGAAAGACGTCGATGACGACTTCATGTCGCATCTCGGTTTCGAGCCGGGCGGCGGCAAGCTGACGGTTGCAGGTGTGCAGCCGGGCAGCGCGGCGCAACAGGCTGGTCTGACGGCGGGCGACCGTCTGCGCTCCGTCGACGGCATGTCGACCGACAATGCCACGGCCTTCATCGCCTATGTGAAATCGCACGCCGGCAAGCCGATGACGCTGCAAGTGGAGCGTGGCGGTGCCGGCGCGGCGGCGGGCAAACTCGCAGAGATTCGCATCGTTCCGCAAGCGCAGCGTGACGACGCGACGGGGCAGCAGATCGGCCGCATCGGCGCGGAACTGTCCACCCAGGTGCCGTCGATCGACGTGCATTACGGGCCTATCGAGAGCTTGCAACTCGGCGCGCGCCGTACCTGGGATCTCGCGGTTTATTCGGTGCGGATGTTCGGCAGGATGATCGTCGGCGAAGCCTCGCTGAAAAATCTTTCGGGTCCCGTGACGATCGCCGATTACGCAGGAAAGAGCGCACGTCTAGGTCCTTCTGCGTTTCTGTCGTTCCTGGCCCTTGTCAGTATTAGCCTCGGCGTACTGAACTTGTTACCGATTCCGGTATTGGACGGGGGGCATCTGTTATATTATTTGGTTGAAGCTGTGACCGGCAAAGTTGTCTCCGATCGCTGGCAACTCGTTTTTCAGAGGGCGGGGCTCGCCTGCATCGTCGCGTTGTCGGCGATTGCGCTGTTCAACGATCTGGCTCGTTTAATCCATTTTTAAAGTGTCCGGCGGCGTTCACGATGGCGACCGTCTGACCTGATGCAGCTATACACACTGGGGAAGCACGTTGTTTAAACCTCATCGCTTTGTTCCAAAGACGGTTATAGCCGCGGCGTTCGCCGCGCATGGGCTGGTTGCTCACGCAACGTCGCCCTTCGTGGTGCAAGACATTCGGATCGAGGGATTGCAACGCGTCGAACCCGGCACCGTGTTCGCGTACCTGCCCATCAAGCAAGGCGACACCTTCAGCGACGACAAGGCTTCCGAAGCCATTCGCGCACTGTACGCCACGGGTTTTTTCAACGACGTCAAGATCGCGACCGAAGGCAATGTCGTCATCGTGCAGGTGCTCGAACGCCCGGCCATCGGCACGATCGATTTCTCCGGCATTCACGAGTTCGACAAGGAAAACCTGACCAAGGCGCTGCGTGCCGTCGGGTTGTCCCAAGGCCGCTACTACGACAAGGCGCTGGTCGACAAGGCCGAGCAGGAACTCAAGCGCCAGTACCTGACGCGCGGCTACTACGCCGCCGAAGTCACCACCACCATCACGCCGATCGACCGCAACCGCGTGTCGGTGCTGTTCTCGGTGGCCGAAGGTCCGAGCGCGAAGATCCGCCAGATCAATTTCATCGGCAACAAGGCGTTCAGCACCGGTACGCTGCGCGACGAAATGCAGTTGTCCACGCCGAACTGGTTCTCGTGGTACACGAAGAACGATCTGTACGCGAAAGACAAGCTCACCGGCGACCTCGAAAACGTCCGCTCGTATTACCTGAATCGCGGCTACCTCGAGTTCAACATCGAGTCGACCCAGGTGTCGATCACGCCGGACAAGAAGGACATGTATCTGACGGTCACGCTGCACGAAGGCGAGCCGTACATGATTTCGAACATCAAGCTGGCCGGCAATCTGCTCGACCGCGAGGCCGAGCTGAACAAGCTCATCAAGATCAAACCGGGTGAGCGCTTCTCGGCCGAGAAACTGCAAGCCAGCACCAAGGCCATCGTCGACAAGCTCGGCGAATACGGCTATGCGTTCGCCACCGTCAATGCGCAGCCGCAGATCGATCAGACCAACCACAAGGTCGACCTGACGCTGCAGGTGGACCCGAGCCGCCGCGTATACGTGCGCCGCATCAACGTGGTCGGCAACACGCGTACGCGAGATGAAGTGGTGCGCCGTGAAATGCGCCAACTCGAAAGCTCGTGGTTCGACTCCAATCGTCTCGCGCTGTCGAAGGACCGGATCAACCGTCTGGGCTACTTCACCGATGTCGACGTGACCACGATTCCGGTCGAAGGCACGCCGGACCAGGTCGACGTGGACGTCAAGGTGGCCGAAAAGCCGACCGGCGCAATCACGCTGGGCGCGGGCTTTTCGTCGACCGACAAGGTCGTGCTCTCGGCGGGCGTGTCGCAAGACAACGTGTTCGGTTCGGGCACGAGTCTCGCGGTGAACGTCAACACCGCAAAGACGTACCGTACGTTGACGGTCACGCAGGTCGACCCGTACTTCACGGTGGACGGCATCAAGCGCATTACCGACGTCTACTATCGTACGTATCAGCCGCTGTACTACTCCACGGATTCGAGCTTCAAGATCGTCACGATCGGCGGCGACCTGAAGTTCGGCATCCCGTTCTCCGAAGTCGACACGGTGTACTTCGGTGCCGGCCTCGAACAGAACCAGTTGGACGTGGACTCGAACACGCCGGCGTCCTACAAGGAATACGTCAAGGACTTTGGCCGTGTGTCGAACAACGTGCCGATCACGGTCGGCTGGTCGCGCGACGCCCGTGACAGCGCGCTCGTGCCGAGCCGCGGTTATTTCACGCAGGCGAACGCCGAATACGGCACGCCGATCGGCGGCACGCAATACTACAAGGCCGACATCAACGCGCAGTACTATTACTCGTTTGCGCGCGGCTTCGTGCTGGGCTTCAACTTCCAGGGCGGCTATGGTAAAGGCATGGGCGGCAAGCCTTATCCGATCTTCAAGAACTACTACGCCGGCGGTATCGGTTCGGTTCGAGGCTACGAGCCGAGCTCGCTCGGTCCGCGCGACGCATCGACGGGCGATCCGATCGGCGGCTCCAAGCTGCTGGTGGGGAACATCGAGTTGACTTTCCCGCTGCCGGGCACCGGCTACGACCGCACGTTGCGCGTCTTCACGTTCCTCGATGCAGGCAACGTGTGGGCCGACGCAAGCACCGCTGCGACGTCGAATGGCGCGAACGGTCTGCGCTACGGCTATGGTGTCGGTCTCGCGTGGATCTCGCCGATCGGCCCGCTCAAGCTGAGCCTGGGCTTCCCGCTCACGAAGCACACCGGCGACCAGTATCAGAAGTTCCAGTTCCAGATCGGAACGGCATTCTGATCCGGCGGCCGGCGCTCGGTGGCCCGCGATCGGGTGACGGGCTGCCGGCCAAACTACAGTATCGAGAGGATGACTTTGCTAACCGGTATGTTTTCGAAACGTGTGGCATGCGCGCTGGCGCTGGCAATGACGCTGGGCGTCGGGGTAGCGCACGCGCAGGAAGCCAGGATCGCCGCAGTGAATTCCGACCGGATCCTGCGTGAATCCGCTGCCGCCAAGACCGCGCAGATCAAGCTCGAGGCCGAGTTCGCCAAGCGTGACAAGGATCTTGCCGACATGGCGCAAAAACTCAAGTCGATGTCCGATTCGCTCGACAAGAACGGCGCGTCGATGTCGCCGGCCGATCGCGCGCAGAAGCAGCGCGACCTGTCGCAATTGGACACGGACTTCCAGCGCAAGCAACGCGAGTTTCGCGAGGACCTGAACCAACGCCGCAACGAGGAACTGGCTGCGGTGCTCGACCGGGCGAACAAGGTGATCAAGCAGATCGCCGAACAGCAACATTACGACCTGATCGTTCAGGAAGCGGTGTACGTGAGCCCGCGCATCGACATCACCGATCAGGTGCTGAAGGCATTGGCGGCCTCGGGCAACTGAAGGCGGTCACCTGGCCACCGGCGCGTAGCCGGCTCGCGAAACAGACAGGTTGCAACGAACTGCAGCAAGGATGTTGCATGGGATTGGAGTAAGCGCCAAAGCGCCGCTCCAACCGACGCGCAAATCGCATGGGGTTGGAGTAAGCGCTAAAGCGCTAACTCCAACCGACACAGGAGACAGAGTAGGCATGGCATTTACGCTCGAGGACATCGTCCAACGGTTCGGCGGTGAAGTAGTCGGAGAGGGTTCGCAGCGCGTCGGCAGTCTGGCGCCGCTCGACCAGGCAGGCCCGGACCAGCTGGCGTTCCTCGCCAATCCGAAGTACCTGTCGCAGGTCGAGACGACCCGTGCGGGCGCGGTGTTGATCAACGCCGACGACCTCGCGAAGCTCGCCTCCCGCGACGCTCGTAACTTCATCGTCACACCGAATCCGTACGCTTACTTCGCGCGCGTCGCGCAAACTTTCATCGATCTCGCCTCGCCGAAGGCGGTGCCGGGCGTGCATCCCAGTGCCACGATCGATCCGTCGGCGCAGATCGCCGCGAGCGCGGTGATCGGTCCGCATGTCACCGTGGAAGCAGGCGCGGTGATCGGCGAAAACGTGCGGCTGGACGCCAACGTCGTGATCGGCTGCGGCACCAGGATCGGTGCGGGCTCGCACCTGTATCCGAATGTCTCGGTGTACCACGGCTGCACGCTCGGCGAGCGCGTGATCGTGCACGCGGGCGCGGTAATCGGCTCGGACGGTTTCGGCTTCGCGCCGGATTTTGTCGGTGAAGGCGATGCGCGTACCGGCAGCTGGGTGAAAATTCCGCAGGTCGGCGGCGTCTCGATCGCGGCAGACGTGGAAATCGGCGCGAACACCACGATCGACCGCGGCGCAATGGCCGACACGATCATCGAGGAATGCGTGAAGATCGACAACCTCGTCCAGATCGGCCACAACTGCAAGGTTGGCGCCTATACCGTGATCGCAGGCTGCGCGGGGATCGCCGGCAGCACCACGATCGGCCGTCATTGCATGATCGGCGGCGCGGTCGGAATTGCCGGACATGTCACGCTGGCCGATCACGTGGTCGTCACGGCGAAGTCGGGCGTGTCGAAGTCCTTGTTGAAGCCGGGTGTGTACACCAGCGCGTTCCCGGCTGTGAACCATGCGGACTGGAACCGGAGCGCGGCTTTGCTGCGCAATATCGACAAACTTCGCGACCGCATCAAGGCACTCGAAAACGCCGCCGCTGATAAGCTGGACAGCGCGGCGGGCAATGCGCCGGGCAATTCCGCGAGCGAGAAAGCCTGAGATATCAGGGGCAGCCGCCGGCACCGCGTAAAATAGCGGGCGAGCATCAGGAAGCAACGTCGGTTGCCGTGACCGGGTGGCATGGCCGCCGGGTCACGGCAAGCGCCGGCAGCATGCGTTACTAACCCACCTGCACCAGCATCCGCAGTCATCATCGCGCAGTCAATGCGTGAGCAGAAACACCATGAGCACCGAAAAAATCAATCTCGACATCCACAAGATTCTCACGCTGCTGCCGCATCGTTACCCGTTCCTGCTGGTCGACCGGGTGCTCGAACTCGAGCCGCACAAGAGCATCAAAGCGTTGAAGAACGTGTCGATCAATGAGCCGTATTTTCAGGGGCATTTCCCCACGCGTCCGGTGATGCCGGGCGTGCTGATACTCGAGGCGCTCGCGCAAACGGCAGCGCTGCTGACGTTTTCGGAAGAACCGAGCGATCCGGCGAACACACTGTATCTATTCGTCGGTATCGACAATGCACGCTTCAAGCGCGTGGTGGAACCGGGCGACCAGTTGATCCTGAACTGCACGTTCGAGCGCCATATGCGCGGCATCTGGAAGTTCAAGGCGCGCGCCGAAGTGGATGGCGCCGTGGCGGCGGAAGCCGACCTGATGTGCGCGGTGCGGCATACGGATAAAGACGCCTGAGTCGGCGTCCCGGCGGTGAACGGCTGGCGCGGCTATCAGCCTCGCCGCTCCCGGCCGGGCCCATCCAGACAACGCAACAGAATCAGAAGCGAGGACGCATGAGCAGGATTCATCCCACTGCGATCGTCGAACCGGGCGCGCAACTCGACGAATCCGTCGAAATCGGACCGTATGCCGTGATCGGCGCACATGTGACGATCGGCGCCCGGACCACGGTCGGTTCGCATAGCGTGATCGAAGGTCATACCACGCTCGGCGAGGACAACCGGATCGGTCACTACGCATCGGTCGGCGGCCGTCCGCAGGACATGAAGTACAAGGACGAGCCGACCCGGCTCGTCATCGGCAACCGCAACACGATCCGCGAGTTCACCACGATCCACACCGGCACGGTGCAGGACGCGGGCGTCACCACGCTCGGCGACGACAACTGGATCATGGCCTACGTGCACATCGGCCACGATTGCCACGTCGGCAGCAACGTCATTCTGTCGAGCAACGCGCAGATGGCGGGCCACGTCACCATTGGCGACCACGCGATCGTCGGCGGCATGTCGGGCGTACATCAGTTCGTCCGGATCGGCGAGCATTCGATGCTGGGCGGCGCCTCGGCGCTGGTGCAAGACATTCCGTCGTTCGTGATCGCCGCCGGCAACAAGGCTGAGCCGCACGGCATCAACGTCGAGGGCTTGCGTCGCCGCGGCTTCTCGCCGGATGCGATTTCCGCGCTGCGCACGGCGTACCGCGTGCTGTACAAGAACGGCCTGTCGCTGGAAGAGGCGAAGGTGCAGTTGCGCGAACTCGCGTCCGCGGGTGGCGATGGCGACGCGCCGGTGCAAACGCTGCTCGCGTTCGTCGAAGCGTCGCAACGCGGCATCATCCGCTAACCGATGGCATTGCAACCGAATCCGCTGCGCGTCGCGATGGTGGCGGGCGAGCCATCCGGCGACCTGCTGGCGGCCTCGCTGCTCGACGGCCTCGCGAGCCGTCTGCCGGCCGCCACCCAGTACTATGGGATCGGCGGACCGCGCATGATCGCCACGGGTTTCGACGCCCACTGGCCGATGGAAAAACTCAGCGTGCGCGGCTATGTCGAAGCGCTGCGGCATATTCCCGGCATTCTCGCCGTCCGCAACGAACTGAAGCGCCAGCTGCTGGCCGAGCCGCCGGCGGTGTTCGTCGGCGTGGATGCGCCCGATTTCAATTTCGGCCTCGAGCATCCGTTGCGCGAGGCGGGCATTCCGACCGTCCACTTCGTCTGCCCGTCGATCTGGGCGTGGCGGGGCGGCCGCATCAGGAAGATCGCCAAAGCGGTCGATCACATGCTGTGCGTGTTTCCGTTCGAAACGGCGCTGCTGGAGAAGGCGGGCGTCGCGGCATCGTACGTGGGCCACCCGCTCGCCGACGAAATCCCGCTCGAACCCGATACGCTCGGCGCGCGCCGCACGCTGGGTCTTGCGGAAAGCGGGCCGATCATTGCGGTGCTGCCAGGCAGCCGTCGCTCGGAAATCGATCTGATCGGCCCGACCTTCTTCGCCGCGATGGAAATGATGCAGCACCAGGAACCGGGCCTGCGCTTCGTGATGCCGGCGGCTACGCCGGCACTGCGCGAGATGCTGCGGCCACTGGTGGATGCGCACCCCGGTCTCGCGCTCACGATCACTGACGGCCAGGCGCAGCTCGCAATGACGGCGGCAGACGCGATCCTCGTGAAAAGCGGCACAGTGACGCTCGAAGCGGCGTTGCTGAAGAAACCGATGGTGATCTCGTACAAGGTGCCCTGGCTGACCGGCCAGATCATGCGCCGCCAGGGCTATCTGCCGTATGTCGGGTTGCCGAACATTCTGGCGGGGCGTTTCGTGGTCCCGGAAATTCTTCAGCACTTCGCCACGCCGCAAGCGCTTGCCGAAGCCACGTTGAAACAGTTGCGCGACGAGTCCAACCGGCGCACGCTGACGGAAATCTTCACGGAGATGCATCTCGTGCTGAAGCAGAACACGGCGCAGCGTGCGGCGGAAGTCGTGGCGAGCGTCATCGAACAGCGCAAGGGGCGGCCGTGACCCAATCACGCGCACCGCGCCGCAAGGCCGCGACCGTTGCAGGCGCGGCGGCGGAGCAGGTCGGCCTGAACTTCGAGACGCCGGACGACATCGTCTGCGGCGTCGACGAAGCAGGGCGTGGACCGCTAGCCGGTCCGGTCGTCGCGGCCGCGGTGATTTTCGACCCGTCCAAACCGATGATCCGCGGCCTCGACGATTCCAAGGCCCTCACCGCCAAAAAGCGCGAGGAACTGTACGACAAGATCGTCGATCGGGCGCTCGCCTACTGCATCGCTTCGGCAACGGTCGAGGAAATCGATACGCTGAACATTCTGCACGCCACCATGCTGGCGATGAAGCGCGCCGTGGAGGGCCTGTCGGTCGCGCCGACGCTCGTCAAGATCGACGGCAATCGCTGTCCGACGCTGAGCATTCGCAGCGAAGCGGTGATCGGCGGCGACGCGCTCGTCAAATGCATTTCGGCGGCGTCGATTCTTGCCAAGGTCACGCGCGACCGGATGCTGCTCGAATTGCACCAAACGTATCCGGTCTACGGCTTCAACGCCCATGTCGGCTACAGCACGCCGCAGCATCTCGCGGCGCTGCGCGAGCACGGGCCGTGCGAGCATCACCGGCGCTCGTTCGCGCCGGTGCGCGAAGCGCATCTGCGCTTCGGCACGGGTGTGCCGCTGCCGGCGGGCGACGTCATCCTGCCCGCCATGCTCGACGATAATGCCCTGCTCGACGACGACGCTTTCGGCGAACGCAGCGGCGCGTAATCGACCAACTCGTGGGCGTGGCCAGCGCGTCGCCCGCTAATCGCTCATCCTTACTGTCTTCGCTGCCTGTGAAAGCCATCACCTCGCGGGACAATCCGCTCTACAAGCGCCTGAAAGCACTGGCCGGTTCGACGCATCAGCAGCGTCGCGGCGGCCACGCGCTGCTCGAAGGGTTTCATCTCGCAAGCGCCTATCTCGACGTCGCCGGGCAGCCGGAACTGTGCATCGTCACGGATGGCGCGCTGCGCCATGACGAAGCGCAGGCGATCGTGTCGCGCGTCGACGAGCATCGCCTTGTCACGCTGCCGGATGCGTTGTTCGGGCAACTGTCGAATGTCGTGCACGGCGTCGGCATTCTGCTGCTGGTCGAGAAGCTCGATACGCCTTTGCCGGAAAAGGTCGCGCAAACCTGCCTCGTGCTCGACGGCGTGCAGGACGCCGGCAACGTCGGCTCGATTCTGCGCAGCGCGGCGGCCGCCGGCATTCAACAGGTATTTTGTGCGCCCGGCACGGCGTACGCGTGGTCGTCGAAAGTACTGCGCTCGGGCATGGGCGCGCATTTCCTGTTGCAGATTCACGAAGACGTGGAAGCGCAAGCGCTGATCGAGCGTCTTGCGATACCCGTCGTGATCACGGATTCGCACGGTGCCGAGGCGATCTACGACTGCGATCTGAGCGGACCGCTTGCCTGGGTGTTCGGCAACGAGGGGGCGGGCGTCTCGCAGGCATGGCGCGACGCGGTCTCGTTGCGGGTGACGATTCCGCAGCCGGGCGGCATGGAGTCGCTGAATGTGGCGGCTGCGGCGGCTGTCTGCGTGTTCGAACAGTGCCGGCAGCAGCGCGGCCGCGCGTGAGCCGGGAATCCCGGCGCCGCGCGCATTTCAGGCGCAACCGAGCGATCAATAAGCCGATCGCTCGAGCTTGATCTCCTGCAGGATCGTGGTCGCGATCTCCTCGATCGACTTATGCGTCGACGACAACCACTTGATGCCTTCGCGCCGCATCATCGCTTCCGCTTCGTTGATCTCGTAACGGCAGTTTTCCGGCGCGGCGTACTTGCTGCCCGGCCGGCGCTCGTTGCGGATCTCCGAGAGCCGCTGCGGATCGATCGACAAACCAAACATCTTCTGCCGATGCGCCAATAGCGGCGTAGGCAGCTTGCCGCGCTCGAAATCTTCGGGAATCAACGGATAATTCGCCGCTTTCACGCCGTACTGCATGGCGAGATAGAGGCTCGTCGGCGTCTTGCCGCTACGCGATACGCCGACCAGGATCACGTCGGCGTCGGCGAGATTGCGATTCGATTGACCGTCGTCGTGGGCGAGCGAGAAATTGATCGCCTCGATGCGATTCTTGTATTCCTCAGTGTCCGCGTTCTGGTGGCCGCGACCCATCGCGTGACTCGATTTCAGCTCCAGTTCCTGTTCGAGCGGCTCGACGAAGGTCTGGAACATGTCGAGCACGAGCGCGTTCGAGCCTTTGACGATCTGATTCGACGCGCTGTCCACCAGCGTCGTGAAGACGATCGGACGGCGGCCGTCCTGCTGGATCGCTTCGTTGATCTTTTCGAGCGTGGCATATGCCTTTTCCGTCGAGTCGACGAAAGGCACGCGAACCAGGCGGAATTTCTGGTCGAACTGGGAGAGGATCGAATGCGCGAAAGTTTCGGCAGTGATCCCGGTACCGTCGGAGACGATGAATACGGTGGGCGGCATCAGTGGGGCTGGGAACGTGAGCGGAAATGAGCGCTCGAAGGAAACATCGCTGCGTTGAGTTCGCTGCACGGCGGCTGACCGGAAACTGCAGCGGCGTCGATGCAGCGCGCCGTGGGCACCGCAATCGCTCCCGGATGGCAACGGGGCCTCGCAAAGCCCGCCGGCCGGTCCAGGACGCGGTTCGAGGCGCAATTCTCGGCCGACTGTCACATTTTGAGAGTCGGCACGGTAGAATAGCGGCAACCTGTTGGATAAGCAATTGCAGGCGATTGGCGCCTAACTTACCGCGAATAGCCGGTCAACGCCTTGCTTTCGGCCGTAACCTGCGCCGAATAGGGCGGATCGATCGGTAAATTCGTCCAATCGTCTTCTACGTCGTGCATCTGGTGTTTCGAGCGCCCCTCGGCAACTTGCAGCGATTGCTTCTCCAACAGGTTGTGCAAGACGCGAGGTCACGCTTCCAATGAGCGTCTCGCGTTCAAGCCCACTTGCACAGCCGTGAATTTCTTTCACACTTAGGGGCTTGTATGACTAACGCAGTTACCGTCGCAAAGGACAAGGCGTATGTAGTTCCGTTCGAGCAGTTGCGGATGACCGATGTGGAAATCGTCGGCGGCAAGAACGCGTCGCTTGGCGAGATGATCAGTCAGCTCGCTGAAGCCGGCGTGCGGGTGCCGACCGGTTTTGCCACCACGGCGCTGGCTTTCCGTGACTTCCTGCATCACAACAATCTGACCGAACGCATCGCCAAACGTCTCGAAACGCTCGACGTCGACGACGTGAAGGCACTCGCCGAAGCGGGCAAGGAGATCCGTCAATGGATCGTCGACGCGCCGCTGCAGCCGCAGCTCGAGGCTGATATCCGCGCGGGTTTCGACACCCTGCAAAACAGCTCGCCCGAAGAGCTCTCGTTCGCCGTGCGTTCGTCGGCCACGGCTGAAGACTTGCCGGACGCATCGTTCGCGGGTCAGCAGGAAAGCTACCTCAACGTGGTCGGCATCGACGACGTGCTCGATCGCATGAAGCACGTGTTCGCGTCGCTATATAACGACCGCGCTATCTCCTATCGCGTCCACAAGGGTTTTACTCACGCCGAAGTCGCGTTGTCGGCGGGCGTGCAGCGCATGGTGCGCTCGGACGTCGGCGCAGCGGGCGTGATGTTCACGCTGGATACGGAATCGGGCTTCAAGGACGCCGTCTTCATCACGTCGAGCTACGGTCTGGGCGAAACGGTGGTGCAGGGCGCGGTCAATCCGGACGAGTTCTACGTCTACAAGACCACGCTCGCCCAAGGCAAGTACCCGATCATCCGCCGCTCGATCGGCTCGAAGCTGATCAAGATGGAATTCACGAAGGCCGGCGAAGAAGGCCGCGTGAAGACCGTGGACGTGCCGCACGAGCAGCGCAACCGCTTCTCGATCACCGACGAAGACGTCATCGAACTCGCGAAGTACGCCGTCATCATCGAAAAGCACTACCAGCGTCCGATGGACATCGAGTGGGGCAAGGACGGCCGCGACGGCAAGATCTTCATTCTGCAGGCGCGTCCGGAAACGGTGAAGAGCCAGGCCACGGGCAAGGCCGAGCAGCGCTTCAAGCTGAAGGGTCAATCGAACGTGCTGGCAACCGGCCGCGCGATCGGCCAGAAGATCGGCGCGGGTCCGGTGCGCGTGATTCACGATCCGTCGGAAATGGACCGCGTGCAGCCGGGCGACGTGCTGGTCGCCGACATGACCGACCCGAACTGGGAGCCGGTGATGAAGCGCGCATCCGCGATCGTCACGAATCGTGGCGGGCGGACCTGCCACGCGGCCATCATCGCGCGTGAGCTGGGCGTGCCGGCCGTGGTCGGCTGCGGCGACGCCACCGACGTGCTGAAGGAAGGCGCGCTCGTCACCGTGTCGTGCTCGGAAGGCGACGAAGGCAAGATCTACGACGGCCTGCTGGAAACCGAAATCACCGAAGTGCAGCGCGGCGAACTGCCGCCGATCCCGGTGAAGATCATGATGAACGTCGGCAATCCGCAACTGGCCTTCGACTTTTCGCAACTGCCGAACGCTGGCGTGGGGCTCGCGCGGCTCGAGTTCATCATCAACAACAATATCGGCGTTCATCCGAAGGCGATTCTCGAGTATCCGAACATCGATCAGGACTTGAAGAAGGCTGTCGAAAGCGTGGCGCGCGGTCATGCATCGCCGCGCGCGTTCTACGTCGACAAGCTGACCGAAGGCATCGCGACGATTGCCGCGGCGTTCTATCCGAAGCCCGTCATCGTGCGTCTGTCGGACTTCAAGTCGAACGAGTACAAGAAGCTGATCGGCGGTTCGCGCTACGAGCCGGACGAAGAAAACCCGATGCTGGGCTTCCGCGGCGCGTCGCGCTACATCGCCGACGACTTCGCCGAAGCGTTCCAGATGGAATGCATCGCGCTGAAGAAGGTACGTGAAGAAATGGGCCTCGACAACGTCGAGATCATGGTGCCGTTCGTGCGCACGCTGAAGCAGGCGGAACGCGTGGTGGGGCTGCTCGCGAAGTACGGCCTCAAGCGCGGCGAAAACGGCTTGCGCCTGATCATGATGTGCGAAGTGCCGTCGAACGCGATTCTCGCCGAGGAATTCCTGCAATTCTTCGACGGTTTCTCGATCGGTTCGAACGACCTCACGCAGCTCACGCTCGGCCTCGACCGCGACTCCGGCATGGAACTGCTGGCGGTCGATTTCGACGAACGCGATCCGGCGGTCAAGTTCATGCTCAAGCGCGCGATTGACACCTGCCTGCGCCTCGACAAATACGTCGGTATTTGCGGCCAGGGCCCGTCGGATCATCCGGACTTCGCGCAATGGCTGACCGATGAGGGCATCAAGTCAATCTCGCTGAACCCGGACACGATCATCGAGACGTGGCAGCAACTGGCGAAGTCGTCGAAGAAGTAAAGCGCGCGCCATGCATGCCGTTTTCAGGCGGCATGCAGGGCGAGCGGTGTGCCCAGCCGAGCGCGTGTCAGGCGCCTGTTAAAGCTTGTTGCACCGCTCGGTAAAATGCACCCGCTTCGTGCTATAAACACCCCGGTAGATCCGGGGTGTTTTGCTTTGTGGAGGTCGACGTGGCGCCAGCGGGATGGTTCTGGTGGGTCGGGGCGGGTGTGCTTGTCGTGCTGGAACTGATCAGCGGCACGTTCTATCTGCTAATGATCGCGTTGGGCTTCGTGGCGGCTGCCATCGCGCACCTCATGGGCGCCGCCGCCGACGCGCAGTTCGCGCTGGCGGCCGGCGTGGCGCTCGCCGCGGTGCTGTTGCTCCGGCGCTCCGGTTTTGGCCGCAGAACGCGCAAGGAGGCGTCGAAGAACCCGGACGTCAATCTGGACATCGGTCAGACGCTGAGCGTGCCGGCGTGGCACGAGCGCCGGGCGCGCGTCGATTATCGCGGCGCGGCATGGGACGTCGAACTGGCCTCGGGCGAGCCGGAAGACGCGCAGGTCTACGAGATCACGGAGCTGCGCGGCAGTTGTCTGATCGTCGTGGCGAGCCCGCATGCGAGGCGCAAGCAAAAGGCGACGGCGACCTGAACGTTTGCAATGCACACAACGATTCGAACAAGAACCGGAGGGCATTAATGGATTCGACCATCATCGGGGCAGTGTTTTTAGTCATCATGATCGTGCTGGCGGCGCAGACCATCAAGATCGTGCCGCAACAGCATGCGTGGGTGCTGGAGCGGCTCGGCCGCTATCACCGCACGTTGACGCCGGGCTTGAGCTTCGCGTTTCCCTTCGTCGACCGGATCGCGTACAAGCACATCCTCAAGGAGATTCCGCTCGAAGTGCCGAGCCAGGTCTGCATCACGCGTGACAACACGCAGTTGCAGGTGGACGGCGTGCTGTATTTTCAGGTTACCGATCCGATGAAGGCCTCGTACGGGTCGAGCAACTTCGTGTTCGCGATCACGCAGTTGTCGCAGACCACGCTGCGCTCCGTGATCGGCAAGCTGGAGCTCGACAAGACGTTCGAGGAGCGCGACTTCATCAACCACAGCATCGTGTCGTCGCTGGATCAGGCCGCGGCGAACTGGGGCGTCAAAGTGTTGCGCTATGAAATCAAGGACCTCACGCCGCCCAAGGAGATTCTTCACGCGATGCAGGCGCAGATCACCGCCGAGCGCGAGAAGCGCGCGCTGATCGCGGCGTCCGAAGGGCGCAAGCAGGAGCAGATCAACATCGCCTCCGGCGGCCGTGAAGCGTCGATCCAGAAGTCCGAAGGCGAACGGCAGGCCGCGATCAACCAGGCGCAAGGCCAGGCGGCGGCGATCATGGCGGTGGCCGAAGCCAATTCGCAGGCGATTCAGAAGATCGCGGCGGCAATCCAGTCGAATGGCGGGATGGAGGCGGTGAACCTCAAGGTGGCGGAACAATACGTGAACGCGTTCGCGAACCTGGCGAAGCAGGGCACGACGCTGATCGTGCCGGGCAATATGTCGGATATGAGTTCGATGATCGCCTCGGCGCTGACCATCGTGAACAAAGGCAAGGGCGTGACCGACGTGCGGTGAGTTCGTCGCGGGTGAGCCTGTCAGTGCACGGCTTGGTCCGCAGAAAAAAGAATGGCCCGCGCGGTGTGCGGGCCATTTTTCATTGAGCGCCTGCTTGTGGCGCCCGTCGTCAAGCCTGGATCAGCTCGGCGAGCGCATCAGGCGCGCCTTCTCGCGCTCCCAATCGCGTTTCTTCTCGGTTTCGCGTTTGTCGTGCTGCTTCTTACCCTTGGCGAGACCGATTTCGCATTTGACGCGGCCGCCCTTGTAGTGGAAGTTCAGCGGCACGAGCGTGTAGCCGCGCTGCTCGACCTTGCCGATCAGTTTGCTGATCTCCTCGCTGTGCAGAAGCAGCTTGCGCGTGCGCACGGGGTCCGGGTGGATGTGGGTCGAGGCTTCGGGCAGCGGGCTGATGTGCGTGCCGATCAGGAACAGTTCGTTATTGCGGATAACGACGTAACCCTCCTTGATCTGGCCGCGCCCGGCGCGTAGCGCCTTGACCTCCCATCCTTCGAGCACGAGCCCTGCTTCATAGCGTTCTTCGACCGAGTAGTCGTAGAAGGCTTTTCTGTTGTCGATGATGCTCATGAATGGAAAGTGCCCAACTCGTTTAAAATCACGATTTTAGCAAAGCGGGGCAAGGAAAGCCCGCGGCGCTTGTCCACCCTTGCCACGTGCTGTTCAATTTATGGCAGATGTCCAGAAAACCGTGTTGATCCGCCATTCGGCGGAACAGATGTTCGACCTCGTTACCGACGTCGCCGATTACCCCAACTTCCTGCCCTGGTGCGGAGGCGTCGAAATCCGCCGCCAGGACGAAACCGGCATGGAGGCGAAGATCGATATCAACTTCAAGGGCATCAAGCAGCATTTCGCCACGCGTAACAGCATGGAGCGGCCCACCCGCATCGATATGGAATTCGCGGACGGCCCGTTTCGCAAATTCACCGGTTTCTGGCGCTTCACGCCGTTGCGCGCCGACGCCTGCAAGATCGAATTCGCGCTGCACTACGAATTCACCAACATCATTCTCGAGAAGATCATTGGGCCGGTGTTCAATCACATCGCCAATACTTTCGTCGAATCGTTCGTGAAGCGCGCCGATCAGCGCTACGGTAAGGCATGAGCGCGCGGCTGTCGATCGAAGTCTGCTACGCGAGCGCCACGGAGCAGACGCTGATCGCGGTTGATTTGCCGCAGGGCGCGACGCTGCGGCAGGCGATCGAGGCGAGCGGCATCCTGCAACGCTACCCGCGGATCGATCTCGACACGCAGAAAGTCGGCGTGTTCGGCAAACTCAAGCCGCTCGATACGGTGCTTGCCGACCACGATCGCGTCGAGATTTACCGGCCGCTGCTGGTGGATCCGAAGGTGTCGCGTCAACGGCGCGTCGAAAAGACGCGCAAGGCGGGCTCGATCGAGGGCCGCCGCTGGCAGAACAAGGATTCGCGTTAGACCGGTCCGCGGCGCCTGCCGCGCCCCGCCTCAAGGCGCCGCGATCCTTGCCTCGTCCCGCGCCTTGTCCCCAAGCGACGCCGCCCCGGACGAATCATCATCCGCATGCTGGCGCACCGACCAGCAGACCCCCGCCACCAGCAGCAAAATCGCCGCGATTTCCAGCGGACGCGGCAGGCGCTGATCGTAAATGAACGCGTAGAGCAGCGCGAACAGCGTCTCGAACACGATCATCTGACCCGAGAGCGTCAGCGGCAGTCGTTTCGACGCGGCGTTCCACAGCCCGTTGCCGAGCCACGACGCGCCGACGGCAAGCCCGAGATTCAGCATCCAGAAGGTATGCCAGCGGCCGTCCGCGAGTTCGCCTTGCAGGCCGTCCGACGGCAGCACGCCGATCACGAGCCACAGCGCCGCGCCGAGCGCACCCGTCACCACGCCCCACAGCACCGACCATTCGTTGCCGCTGAAATGCGTCTGACGCTGCAGGTAGCGGGTGTTTTCGACCGCGAACCACGTCCAGCATCCCAGCGCGCCGACTGCGCAGGCGAGTCCGATGAGCCTGGTGGCGACGCTCGCCGGCGTGCCGTCCGCGACCGTGAACACGTCGACATTGATGCAGGCGATGCCCGCCATCACCATCGCGAGCGGCCATGCGAGGCGGGCGAGCGGCACCGCGCCGCGATCGCGCCGGCCGAGCAGCGTGACCGTGACGGGCAGCACGCCGACGATCAGCGACGCCGGCGCGATGCCGATCAGATGGACGGCCGCTGTCAGCAGCAGGTAGTAGAGCAGGTTGCCGACCACTGCGAGCTTGACGAGCGCGCCCAGATCCTCGCGAGTGAGACGCTTGACGAGCGAGCGCATCATCGGCAGCGCGGCGGCCAGCGAGACGAGGCCGTACATCGTGTAGCGGCCGGCAGAGAGCAGCAGCGGCGAAAAGTCGGGCAGCACGCGCGGCACCAGAAACACCATGCCCCATAAGGCTCCAGCCATCACTCCATATGCCACACCGCGCTGCATCGACTACCCCTGCCGGAAAGACTCGAATGGTCGGCAGAATAGCCCGGTGGCGGCGGGGCGTCTTGTTCGATTCTGCATTCGGCGCCGATGCGCCCGAACGCGCAAACGAAACCCGATCGAACCCGAGCCGAACAGCGAGGCGAAATCGCCGCGCCCAAAGTCACGAAAAAAATCGGCGGAAACTCGCTAAGCTGCTGTTCGTGCAGTGAAAACCAGGAGGTATCGCGTATAATTCGCTTTTGCGCCTATAGGATTTGCCATGCGTCTGATCCAAACAGCACTCACGTTCGATGACGTGCTCCTCGTCCCGGCCTACTCCGATGTTCTGCCGCGCGACACCAGCCTCAAGACCCGGCTGACCCGCAATATTTCCCTGAATATGCCGCTCGTGTCCGCCGCCATGGACACGGTCACCGAAGCACGCCTTGCGATCGCGATGGCGCAAATGGGTGGCGTGGGCATCATCCACAAGAATCTCACGCCGGCCGAGCAGGCGCGTGAAGTCGCCAAGGTCAAGCGCTTCGAATCGGGCGTCGTGCGTGATCCGATCACGGTGCCGCCGCAGATGAAAGTGCGCGACGTGATCGCGCTGTCGCGCCAGCATGGCATTTCCGGTTTCCCGGTGGTCGAGGGCGCGCAACTGGTCGGTATCGTCACGAACCGCGACTTGCGCTTCGAGGAGCGTCTGGACGAACCGGTGCGCAGCATCATGACGCCGCGCGAGCGCCTCGTCACCGTCAAGGAAGGCACGCCGCTCGCCGAAGCCAAGGCGCTGATGCACAGCCACCGCCTCGAGCGCGTGCTGGTCATCAACGAAGCGTTCGAACTGCGCGGCCTGATGACTGTGAAGGACATCACCAAGCAAACCGAACACCCGGACGCCTGTAAGGACGAACACGGCAAGCTGCGCGCGGGCGCGGCGGTCGGCGTGGGCGAAGACAACGAGGAGCGCATCGCGCTGCTGGCGCAGGCGGGTGTCGACGTGATCGTCGTCGATACGGCGCACGGCCACAGCAAGGGCGTGCTCGAGCGCGTCAAGTGGGTCAAGCAGAACTTCCCGCACGTCGAGGTGATCGGCGGCAACATCGCCACCGCGGCGGCGGCCAGGGCGCTGGTCGAATACGGCGCCGACGGCGTGAAGGTCGGTATCGGCCCCGGTTCGATCTGTACGACACGCATCGTGGCGGGCGTGGGCGTGCCGCAGGTCACGGCGATCGCCAACGTGTCGGAAGCGCTGAAGGGCACCGGCGTGCCGGTCATCGCCGACGGCGGCGTGCGCTTCTCGGGCGACGTCAGCAAGGCGCTGGCAGCGGGCGCGAACGCGGTGATGATGGGCAGCATGTTCGCCGGCACCGAAGAAGCGCCGGGCGACGTCTTCCTGTTCCAGGGCCGCCAGTACAAGTCCTACCGCGGCATGGGCTCGGTCGGCGCGATGAAGGACGGCGCGGCGGACCGCTACTTCCAGGACAACTCCGCGAACATCGACAAGCTGGTGCCGGAAGGTATCGAGGGCCGCGTCGCCTACAAGGGTTCGGTCAACGCGATCCTGTTCCAGTTGATCGGCGGCGTGCGCGCCAGCATGGGCTACTGCGGTTGCCGCACCATCGCGGAGATGAACGAGAAGGCCGAGTTCGTGCAGATCACGGGCGCGGGCTTGCGCGAGTCGCATGTGCACGACGTGCAGATCACCAAGGAAGCGCCCAACTATCACGTGGACTAAACGCCAATGAAGCCATTGCTGCGTGCTGTACTCATCCTCGATGCGTTGCTGTTGCTTGCGTTCGGCCTGCTGTTCGTGCTGACGCCCTGGACTTCGTTGTACAACGCGCTGCTTCTGGTGCAAACCCAGCCGGCTCTGGTCGGCCAGGGGTTTGGCGTGGCGCTGATCGGGCTCGGCTGGCTGGCCTTGCACGCGTCGATCGACGGGGCGCTCACTTCGAGTGTCGCGAGAGTCGTCGGGCACGTGAACTGGTTGACCGGCGTGCTGATGCTAGTCTGGCTGCTCGGTTTGCATACGCCGTCGCTGACCGGTTTCGGGCAGATCGTGGCGGTGCTGACGGGTGTGGTGCTGCTGGTGATCGGCCTGGGCGGCGTGCGTTTATCGAGCGCGGTGCGGCGGCGTGAAAAGGCGCGCTTGGCTGAAGCCGCCGCTGCCGAGCGCGCCGAGCGCCAAGCGGCGAAAGATGCCGCGAAAGACGCCGCCTACAAACGCGAACCCGGGAGCGGGGCCGCTCCCGTCACGGCGGGCTTTCCGGTCTACCGTGCGGAGCCGGTGATCGAGCCGGTCATGCCGGCTACGCGGCCGGTGAGTCCGGCTACGGGTGCGCCGGTCGATCCAGCGGTCGACGAACCGGGTAGGCCTGCGGCCGAGCGTGCTGTACGCGCTGAACATGCAGCGAGGGCCGCCAGTTCCGAGGCTACGAGCGCACGCGACGAGGCCCGCAACGCCGCCGCCGACGCGCCGGGTGCGCCCCGCCCGCCGTTTCATGGCTGAGGCGCCGGACCGCCCCGTCCTTCGAAGCTACCGGATTCGTTCGCGCGTGCCGCAAATCACTGCCTGCGGCGCCGGCCACGCCAGCGCGCATCATCGTTACGTTTCATGCTCGACCGTTCCCACGTGGACCGCTTTGAATTCAACGCCGCGCCTCGTGCGCGGCATTCCGTATCCGTTCACTTTTGACTCCGTCCGCTGCCATGCATGACAAGATCCTGATTCTCGACTTCGGTTCGCAAGTCACCCAACTGATTGCACGTCGCGTTCGCGAAGCCAACGTGTACTCGGAAATTCATCCGTACGACGTCGACGCGTCGTTCATTCGCGATTTCGCGCCGAAGGGCGTGATCCTGTCCGGCGGCCCGAGCTCGGTCACCGAAACGGACACGCCGCGCGTGCCGCAAGCGGTGTTCGAACTCGGCGTGCCGGTGCTCGGCATCTGCTACGGCATGCAGGCACTGGCCGAGCAACTGGGCGGCAAGGTCGACATCGGCCACCTGCGCGAGTTCGGCTATGCCGAAGTGCGCGCGCGCAACCATACGAGCCTGCTCGAGGGCATCAGCGACTTCACCACGCCGGAAGGTCACGGCATGCTGAAGGTGTGGATGAGCCACGGCGACAAGGTACTGGAAATGCCGCCGGGCTTCGCGCTGATGGCGTCGACGGAATCGTGCCCAATCGCGGCGATGGCCGACGAAAAGCGCCATTTCTACGGTCTACAGTGGCATCCGGAAGTCACGCACACCGTGCAGGGCCGCGCGATGCTCGAGCGCTTCGTGCTGCGGATTTGCGGCGCCAGGCCCGATTGGGAGATGGGTCATTACATCGACGAAGCCGTCGCGAAGATTCGCGAGCAGGTCGGCAACGAACACGTGATCCTGGGGCTGTCGGGCGGCGTGGATTCGTCGGTGGCGGCGGCGCTGCTGCATCGCGCGATCGGCGATCAACTGACCTGCGTGTTCGTCGATCACGGCCTGTTGCGCCTGAACGAAGCCGAGCAGGTGATGGCGACGTTCGCCGATCACCTCGGCGTGAAGGTGATTCACGTGGACGCCAGCGATGTGTTTCTGAGGAAGCTCGCCGGCGTGAGCGATCCGGAAGCGAAGCGCAAGATCATCGGCGCGGAGTTCGTCGAGGTGTTCCAGGCCGAGGCCGGCAGGCTCACCGACGCCAAGTGGCTGGCGCAAGGCACGATCTATCCGGACGTGATCGAATCGGCCGGCAAGGGCAAGAAGGCGACGCAAACCATCAAGAGCCACCACAACGTGGGCGGCCTGCCTGAGACGCTGAATCTGAAGCTGCTGGAGCCGCTGCGCGAACTGTTCAAGGACGAAGTGCGCGAACTCGGCGTGAAGCTTGGTTTGCCGCCCGCGATGGTATATCGCCATCCGTTCCCGGGCCCGGGTCTGGGTGTGCGGATTCTCGGCGAAGTGAAGCGCGATTTCGCGGACCTGTTGCGTCGCGCGGACGCGATTTTCATCGAGACGCTGCGGACTTTCATCGACAAGGAAACCGGCAAGTCCTGGTACGACCTGACGAGCCAGGCGTTCGCGGTGTTTCTGCCGGTGAAGAGTGTCGGTGTGATGGGCGACGGGCGGACTTATGAGTACGTGGTGGCGCTGCGCGCGGTGCAAACGCTCGACTTCATGACCGCGCATTGGGCGCATCTGCCGCATGAGCTGCTGGGGCATGTGTCGAACCGGATCATCAATGAAGTGCGCGGGATCAACCGGGTTGTTTATGACATTTCGGGGAAGCCGCCGGCGACGATTGAGTGGGAGTGAATTGACGTCCTTCGAGGACTATCGCCAGCTATTGAAAAACTGACGTAACGTGTTGATATAGAAGGAAATACGTCGCGCCAGCTATCGGTGGCTATCGCCGGCCAGCAGAAAAAGTTGGCGGTAGAGCTGACGGTAAAAATCTAGGCCGGATTAAGACACTCTCGTTCACTATTCAGACTTTTACCGTCTTTGACGGTAAAAGCCTTCTCGGGAAAGCTTATTTTATGCGGCTTTCCGGGCAGCAACAGGTCTCCAGGTCCTTGACGGTAAAGCCTGACGGTAAAGCCGTCACAAGCCGGAGGAAACCTCGATGCTTACTGACGCTGCACTACGAAATATGAAGCCTAAATCCAAGATTTATAAGGCTTCTGACCGGGACGGGATGTACGTGACGGTATCGCCTAGCGGTACTGTCACCTTCCGATACGACTACCGCCTCAACGGCCGCCGCGAGACGCTGACTCTCGGGCGCTACGGCCAGGGCGGCATCTCACTGTCGATGGCGCGCGAACTGCTCCTAGACGCGCGGAAAGCCGTGCTCAAGGGCATCTCGCCCGCGCTCGAAAAGCAGCGCGAGAAACGCCGGGTGGTCGCCATCAAGACCTTCGGCACGGCGATGGACACCTGGCTGGCCAACGCAAGGTTGGCCGACAGCACCCGCGCCATGCGCAAGCACATCATCGACCGGGACATCTTGCCGGTCTTTCAGAACCGCCTCCTGACCGAGATCCAAGCCGAAGACCTGCGAGCCTTGTGCAACAAGGTCAAAGAGCGCGGGGCGCCCGCCACCGCGGTCCAGATTCGGGACATCGTGAAGCAGGTCTACGTCTACGCCATCGCCCACGGCGAAAAGGTGGACAACCCCGCCGACAGCGTGGGCGCGGCGTCGATCGCCACCTTCGTACCGAAGGACCGGGCCTTGTCGCCGCTGGAAATCCGACTGTTTGTGCAACAGATGGAGTCCGTGGCGACCTATCCGACCATCAAGTTGGCGTTGCGCCTGATCCTGCTGACGCTGGTGCGCAAGAGCGAACTGATCCAGGCCACCTGGGATGAGATCGATTTCGAGAGCAAGACCTGGACGATCCCGAAGCAGCGGATGAAGGGACGCAACCCGCACGTGGTCTATCTGTCACGCCAGGCGCTCGACATCTTCGTGACGCTGCACGCCTGCGCGGCGGGCTCAAGATTCATTTTTCCTTCTCGTTACGATGCCGAGCGGTTCATGTCTAATGCGACCTTGAATCGGGTCACGCAGCTCGTGGCGGAGGCTGCAAAGACCAAAGGGCTGCCGCTACAACCGTTCACCGTCCACGACCTGCGCCGTACCGGCTCGACGCTGTTGAACGAAATCGGCTTCAACCGCGACTGGATCGAGAAGTGCCTGGCGCACGAGGACGGACGTTCCTCGCGTTCGGTCTACAACAAGGCCGAATACGCGGAGCAACGGCGCCATATGCTGCAAGAATGGGCCAACATGATCGATGCTTGGAGCGGCGGGCAGCCCTACGTGCCGAAGCTGCTGCCGGACAACGTGGTGGTGCCGGCGTTGAGCGCGATGGCCTGAGCGGATGAGAGCCGCTGCGCGGCTTCATTCCTCACTCGAACCCGCCCGAACAGGGCGGGTTTTGCGTAGATGCACATCCGGTTTCGAGACGCTGCCGCGACGGGCTTGCTTGCGCTGCTCGATCCAGGCTTCCACTTCTGCCAAGTCCCACACGACGCACCGTGGCGTCAAATTGAAGCGGTGGGGAAACTCGCCGCGGCGCTCCATTTCATAGATCGTCGTTTCGGCCAATGGAACGATCTGCCGCAGCTCCTGGCGGCGAATGGTACGACGGTAGGGAAGTGGGCTGCGCTTTGGGAACTGCGGCAACTCCTCGTAGGCTTTCGTGCCGGGCAGGGGAAGATGCTGGCCGGCGTCGATGCCAGCCGCGCTGGATACTGCTTGCGGTAGTTGTTTCACATCGGGCTCCATGAGTACGCGCATGGAGGCATGGTGACGTTCGATACCTATCGGGACAACTTGCTGCGGCGTAGTGCGGCGAACTTGGAGCAACCTTGATCTCAATTGCTATGTCGAAAATCCGAAATGGCGTCGGGACGAATGGCATCCGTCATCGCGCGGCCACCGACATCGCTAATTCCGGCGTTTCCGTCAAGGTCGGAATAGCGTTGACTGCGCACAAGACCGTCACCATGTTCACGACTCGTGTGCATACCGACGATAATTCCGAGCGGGCGGCAGCCGACAAGATTGCGAAGACGAACTGGCCCATGTCCGAGCAAGATGCACTCGACATTCTGACCCTGGTGTCGTTGATTCATCGCAAGCTGGATCGCACACAGAAGGCTATTCCATCACCGTAGTGAGGAAATCCCATCTATGGGTCTTCCACGTATCGAATTACCTCCGCGGCAAGAGCCGCTCTTGATGCCCTGGCCGGTGCAAGGGAATCCAGGTGGGTTCAGTTCGACCACGCTGATCAATGGCGCATGTTCATCGGCAGCCTAGACATGGACGCTCGCATTCCAGATGTTGTGCGCCTGAAATATGCCCGCGCGCAGAAGCTCTATTTGTTCGGCTGGATCGACACTGACTTAATCAAGGCCGGCGAGCTGATCGCTCTGACCACGCTGGAACTCGCGCTAATGGATCGCTATGGGACCAAGTTCAAGACACGAGAGCGGACGTTTGCCGCCGTGCTCAAGCATCTAGTGGAGGTCGACGGTTTGACTGACGCGCAAATACCTGTTGTCGCCCGCTGTGGCGGTAGTGCGATCGGCCAGCTAGTCGGCACGGTGAGGCCCACATTAGCGCAACGCGGAAATGCGTTGGCCCACGGTGACCCATTCGACGGGTTCCCGGTCGGCGGCCTTCTTGAATTGGTGCGCGACCTGATTACATTCGCTTATCGCAGTTTCATCGCAGAATACCGCCAAGGAGTAACCGGCTAGGACGCCGGATAATCCGTTTGGCTGTTTCATTGTTCGGGCCAGTCTTCCGGTACAAGCGCCGGCGGCTTGGTCCAAGGCTGTTCTACCAACGCGTCTTGGAACCACTGCTCGCGAAGGTTCGCGTGCTCGGTGACGATCAACTGGAAGCCAGGTGCGTCTTCCTGTGTGAACTTGAGCAGCAACTCGAACAACCGCTGGACCGCCTTGAGGTCGGCATCGGCTTCCTCTGTACTCTGGACGGAGCCGTCGGCTTCTTTGTAGACCTGCTCCGACGGGAAATAGACTTGGGTCGGCTGATCGATCAGCAAAAAGCGTGGAATCGGCCGGTTGTTCTTGACGGCGAACAAGTGCAGGGCGAGCAATGCAGAGAGGTGGTAGGCCAGATGGTTCTCGCCACCACCAGTTCGGCTCATGGGAACCGGTCGTTCGGGGCGATCGAAGACGATCGTGATGTTGGCCAGGTCGAATCGCGCCGGATAGGCTCTGAACTCGGCTTCGAACTTCTGAATATATTGCGATACCTGCGTCGAGATGATGTTTAGTATCGAATTGAGCCGGTCGTTGCTGTCGTCCGCGCCAACACGCTTTTCCAGATCCTCAACCTTCAGCTTGAGGCGGCGATGTTCCGCCTCAAGCCTAGCAAGTTCTTCGTTCGGAGCGAGGTTTTCCAGGAATAGGCTGATGCGACCGACGACACGTGCGGCCGCATTGTTACGAGTGCCCATCTGAGCGATGACGTCATTTGCCGCTATCGCTGCGGAAAGTTCGGCTTCCTTCTCTTTGATGACACCAGCGATCTCTTGCGCCTTGACATTTAATTCGGTCAGGTAGGCGTCGAGCTTGGGGCGTTGCCCGGTGGCAATGCGTAGCTCGGCATCGAGCGATGCCAGTTCGTCGAGTAGGACCGTGGCGACCGGCGATTCCATCGCCAGGTTTTGTGCACTGAACGGCCACTGCCATTCGCCGGTATCCGGGTTCTTCGGCAGTGCCTTGATCGAAGATAGTCGGTCCAACTGCTCGGTGGCCTCGCTCTCATAGCCGCTGGCGCGTTTGGAAAATTGGCGAGCGGCATCAATCTTCGCTTGTGCTTCCCGACGATCCTTGCGCAATTGGCCCAGTTCTTCTTCGAGACGAGATATCCTGCTCCCGTCGTCTTCGGGAATCTTCTCGGGTTTCCAGCCGAGCGCGGATCGCAGGATTTCGATGATCCCGTTCGCGGTGGTGTCGGCGTCGGTGTCGCCGATTACGCCAACGGCTTTGGCCTCGGAGTAAAGACTAATCGCCTTCTCGTGGGACGTGTCGATGGCATCCCGCGCCTGTTCCAATAATTTTGCATTGAGCCTCAGATCCCGCTGTGCGACGCGCAGCTTAGATTCGAGTTCATACCGATCATGGGAAAAGACCCCGAGCAAGATCGGTAGCGTGTCACGGATCGCCTGCGGCTGAAACTGCTCGTTCTGGCGATAGAGGAGTTGGTCCTTGTTTGCAACCAGCCCTTGCTTCTGGAACAGGTAATAAAACGTGTGCTTGACGTTGGCGTCGTAACTGTCTCTGCTGTTTTCCAGAGGGACATCGGTGCGGTTCTCGGGAATTCCGAGCAGGCGTGAGAGCAAAGTAACAACGGCATCGTCATCTGAATTGACGGCCAATTCTTCGAACGATGGGGCCTGCAATTCAGTACCCCGACGCAACATCGCGGTGCTGCAACTTGCTCCGCCTTCGGGCGGCGTTGGCTTTGCGACTAGGACCTGCTCGTGTTCGAACTGGTAGATGACGGCGAACCACGCCACCTTGTCGCGAATAATGCCCTCCGGGACATTGAATGAGGACCGCCCCATACAGTATTCGACGATCTCGGAAAGCGCAGATTTGCCGGTGGAAGAACGCCCGGTGATGACGTTGAGACCGTCCACCCGGAATTGCAGATCCCTGCGTTGCCCGTCATGGCTGTAGATGTGGATGGACTTGATCTTCATGGGCGAATTCCGAAAGTCGTATATACGGTCACTCGGTCAGCGATGCGGGCGAATTCCTTCCCGACGATGCGTGCCACGCGCTGGCAGGATTTCGTTTCGTCGGTTCCCGTTATTGTTTTCCGAACCTTGTCGGGGACAGTTTGGAGCCGCCCGTCAGGCGCGACGACGATGCAGCCTCTCTCCATCAACAAGCCGAAGCCCTCGAACGCATAAGGCAGCATGGCCGTGACTCTGCTGGCGAAGCCTACCTGCACCTGGGGATTCTTTTCGATACTCTTCAACAGGTAGCTTCGAGGATTAATTGCTTCGCGCGAGTCTTTGTGCAGGCACAGTGGCAGTACGAGTAAGGAGAGCGAGAAGGGCAAACCTCGGGCGTCTTCTTCCTCATAACCCTGCATGGCACGGAATAGGATGAGGCCGCAGAAGGCCGGATTGAACAAGTTCCGTATCTCGAAAGGGCGCTGGTCCCAGCGTTTCATTTGGCGACCTCCAGCAACTGACCAACGCGGTCGAGGAATCGGGGATGCCAGTAGACCCTGGGTTCAGGAGCGGCATCGGCCAGAATATGGAAAGAGCCGCGGGTGACATAGGGTTCGGTTACGCGCGCCCGGATACGCAGCGATTCGTAGTTCCCAGTCTGCTGATCTGCCCACGTGTAAAGCTCCCTGCCGGCTCGCAGCAACACATCCTCGGCACTGTTTTCGTCAAGTTCCTCGAACACAACGTCCTTGTAGCGGCTCCATTCATCGACGAGGCGGTCTTCGTAGTCCTCGATCTCTCCCGAAACCAGCAGGTTTTCGCGCGCCCACTCTGATCGTTGTTCAAACGCCCTGTAGTAGTCCAAGATCGCGTTGCGGATACGGTTAGAGGAAACACCGACCTGCCGGAGTTGCACCACAAAGGTCCGAGGGTCGTTGTCAGTGTCAATCTCGCCGGCCGGCGTCTTGCCGCGGAATGTGATGGGCAGGTTGTCCAGTTTATATTCTTCGGATAGCGCGGAGAACTTGTCGGATACCTCGTAGCCGAAAATTCCATTGTCCCTACTGCCAGTCAATTGCTTGATGACGGCGTCGTTCCACCATCCCTCCAATCGCTCAAAGACAGCATTCCGATGCTCGCGCCGAACGCTCCGCATGTGCATGTCTTTGATGGTCTGCGGAATGTCCTCGATGCGGGGGCTGCCGTCGAGAATCAGAATACGGGCCAGGAAGTCCTCTTTCTCGGAGCGGGTAAGTTCGTTAAATGCCTCCGCGATCTCCCCGATCAGCTCCGACCTTGATCTGCTGAGCGCTTCTTCCGCCTGTTCAGCAAGCGTCATCGCTTCGTCGTCTGTGCTGAGTTGGACCGGCAAGAATCTTTTCAGGAATGAGGAGTCCGAAACCGTGCCCGTTGTAAATAGAAAGAAGCGAAGGTTCGATGCGCTGCGCCCGTCGTGCTTGTATCGTACCAACCAGATGCGGACGGATTTCCAGAAGTCGGTCGACAGGTCGGTCAGACGGTCGCCGGCGGCCTTGTGTTTTAACGATGCGAGGGATTTGCTGCCGTCGCTGTCCACGAAGTCCAGGTCGTCGTCCTTCTCCAGGAAGACGGCTGTATCTTCTGGTAGCTGCAGTAACTGAAGCAGAGCGAGGCGTGCTTGATAGATGTACCCCAGTCCCTGCTCGCCTGCTGAGAACTTGTCTGTGGTTGCCACGGCGATACCCCAAGCCCTTTTGCAATGTTGTAATGACGGCAGAGCTCCCGAGTGGCCTAGCACGGAGAGGGCGCGGTTACCGACGCGCCCTGTTGATCTCTGATTCTTTCCCCGCGGCTACGACGGTTGATGTAATTCGTGCCTGCCTTTCCGTACCGATAGTACCAAATCCCGATAGCGTAGCTACCTTGATCGATTACTTCACCTCTAGCGCTTCTGAAAACAGCACGCGATCGATACCCCAGTAATCGAGCAAGCAGAAAAGCATACTGCGAAGTTCGATACTGGCGGCGTCGTGAAACGCAAATGCCCTTGACATGGCCATCTGCTCGAACTCCTTAGCAACTGCAAATAGAGTTTTGGCCACCTCATTTTTTGAGAAGAACTCTCCCAAGATGGCCGTGTTCAACTGAGCCAACTGCTTCTCAACACTTGCTCTTACTTGTCGAGAGATGGCGGGGCCGTCGCTCGCATGTTCTTCAACCAGCCCCATTGCAACATTGAGGACTTTCTTCAGGCCAGTGCTGCCTCTAGCCCCATACGTGAAGCCGTCTTTGATGAGTACGCTTCGCTCGGACTGCTCATGAAACGAGAGTTCCTTCATGCAATAGTCCACTGCAATGGCGATGAACGAACACACCAAGTACAGGCACCGAAGTGCCGTTTCACGCTGATTGCCTTTGGTGATGGACTGCTCGGCGAAGAACTTGCCTTGTCCAAGCCATTCGTTGCAGCTATCGAACGAAAGCGATTTCGCAAGCAGGCTCTTTGAAAGAGCGATACGTCCTCGCCAATCGCCATCTAATTTGTTCAATGAATATTCATTGATTTTTGCGAAGAAATCTTCATCCGAGATCCGCGTTCCGTTGGGATCGTCCGACTTGGCAAGCTTGCTTAGAAAGGTTCCATCTAGAACGAGTATGCCGAGGTCACGCCCGAAGTCTTTAACTTCTTGGCGTTTCTCCGTTGTGGCGACAATTGCATTTGTGGCTTTGGTGGCGATACGAAGGCCCTGTACCCAAAAGATTCGTTCTATGGCTTGCGGCGTCTTCTTGTTTTTTGCGTCCACCAAAGTGACTTCACGGGATACTGACGACGTGCGGCTGTACAGCCATAGGTCAATATCGGTCACGTCAAAGCTTTCGTACACAAACGGGACACCGCGCACAACGTAGTAGCCGGCTTTGAGGAAATAGCTGCGCAGCAACTCCTCCATCATGGGGCCCTTGGACAAACTGTTTGTGTTCTTGCTCACAGTCCACCTCCGGTACGGAGGATGGACAGCATGTCGTTCGTTGCTTTCGGACTCATCTTGGTTTGTGTCCTCCGGACCTTCTCACGGTTGTGCTCGGGGCCGTTGAACGTGGTGACAGCAGCGGTTGGTAGTGCGTTGAGCGAGTGCTCGCTGACATCACCCTGTCGAATCGCCTGAAGGGCAAGCTCGCCAACTTCCGTTTTCAATAGGCGGAGCATGGGGCCGGTGCGCCCCTTCTTGGTCCCTTGCTTAACTTCGACCACCCCTTTCAGTTCAAGCACCTTGTAGTCTTCTGCGATTGCTCGTACCGGCCCCACGCTTTCCCCTCGCACAAGCGCGCTCAACAGAGCGTCGACCATTTGAATCTGTCCGCGAGCATAGTTGCTCTTGGTCATGCCATAGGTCACTGAGCTGACGAAGGCTTTGGCGAGGTCAAAGGCATCATCGACCATCGAGTTGCTGTACTTGGAGAACGCAGACGGCAACGTGAGGAAGCCGACATCTTCGGTAGAGTTGCTAACTACACTGATGTCGAACAGGCCGATGGCCACCACCTTTTGAAAGAGCGCATCACCAAGGAACTGTTTTGCATAATCTGCGGTGACACATGCTCGCTTACGCAGCATCTCCGTCAGTTCATTGAGCTTTGTCTGTTCCGCTGGTTTGAGTGAATCGAGGACGGTTTTGATTTTCTGGGTCGTATCGCGGCGGAACAGATTGCCGTTGAATAGCAGTGTATCGCTGCCGCCAAGTTTCTCGGTATCGACAAAGCCGATCTGTTCTGCGTCTGACAGCAATTGGCTAAGGTTCGCCGAACCTAGCTTGTAGGTGTCAGCCAGATCTTGGGCCACCTCGTTGGCAAACACCGGGGCCACGGAGGCACGCTCTGCGAGCGCGATCGAAGCAACTTCGTTCGCGCTAGGTGAGAGGGCATCGAAAAGCTCGGACGTGCGCTCCAGTGCGGTGACGGTTGTGACGCCAAGCACGGCGATTCCCCCGGAGGCTGTATCAACGAGCTTCTGTTGTTGCAATACCTCCACGAGTTTCGGAAGTTCAAACGTCGTGTTGATGTTGGCGGCCTGCGCCAATACATTCAGTCTGTCGTTGTTGACGGTGCTCTGCTTGTTGGCAGATATCGCCGACAGCAATATCCCAGCTTTTCCGGCCAAATAGGTCTTTTCGTAGCCGACCTGATTGGTAACTCCCTGAAGCTTGTTGGTATGGTGGATCAACCACGATCCTTTGGTTTTCTTGTCCATGTTTCCCCGTTCCATCCATCAGTGTTCTGTGTCGAGCAACCCTCGATTCTTCATCAGGCAGCGAGGGGTGTCGTTACTACGTGTCGTGCGTGAGTAATGATTTATATGCAAAACAGCTAAAAGCTACAGAAACCAGCAGGTTTTACCTAGGTAAATTGTGCCACGAACCAGGGTCTCTGCGCTTTTGACTTGAGCGTCTCCCGGCTGTGCCGGGCCGCGCTGTCGTGCTCCGCATCGAGCCTCGCTGCGCGAGTCTCGCCCCCTTCGGGCTTCCATCGCTGACGCCTTCGGCCCGGCTCCCTGAGCCGGGCCTGCGCGCTTCGCTTGCGTGGGGTCTGCGCCAACTGCGGCCGGTTGCCTGTCCAGCAGTCTTCCCTGACTTCATCCCCTTGTCCGCGACTGTAGCCCGCGGCCGGGCGCCGTCAAGGCGCGCAGGGCCGTGTCCTCGGCTGCGCCTGCGGGCCGCACCAACCCTGCGCTTCTTCCCTTGACGGCCCCCGTCCGCGCGCTCCTGACCGTCGCGGGCGATGAACTCAGGAAAGACGGTGGCAACGAGGCCGGCCCAGGTCTCCGCGCCGACCCCACCGGAAAAGCCGAAAGGCGGGCTCCGAATCTAGGAATCCGGTGGTGGTTTTTCGACAGTCAACCCTTTGCAGGAGAACGACCATGCAACTCGCATCCCGCTTCGCTTCCCGTTCGCCGGTGCTGCGTTCGGAATATCCCTTGTCGGACGACCAAATTCGCGCCGTAGCGCCGTCCATCTTCGCGGACGCGCCGCACGAAAGCCGTTCGGAACGGTACAGCTACATCCCCACCGCGACCGTGCTGCAAGAACTGCGCGGGGAAGGTTTCGAGCCATTCATGGTGTGCCAGACCCGCGTGCGTAACGACGACCGCCGCGAATACACCAAGCACATGATCCGGCTGCGTCACGCCAGCCAGATCAACGGCCGTGAGGCAAACGAAATCATCCTGCTGAACTCGCACGACGGCACGAGCAGCTATCAGATGCTGGCCGGCATGTTCCGGTTCGTATGCAGCAACGGCCTTGTTTGCGGTGACACCGTGGCGGATGTGCGCGTACCCCACAAGGGCAATGTAGCGGCGCAAGTCATCGAAGGCGCTTACGAAGTCCTGCACGGCTTCGACCGGGCGCAGGCATCCCGTGACGCCATGCAGACCATCACGCTGGACGCCGGGGAATCGGAGGTGTTCGCCCGCGCCGCACTAGCGTTGAAGTACGACGACGCCACGCCCGCGCCCATCACGGAATCGCAAATCTTGATGCCACGCCGTCACGACGACGACCGTCGCGACTTGTGGAGCGTGTTCAACCGCACGCAAGAAAACCTCATCAAAGGCGGCCTGTCCGTCCGCGCCGCGAATGGTCGTCGCCAGACGACACGTCCGGTGCAGGGCATCGACAACGGCATCCGCCTAAATCGGGCCTTGTGGTTGCTGGCCGATGGCCTGCGTCAGTTGAAAGCCTGAACCCCACGCGGAGGGGCTTCCAATATCTCGGCCCCTCCATTCCTTCCGCTGTTGTTCCGCTCACGAATGGAGTTATCACCATGAACGCCGTAACCAAAACCGAAACCGTCGCCCTCGAAGCTGCCGCACCGCTGGAAGTGGCCGACCCGACCAAGAACCTGATTCTGGTTCCGCTGTCGCAGTTGTTGCCACGCCGCTCCAAGCGCAACGTTCGCACGACTCCGCGCCAGTCCATCCCCGAACTGGCCGCGAGCATTGCCCGCGTCGGCCTGTTGCAAAACCTCATTGTTATCCTCGCCGCCGATGGTGAGCAGTACGAAGTCGTCGCGGGCGACCGCCGCCTGACCGCATTGAAGCTGTTGGCGAAGAAGAAGCGCATTGCCGCCGATTACGAAGTGCCGTGCCTGTTGGTGGCCGATGCGTCCGCCCGTACTGTGAGCCTCGCCGAGAACGTGCAGCGCGAGGCCATGCATCCCGCCGACCAGTTCGCGGCCTTCGCCGCGCTGGTCAAGGAAGGTCGCCCCATCGAGGACATTGCCGCCGACTTCGGCGTGTCCCCGCTGGTGGTGCAGCGCCGCTTGAAGCTGGCGAACGTCTCGCCACGCCTGCTGACCGACTATCGCGGCGGAGTCGCCACGCTGGAACAGTTGATGGCCTTGACCATCACCGACGATCACGCCGCGCAGGAAGCCGCCTTCTACGGTGCGCCGGAATGGCAGCGCAGCCCGTCGGCATTGCGCGAGCGCCTGACCGAGCGTGAAATCACCGCCACGCATCCGCTGGTGCGTTTCGTCGGGTTGGACGCGTACACAAAGGCAGGCGGCGGCATCCGCCGCGACCTGTTCGCGGAAGGCGATACCGGAACCTACCTAACCGATGCCGCGCTGCTGGAAACACTGGTGCGCGACAAGCTGGATGCGCAGGCCGAGGCCGTGCGTGCCGAGGGCTGGGCATGGGTCGAAGCCGTGACTCAGTTGAGCCATGCCGACCGGCAGACGTTCCAGAACGCGCCGCGCCGGCGTCGCGAGCCGACCATCCGCGAAGCCCGCCGCATAGCGTCCCTGCAAACCTGCCTCGACAAGCTCGACGCCGAACTGGAGGAAGCCTACGACGCCGAGGACGAGGACAAGACCGAGGCGCTGGAACCGCGCCGCGAGCAGGTGGCCGAAGAACTGCAAGCCATCGAAGAAGGCTTGCGCGACTACGCCCCCGACGTGCGCGCCGTGGCCGGTGCCATCGTCACGCTCGACCGCGAGGGCGAAGCCGTGATTCATCGCGGCCTGTTGCGCGAAGCCGAAGCGAAGGCGCTGCGGACGCTGGAAAAGCTGCGGCAGGGTTTCACCGCAGGCGAAGGCGCGAATGATGAAGAAAGCGACGACACCGAAGAAGCGCCCAAGTCTGCGAGCCTGTCCGATCGGCTGGCGCAGCGGTTGAGCGCGCACCGCACGGCGGCGCTGCAAATCGAAGTTGCCCGGCATCCGCACATCGCACTGGCCGCGCTGGTGCATGGCGTGGTGCGGGCCGTCTTGCAGCATGGATACCACAGCAATGGCTTACCGCTTGCCGTGCGCCTGACCGTGCAAGACCGGTTGGAAGGTATGGCCCCCGACGTGTCGGAATCGCCTGCCGCGGTGGCGCTGCGCGAGCTGCAGGAAGTCGCAGGCGAAGCGTTGCCGGAGGACAGCGCCGAACTGTTCGCCGTACTGTTGGAGACGTCGCAAGTTGAACTGGTGCGCCTGCTGGCCGTGTGCGTGGCATCCACCGTGGACGTGGTGACGCCTCGCGCCACGCAGCATCAGCCCGGTGCGGAATTGGCGCGCGCTGTCGGCTTGGACATGGCCGCATGGTGGAAGCCGACCGCCGAGGGCTATTTCCGCCACATCGCCAAGCCCGCGATTCTGGATGCCGTCAGCCAGTACGCCCCGGCGCACGTCACCCGCCTGTCGAAGTTGAAGAAGGGCGACATTGCCAGGGAAGCGGAACGGCTGGCGGATGGCACCGGCTGGATGCCTGCCGTGTTCCAGACTGAGCACCACACGGAGCCGGAAGGCATACCGGACGCGGTGAACGAAGCCGATGTGCTGGAAGATGCCACCGACGAGGTGGAGGCCCACGCGCTGGCCACGTGACCTGGCAGCATGACCCCGGCGCATTGCGCCGGAGTTTTCTTTCATCCCGAACCGGGCGTGGCAGGTTTGCCGCGCCCGGTTTCAACGTCCACCCCAAAACCGCCGCGTCGCCACCTTCGGCCAGGTGGCGACGGCGCCGGCGCGCAAGTGCCTTGCACGCGGCACAGCAAATCGGTGCCCGCTGGCGCGGGCAAGATTTTCGATGACGCCCCGCCGCAATGGACGGGGCTTGTGCGGGGCTACGCCCCGGCTAGCTGCGACAGGTTGTGCCAAAACGTGCCGTCCTCGACGCTAGCGGTTCGCCTGTTCGTCACGAAGGGCGGTTCACCGACACGCCGTTTGGCCTTGCCTACGGAGCTTCAACGCCGCGCTTCACGCACGAGGCCGCCTGCGGCGGCAGGGGCATTCTCGTCGTTGTCGTTGTCGTTGGTGTTGGCCTTGCCCGCGCCAGGGTGCGAGCCGGTGCAGCCGTCATGCGCGGATGCCGAGGTCGGCCACATCTCCTTTTGGGACCGGGCGGCCACTGCGTCCTTGGCTTGTCGTGAATCCTGGCGAGGGCACGGCTGCGCCTTGGGCTTCATGGCCGCAACCTTCCAGCGCAAACAATTTCCCCGCCGCTGCGCGGCTTCCTCGCGAGACAAATTCTTTTCGCCTCCAGGTTCTCCTCTGCGTTTCGACCGCAAGCGGTGCGGCCCGCCCATCTCCCGCCGGCCGGTTCACAACAAGGACGCGATGGGCGCGACCTTGTTCAACCCGAAAGGAGAAAACATCATGGCTAACATCGGCACCTTCACCGCAGAGAAAGACGGCTTCACCGGCACGCTCCGCACCCTGACGCTCAACGTCAAGGTTAAGCTGGTTCCTAACGACAAGGGCGACAGCGAGAACGCCCCCGACTTCCACGTGCAGGCGGGCCACGACATCGGCGCGGCGTGGAAGAAAGTCAGCAAGGCCGAACGGCCCTACGTGTCCGTGACCCTGGACGATCCTTCGTTCCCGGCAACGGTCTACGCCCGCCTGATCGAGAACGAGAGCGGCACGCACGACCTGATCTGGTCGCGCAGCAAGCCGCAGCAGGCGGACTGACCGCCGCCCACCGCGCCCCGCCCATTACGGCGGGGCGCTTCTAAGATGCAGCGCCTGGAGATTTGGATTCTCCTTGAATGACCTCAACCGTCACGAACATTGAGATTTGGGGTGTTCCTCCTTGCGATGCGGTGGACTGAATATCATGCGCAGGGAAGAAGGTCGCTACATCGCGGTAAGTGGCGTCGATCAACCGAAATAAAGCAGAGAACGACATCGTGAGTCCACGAAGTCGCATGCCATTGCTGTCGTCTGACAGAGCTACGAGGATTGGGCCGTCGCCGGTTTGACCTGCAGCGATTTGCGAATGCATATGTTCCTGTTGCCGCCGAAATGCATTCAAAGATTGCATCTCATCGTCCAATGCAAGAACGTATGCCGACTGCACTTCTCCTTTGCTTGCCAAGGCTCTGATGCACGCTACCGCTTTTTCAAGCGACGTGATGCAATCCTCCATCGCGAATGGAAAATCAAACATGGGCAACTGCCGGCCTTTTGCCATTTCAGCTGAGGAGCGGTTGCCTTCGTTGATTTGCGCAAGAATTAGTGACCGTGCTTCGTTGTAGTGGCGAGCCGTCTTTACAAGGCAATGTACCAACCAAGAACGCCATTTTCTTTTTTCGACCGATACATCCGGCTCGGGCATGAAGATGCTCACAAGCATGGCATGCGAGCGAAGACCTTCAATATTCAAATTGAGCGGGGGCATGCTGCAATGTGTTGGGAGAGCCATTTGGTGCAATCTCAGGTTTGCTTGGGGCCAAGTTGCCATCATCGGCTTTCGATTTACGACGCGGAAGCTATTTCCTTTAGCTCCCGCTGAACCTGGGCCAGAAGCTCATCGACATTGTGCTGGCTGTTTCCTGCATACGCCAGCGTAAGTAGCGTCAGCGGATGCACTTCCATGACCTCGCACAGCTCGGTCAGCTTGTGCATGGTCGGGCTTTTCTGGTCGCGCTCCAGCGAACTCAAATAGGTACGGCTGGACACGTCGGAGAACGCTTCCTGACTCAAGCCGCGCGCTTTCCTGACCGTCCGTATCGCCGTCGCCAAAGAGGGTTTCGCTGCCACCTATGGTTTCCCCTAGAAAACCAAGATGACATCTCATTGCACCCTATAGGGCTACAATCTATAGTGTTCATTTGGCGATGTTGATTTCCGTATTCGTGCCTTTACGGAAATCCGCATCGGCGGATTCCGACGGAATCGGAGAGCCGCGTCTGTGCCTTTCCAGACATACATGATTCCGCTTCCGTGTTTCCCTGCCTGTACGGATTCGATGAATTGCACATCCGTGTTTGCGCACGAAACCAGCTTCGCGGTTCCGTACTTCGGCACAAAAGTGTGTTCGTGCATCCTCGGCTTTGAGGGGTTCCTGGCCATGACTCAGCCGCTGACCACCGCAGACGAACGCACGCAACTGCTCGCCAACGGCACGGCACGCGCGGCCGGTCAGGACATCGATCCGTTGCCGATCGTGCGGCTGTTCACGCCGGACGCGCACGCAACCTGGCTGCTGGCCGCGCTCGACCCCGCCGACGGCGATACCGCGTGGGGATTGATCGACCTCGGCATCGGGATGCCGGCATTGGGGACGGTCAAGCTGTCCGATCTGGCCGGTATTGTCGGGCCGCAGCAGCGCCCCATCATGCGTGACCTGTATTTCCATGCGGCGCGGCCGCTATCAGAGTACGTCCAGCTCGCGCAACGCGATGGTTCCATCCCCGATTGACCTCGGCGTATTATGTCTTTTCCGGTCTAATATCAGACGAATACGGTCTCGATCAGTACTCTTGCACCAGGCGAGTGGGGTCCTGACTAAAAAAGACAGGATGCGCGATACGGATTGCGGCAGGGTGTCCGATGCTGCACGCCGTTTCCGCGCGGCGCAGCCGTCGCACTTGGACAATGCGTGTAAGGCTTCGGAGCGAATCGGTCTTGACATCCCTCGTTACAGCTTGAGTTTACGCCGTCCTTGATGGCGCTTTGATGATGTTGATGCCGTAGTTCTCGCGTCCGACGCCCGTGGCGACGTTCCTGTTCCACAGGAGGTCGCGTCATGACTGATCGAAGCGCCGATGCCTGGTATCCCACTGCTGCGTACCTGTACGTGCTGCATCTCGACGGCCCCGCGCTGGCCTGGGAGTACCTGCGCCGCCATCCCGACTACCGGCGCGACTGGCTGCGCCGTCGCCGCCAGCCGGAGGCGGCGCACGCCTGGGGACTGCGCCTGCTGGAAGACCCGGCGCTGGATGCGCGCGACGCGAACCCGGTCTGGTTTCCCGACCCTGACGCCGTGCTCCAGCTCTACCCGGATGCCGACCCACCGCCGGAGGCGGACGCCTTCGAGTTCTGGCGCGTTCCCGGCCACAAGCACCTGATCCACGACGGCAAGCGTTTGGTGCTGGTGTCGCGCTGGCCCGGCTGCTGCGTGCGGCTCGCACTCGCACCGGGTCTGGCCGACGGCATGGCCTACCTCTACGCCATCCGCGCGCGCGCCGCGCCTTGCGCGAGCTACCGCACGATCACGTCCGAGCTGGACAAGCTGGCAACGGTGGACGCCGCGGCCGCGCCTGCGGCAGTGGCGCGCTCGCGGCCAACACCGGCCGCGCTGCTGGAACTGCACACCTTGCAGGCGCTCGACGCGACCCTCGCGGGCGCGTCCTTGCGCGAAACGGCCGAAGGGCTGTTTGGCGCCGAGGCCGTGGCCGCCGGCTGGTACGCCGACGGCGGCCTGCGCTCGCGCGTGCGCCGCCTCGTGCGGCGCGGCCAATCGCTGATGCGCGGCGACTACCGCTGCCTTGCACAGCTCGAATGACCTGCGCAGGGTCGTTTTGTCTGTGCTGCAAATCGACCCTCTGCGCAACGCATCGCTTTCCCAAGACTGCCTCCATCCGGTTGCGTTGTGTGGCCGGGCGTTCCTGACCGATGGAGGTTCACCCGATGCGTCCCGCTCCCTTGCGGCCTGCTGCCGCTGCTGTCGCCACGACTGCGCAACCCCAACGCTACCTCACCAACGACGAAGCCGCCGAGTACCTGCGGCTGTCGCCGCGCACGCTCGAAAAGCAGCGCGTGATCGGCAACGGGCCGAAGTTCCGCAAGTTCGGTCGGCGCGTGATGTACGCGGTGGCCGATCTCGATGCCTGGGCCGACCAGCGCAGCTACGAAACCACGTCCGATCCCGAATACGCCGAACATCACTCGGCGGACAACCGTGCGCGCTGACGGGCGACTCGCCGGTGGCCATCGCCATGCCCAGCCCGTCGGGGGAGCGGAAACAGCTCAATCTGTTCCGCGCCTTGCCGGGCGACATGGTGCCGCGCGACGCCCAGGACTTGATGGCCTTTCCGTTCTTCTCGCTGGCGAAGTCTCGGCGCACCGCGCCGATCGACTTCCGCAGCGGCAACGTCACGATCCGCGTGGAGGGCACGCAGGAGCACGGCATAGCGACCATCTGGGATGCGGACTTGCTGATCTGGGCGGCCTCGCAGATCGTGGAAGCGCGCGACGCGGGCCTACGCCCGTCGCGGCTGATGCAGGCGACGCCCTACGAGATCCTGCGCTTCATCGGACGCGGGGTGTCGCTGCGCGACTACCAGCGCCTCAAGGCCGCGCTCGACCGGCTGCAATCGACCACCGTAGCAACGTCCATCCGCGAGACGACCGGGCGGCGCCTGCATCGCTTCTCGTGGATCAACGAATGGAAGGAGCTGGCCGACGCCCGCGGCACGCCGCTGGGCATCGAGTTGATCCTACCGGACTGGTTCTATGCCGGCGTGCTCGACGCCGCTCTGGTGCTGACCATCGACCCGGCGTATTTCCGGCTGACCGGCGGCATCGAGCGATGGCTGTACCGGCTCGTGCGCAAGCACGGCGGCAAACAGCTCGGTGGCTGGCAATTCGACTTCCGGCATCTGCACAAGAAATCCGGCAGCACGGCGAAGCCCTACGACTTCGCTTGCGACCTGCGCGCGCTGGTGGCGCGGCAGTCGCTGCCTGGCTACGTGCTCGGCATCGAGCGGATGCCGGACGACGGAACCGAATTGCTGACCTTCCGGCCCGTGCCGTTCACGGCACGGGGATAACCCGGGGACAACGTGTGGACGGCCTCGTGCTATCAGGCGTGCCGGGTATCGTGCTATCAGGCGTGCCCCTATCGTGCTATCAGGCGTGCGAAATCGCCGGAAAGCCAATAACGGCGCGGGTTTCGGCGTCCTCTAACTTACCTAACTTAAAAGCTCTAACGTTTGGTAAGAGCGCTCCGCTTCGGTGGACAACCACCCAACGGCACGCAGCGCAACAGCTAAAGCCCGGCTTTCCCACACGGAGGGCCACGCCATGATCGTTGCGCTGCTCAACCAGAAAGGCGGCGTCGGCAAGACCACGCTCGCCACGCATATCGCCGGCGAGTTGGCGATGCGCGGGCAGTCGGTCATCCTGCTGGATGCCGACCCGCAAGGCTCGGCGTTGGACTGGACGCAGCGCAGAAGCCAGCAAGGCTTGCCACGGCTGTTCAGCGTCGTGGGCCTCGCCCGCGAGACGCTGCACCAGGAAGCGCCGGAGCTGGCCCGTCGCGCGAATCACGTCGTCATCGACGGTCCGCCGCGCATCGCCGCCCTGGCGCGCTCCGCGCTGCTGGCGGCCGAGCGCGTGCTGATTCCGGTGCAACCCAGCCCCTACGACTTGTGGGCGTCGTCGGAGATGGTCGCGCTGATTCACGAAGCACAGATGTTCCGGCCTGCGCTGCGCGCGGCCTTCGTCGTCAACCGGCGCGTCAGCACCACCATCATCGGCCGCGAGGCGCGCGGCGCGCTCGCCGAGCAACCGCTGCCAGCGCTGCGCTCGGAAGTGCATCAGCGCATCGTGTTCGCCGACAGCGTGGCCGCTGGCCGGCTTGCACGAGAGACGGCGCTCAACAGCGCCGCCGCGCGCGAGATCACTGCGCTCACCGACGAGTTGTTGCGGTGGTCGACATGACGACTGCGCGTGGCAAACGCATCGGCATCGGCGCACGTCCGCCGGCGAATCCGCACGCCGAGGCGTGGATTCGCCAAGGCGACGCCGATGCGCTCAACAAGGGCGACCTCTACACCGCGCGCCTGACCCTCGACATCACGCCCGCGATGCGGGCGCGCATCAAAGTGTCTGCGTTCACGCAGGGCGTGACGGTGGCCGAACTGCTGCGCGCACTGCTCGAACGCGAGTTCCCGGAGATGACCCCATGAACGCATCCGCTCTGGCGGCCACGACTGCGCCGCCGCCATCACTTGCAGTGTTCGCCGGTCACGCCGGCATTGCGCCGCTGACCCGCGTTTCGCTCGCCCGCATCGAGCAGCGCATCGACGTGTATCTGCGCTTCGGCGAGCCGGCGCGCATCATCCGGCTCGACCGCTGGCGGCGCATCGCCGTGTTCCTGCCCGGCGCCATGTTCTGCCGCATCCGCTGGCACGCCAACGATTACGGCACGATCCGCTGGCGACTCATGGTGATGCAGTCTTGCACGCCACTGGACGCGGCGCAGCGCATCCCCGGCGTACTGCCGGGCGCGCGCCTGCTGCTGCACGCCGAAGGCGAACCCGCCGTGCGCGCCGTGCTGTCGCAGCTCGACGCCATCGAGGCGCAAAGCATCGCGCCCGCCGACGTGTCGCCGACGTACTGGCGCACGCTCGGCAACCGGCTCGCTGCGCGCTTGCCGTTGCCGGCGTACACCGCCGAGCGACACGCGGCTTGGTTGGCCGGGAAGGTACTGCCATGACGACCATTTCCCTGTCCGGCACCGCACCGCATCCTCGCTCGCGCCTGCGCGCACGCCTCGTGCTGGCAGGCCTATCCGCCTGCGGCTTCGCTGCGCTGGCCTTGGCATCCTTCGTGTCGCCGCTGCCGCGCCTGACCTACAACCCGTCCGACAGCGTGGCGGTCGGCTGGTATCGCGTCGATCCGCTCGACCACCGGGCCGGCTCGCTGCCACGTCCGTTGTCCGTGGACAGCATCGTGCTCGTCCCGTTGCCCGCCGAGGCCGCCGCGCTGGCGGCGCAGCGCGGCTATCTGCCGACGCGCGTGCCACTGCTCAAGCGCGTGGGCGCGGTCGCACCGCAGCAGGTGTGCATCGCGGGCGGCATCGTTCGCATCGACGGCGTGCCTTTGGCCGCCGTGCTGCGTGCCGACAGCATGGGTCGTCCGCTGCCATCGTGGCCACAGTGTCGTCGCCTCGAACCGGGCGAGCTGTTCCTGTTGAGCGTGACCAATCCGGCGTCATTCGACAGCCGGTATTTCGGCCCGGTCAGCGCATCCACCGTGCTCGGTGTCGCGCACCCAATCTGGCTGGAGGCACGTCGATGACAGCCGCCGATTCGCCGCGTGGCGTTGTGCATTCGATCGTGCCATCCGGCGTGTCGTTCTTCTGGCCGTCGCCGTGTCGTCGCGCGTGTCGTGCGAGCGCATCCGCGCCGCACGTTGCGCAACATCCGGCGACGCTTTCCTCCGTGCAGGCATCTTGCCTTGAACGCGCCCGGCCTGTGGCCGTGGTCGCGTTCCCCGGCAGGCTGGCCGCTAGCAGCGCAGTGCCGCCGGGCCGCCGACGCCCGGAGCAACAGCGCAGGGCAAAGGCGGAAGGCAAGATAAAAGGTCGCGGCACATCGCCGCTAGAAAACCTTGTCTGCACATGGGGGGAGCGCGGCACGCGCCAGGGAGCGGCAGCGTGCCGCGAAGGTGCGCCATACCGCATCAGCGTTGGCGAAGTTGCGTGCTTCGTCCGCTGGACTGCGCCGGCCTTGGATGGAGCCACGCCATGAGCCAGCGCGACGATGACCGCTTCCGCGTCCGGCCCGGTGCGCCGAAGCAGCGCGGCAATGCCTACGTCAACAAGGTGCTACGACAGACCAACAAGGCAGGCGCGAAGCTCGGCAAGGCGGCGGGCAAGGTCGGCCAGCGACCCGGTTCCCGGCTAGGCCGCGGCCATGTTGCGGCGCGTTTCGCAGGCCGGGGACTTGCAGCCAACGCGCGGCGCGTGACGATCAAGGCCCGGCTGGTCAATCTGGCGAAGGCCGGGGCGCGCTCGACTGCCGCGCACCTGCGCTACATCGAGCGAGAAGGCGTTGATCGTCAAGGCGGGCCGGGCCACGCCTATGGTCCGACGACCGATGATGCTGACCTCGAAGCGTTCAAGGAGCGCGGCGAAGGCGACCGGCACCAGTTCCGGTTCATCGTCTCACCGGAGGATGCCGAACAGCTCGACGACCTGCGCACCTACACCCGGCACCTGATGGCGCGCATGGAGGCCGACCTGGGCACGCGGCTGGAGTGGGTGGCGGTTGATCACTGGAACACCGATAACCCGCACACACATGTCGTCCTGCGCGGCAAAGACAATACGGGCAAAGACCTCATCATTTCCCGCGACTACATCGCCGACGGGATGCGTCGCCGGGCATCCGAGCTGGCGACCGAATGGCTGGGGCCACGCACCGAGCTGGAGATGCAACGCGCCATGCAACGCGAAGTCGAACAAGAACGGTGGACGGGCCTGGATCGCACCTTGCAGCGCGAGGCCAGCGACGATGGCGTGGTGCGCATCGAACGTTTCGTCGAACCACGGCTGCAACGCCAGCGGCAAATGCTGATCGGGCGCCTGCAACGCTTGCAGCGCATGGGCCTGGCGACCGAGCAACAGCCGGGTGCGTGGGCCATCCATGCCGAGGCCGAGCCGACGCTAAGGGCGATGGGCGAGCGCGGCGACATCATCCGCATCATGCAGCGCGCCATGAGCGGCAAACAGCGTGAGCTGGCCGTGTTCGAGCAGGGCAACGACGGCCGCACCCTCATTGGTCGCGTCGTCGGCAAGGGGCTGGCCGACGAGCTGTACGACAAGGGCTATTTGATCGTCGATGGTACGGACGGCAAGGCGCACTACGTTGCGCTGCCGCTGCGGTCAGAGCTGGAGCAGTACCCGACCGGCGCCGTGGTGGAGGTGAAGGGAGTGGCCGATGTGCGCGCCGCCGACCGGAACGTCGCCGCGCTGGCCGTCGATGGCGTGTATCGCACCTATCATCACTTGGCCGTCGTCCAAGGTCAGGCGATGCCCGTCCGCGACCCGCGCGAGGTGGTGGCCGCCCATGTGCGCCGGCTCGAAGCGCTGCGCCGGGCCGGCATCGTGGAGCGCGAGGCCGAAGGAGTGTGGAGTGTGCCCGGTGACCTGGCCGAGCGTGGCCGCCAATACGACATGCAGCGGCTCGGCGGTGGCGTGGCAGCGGAACTGAAATCGCACCTGCCCATCGAGCGGCAGACCCGCGTGATTGGAGCCACTTGGCTCGACCAGCAGTTGATCGGCGGCAGCAGGGGGTTGGGCGATCTGGGCTTTGGGGCCGAGGTCAAGGACGCGCTGCGCCAGCGCGCCGACTTTCTGGTCGAACAGGGGTTGGCTGAGTATCGCGGGCAGCGCGTCGTCCTCGCGCGCAATCTGCTGGCGACGCTGCGTGGGCGCGAGCTGGCGACGGTCGGGCAGGGCATTGCCGTCGAAACCGGCCTGGAACATCGGCCTGTGGCCGAAGGGCAGCGCGTGGCCGGCATCTACCGGCGCAGCATCATGCTGGCCAGCGGGCGCTTCGCTATGCTCGATGACGGGATGGGTTTCTCGCTGGTGCCATGGAAGCCAGTGATCGAACAGCGGTTGGGCCAACAGCTTGCCGCCACCGTGCGCGGCGGCGGCGTGTCATGGGAGATTGGGCGGCAGCGAGGCCCGGCGATTGGCTGATTGAGCATCCACCAAATCTCGAAACCACGAGAGAAGTGCCTCGTCTGCCGAAGTCGATGTTTCGAGTTCGGTCGCCTCCCGTCCGACTTCCTCGACCGACCCGCTCAGCCACGAGGCCAAGCGCCCCGCAGGGCCGCGTCGATCAGCGCGTCCCCGTATTGTTCAGTCAGAGGCAGGCCCAGCAGACGCCTGTAAATCAGCGAGCCGAAAAGCATGTCGATCAGCTGCGCCGGATTGACCGTGGACGCAAACTCGCCCGTCGCCTGTGCGCGCTCAATTTCGGCGATATCGGCTGCCTGCCGAGCTCTGAGGTGATTTTCAAACAGATCGTGCAGAAGGGCGGGATCGCCCTGTCCCTCCGCGATCAGATCGGCCAGAACCTTCCCGAAGAGGCCGTTGAGCCCCTTTATCAAGCGACGCATCGTGGTCCGAAGCGTCTCTTCCGCCGTCGCGGCGGACACGGGAGCTTTCACCGCGACGGCAATCCGCTCATGGAACATGGCCATGATGAGTGCGGCCTTTGAAGGCCACCACTTATAGAGCGTGGGCTTGCCGACGCCGGCCCTCTTAGCCACTGCCTCCATCGTCAGGTCCTTGGCCGGACCCTCCTGTAGGAGCGCAAAAACGGCGTCCATGATTGCAGTATGTGATTCCGCCGCGGCGCCAGGCGGGCGACCCGTCCGGGTTCGTGCAGGCGAATTTTTCTTCATCTACATATCTTACCAGAACGGCACGTAAAGGAAATTCTTGACTTTTTAATTTAACGTGACGTATCGTTAAATTAAATGGGAGGTACTCATGAAAAACGACATCAGCACCACAGCCCCCAAAACGGGTCTCACGACGCTCGACCCGAGCGCCGGCCACGTCACGACGATCAACACCTACACGGTCACACCCGAGCGCGCAGAGGAGGTGCTGACCTATCTCGTGCATTCCGCAGAGGAGACCGTTCGCCATGTGCCGGGGTTCCTGTCCTTCAACTTCCACCTGAGCCTCGATCGCACGCAGATCGTCAATTACGGCCAGTGGGAAAGCCGCGAAGCGGTCATGGCCGCACGCGAAAACCCCAAGGTCAAAGCGCTCATGGCTGAGACAGTAAAGGTCGCGGGCAGCTCGAACTCGGTGCCGTACGTGCTCCGCAAGTCGGTGCCGGCTGCGGGCAAATAACGCTGCCCCAACACAGCAATATTCAACGCCCCCAAAAGGACGCGGTCATGACGAACGACACTCCAAAATTCTGATTACGGCCGCCGGCGGCAAAGTCGGCCAGCATGTTGCCAAGCGGCTCTCTGACAAAGGCGTGACGGCGCGCGCCGGATTCCACGGTCAAGACAAGGCTGCTGCGCCTCGACCACGCGGCATCGAGGGCGTGGTCCTCGACTTTGAAACCCCAAAGACCGTGGCCGCCGCCTTCAAGGGAATCGACACGCGGTTCCTCGTCACGCCAGGCTCGCCCTACGCGGCGCGGCAGGAAGAACGGCTTCTTGCCGAGGCAAAAAAGGTCGGCGTCGGCCGACTCGTTAAGCTGTCCGGCAAAATCGCCGAGCACCACCCTGTCGGTTCGGCGTATGGGAATACGGAAGCCGAGCGCCAGATCAAGAGCAGCGGCATTCCCTATGCGCCGCGCCTGTACCTCAAATGCGTTGCCATCGGCATGTCGGTATGGCGCGCACGGCAATCGCGCCTCGTCGCGACTTATGGGTCGGCGCGCTGGGCCGATCCCGTGATATTCGCAAGGCTGGCCTTACACAACCCGTTGGCGTACTTCTAGGCCTGGACGACGGGCAGTACCTGCGCCACGAAGGCCCGGAACACGTTCTGACTTTTGCGCTCACGCGATCGGGGAAAGGCGTTGGCCTAGCGATCCCCATGCTGTTGAGCTGGCCAACGTCCGCCATCATCCACGATATCAAGGGCGAGAACTGGGCCATCACCGCGGGCTGGCACTCGCGCTTTTCGCATTGCCTGCTGTTCAACCCGACCGACGCGAAGTCGGCTGCATACAACCCGCTGCTCGAAGTCTGGCGCGGCGCGCATGAATTACGCGATGTGCGGAACATCGCGGACATTCTCGTTGATCCCGAAGGTTCCTCGTCAGACGACGGCTACTCGCGCTAGCTCAAAGTCGAAAAGGCAGCCGGTGTGAAATCAGCGATCTGATCGGAGCACCCTTGCCGAATCTTCTCAAACCATGCAGGGTCCTGCAGCAATGGACGTCCGACCGCGACCAGATCGAACTCGTCGCGTTCCAGGCGTGCGACAAGCCCGTTCAGCGATACGGCGCTGGCGCTTTTTCCTGCAAAGGATTCATAGACGTCTCCGCTTAGCCCGACGGAGCCGACTGTGATCGATGTGACGCCCACGAGCTTCTTGGCCCAGCCAGCCAGATTGAGCTGGTCGTCAAACTCGGGAAAGGCTGGCTGCCAGAATGTCGGCTGGGAGAGGTGAAATGCATCGGCACCGGCGTCGACGAGCACGCCGAGCCACCGTTCGAGCATCTGTGGCGTACTAGCGAGCCGCGCGCTGAAGTCCTTCGGCTTCCACTGCGAGAGGCGCAGAATGACCGGAAATCCGGGGCTCACTACCGAACGGATTGCCTTCAGGATCTCGATCGCAAAGCGGGAGCGCTCGATGAGCGTCGCGCCGCCATACGGGTCGCCGCGCAGGTTGAAGTCTTCCGAGAAAAACTGATTGATCAGGTAGCCATGCGCACCGTGTAGTTCGACGCCATCAAAACCCAGTCGCTCCGCATCGGCTGCTGCGCGTGCGAAAGCGTTAATGGTGTCGGCCACGTCGATCTCGCTCATTGCCTGTCCGATGGACTCACCTGTGACCGAAAGGCCCGAAGGACTCTCATAGGGGGCTGGCGGTATCCAGTCCGGTGCAGCATTCGAGCGCTTCCCGCCTACGTGCCAAAGTTGCGGGGCAATGCGTCCTCCAGCGGCATGTACCTCGTCTACCACTTTCTTCCAGCCTGCAAGCGCTGCTTCGCCGTGGAAGATGGGGATATGAGGTTCGTTGAGTGCAGCAGGTCGGGCGACTCCAGTCCCCTCTGTGATGATGAGGCCGACGCCGCGTTCCGCGCGGCGGCGATAATACGCAGCGACCTCGGCGGTCGGCACCCCGTTTGGAGAAAAGGACCGCGTCATCGGAGCCATGACGACGCGATTAGGCAGATCGAGGGCGTTTAGCCGGTAGGGGCTGAACAGGATGTCAAGATTGGGCATCAGATTCCTTGGGATCAGAAAGGGTTGTCTGGTTACAGCGCGTCGATCCACGCGGTAATCGCGTTGTTGACGCCTTCCTTGTGGTCCAGCATGATCCAGTGTCCCGCGTCGGCCCAGGCTTCGACTTTCGATTTCGGATGCGGGAACCACGCACCCATGTGCGCTGCTTGAGCTTCATCGAGACACAGGTGGTAGAAGGGAACAGTCAGGCCGCGGCAGAATTTTGCGCTCGCTTCGCCCAGGCCCACCTGTTCAGATCCGAAGAAAAGCGGCCCGAACGATTCACGAACGACGTGCGATGGCATCCCCTGGACGCGTCTTGCGTGCCAGCGCTTGTATGCAGGATCGGTCAATGGGCCATAGACGCTTTGGAATAGGGCTGAGACCACCGTGCCCGGGTCTCCGAAATTTAGCGCTTCTGTTGTCTTGGCGAAGACCTGCACGGCATCACCCGAAAAACCGAGCGCACCATCGACGGATACCACGGCGCTAACGAGATCTGGTCGCCTGGCGGCGAGACGGGCGGCGATCTGACCGCCCATGGAATGGCCGACAATGATGAACTTCTCGCCGGGATAGCGGATCGATATCAATGCCTCGACATCGTCAACGTAATTGTCGGGCATGTACGCACCCGACGGCATGACCTCAGATCTGCCATGTCCGCGCAGGTCGACAGCAATGACGCGATACCTGCTCTCGAACAATGGCAGTTGCCAGCTCCAGTCGTGGGAATCGCACGTCCAGCCGTGGAGAAACATCACGTTCTTGCCTGTACCAGCCTCCGTTGCAAAGAGCTTTGCCGTCGGTCGACTTGTTAAGCGCATGCCGCTCAACGGGAGCGTCGTAGCCTTTCCACTGCTGACAGTGCGATTTGACCCGTTATGTGGAAACGGGGCGCGCTGATTTTTCTCCATCGCTTTGTATTTCCCTGATGCCCTCCGCTCGCCGGCTGATCATCTGCGTCAGCAGCGTGAGCCACGGTCGAACGTCGAACGGTTAGTCGTGGCATTCATGGTATACATCGGATATCTACGGTCAATTACGCACCTGAGAGTGCGTAGATATACGGAGGGATATCGGCATGACGTGCCAGGTGGATACAGTGTTCTTCGCCGACTGTGCCGCGCGCTCTTTCTTCGATCAGGTGGCCAACAAATGGTCAGTCATGATCCTCACGCTGCTTGCCGAGAAACCGACACGCTTCAACGAAATAAGACGAAGGCTGGAAGGAATTACGCACAAGGCGCTCACGCAAGCCTTACGGCGGCTGGAGCGAAATGGACTGATCGCCCGGAAAGTGCTCGATACTTCTCCGGTGGCCGTCGAATATTCGATCACCGAACTCGGGCGTACGCTGCAGGTTCCGTTCGGTGCGGTGTATGAATGGTCGATCAAGCATTTGCATGAAATCGAGCAGGCACAGGAAGCCTACGACGAGCGGCACCAAGCCTGATAGGAAGAGCAGGCTACGACCACTTCTTAGCGAACCTCTGCGACGGTCAATCGCCTTGCCACACGAAGCAGGCCAGTGCGTATCACGCAGTGGAGAGCTCTATTAGAGAAGGGGGATGCGGCCAAGTCTGCCATTGCAATGCACGATCATGGTCGCAAAGAGGCGCTGGTCTTCAGCGGGAAAATTATCCTCCACTTACGATGCGCCGGCCGGATGGCTTGCTTGGGAACCGTCACGAGCAATGACTGCCAATCTTACACCGCTGCACGACTGTCAAAATCGCGGCGCGCCTCTTCTACCGCGTCAAGATTTTTAGCAGCCCAAACCCATACTCCGCAAAACGCAGCACTCAGCGTGATTCCCAGATCCGTTAGCCTGTACTCCACCTTCGGTGGCACGACTGGATATACGGTGCGCGCAACAAGGCCATCGCGTTCCATTGCGCGCAGGGTCTGGGTAAGCATTTTCTGACTGATGCCTTCAATCATCTCGCCAAGGCGACTGAAACGAAGCGGTGACTTTTCCGCGAGGACGTCCAGAATCAACATCGTCCATTTGTCGGCGACACGGCCAATCAGATCCCTCACCAGGGACGCAATCCGGGGATCAATATCGACTGGCGGAGTCAGGCTGGCGTAGTACTGTGCGGCCGCAATCTGCTCCTTGGTGAACCTGGACGCTCGTGCCATGACCACACTCTCCGTTTGGTAAGTATATGACTTTCGGGTGCCTTCTTTCCAATGGTGAGTATGCCCGTCAAACTACGTTCGTGCTCAACCAGGCAGGAGCAAACTGATGGAAATGATTGGAAGAACCGTGTTGATTACGGGGGGGACCAGCGGAATTGGTCTGGAGCTGGCGAAACAATTGACCGCCCGAGGCAATACCGTGATTGTTACCGGCCGCTCGCCCGAGAGGCTGGAAGCTGTGCAAAGGGCGGTACCGGGGCTCCACATTTGCCGGAGCGACGTCAGTGATCCTGCGAGTATCGAGTCACTGTACAAAACCGTTTCGGACAGGTTTCCATTGCTGGATACCCTCGTGAACAATGCGGGTACGATGCGCAACATCAAGCTGGCTCAGCCAAATCAGCTTGGTGATCTGATCACCGAGATTGATGGAAATCTTAAGGGGCCGATGTGGATGATTCAGGCGTTCCTCCCTTTGCTGCTCCGTCAGAAAAGCAGCCTGATTGTGAATGTATCGTCGGGTCTTGCGTTTATTCCTTTTCCTGCCGCGCCCATATACAGCGCGTCAAAGGCCGCGCTCCACGCTTATACGCAGTGTCTGAGAGCGCAACTGGAGGACTCCTATGTGTCGGTCGTCGAACTGGCCCCTCCAGGCACCGAGACACCACTGTTCCGGGGCGAGTTCGCGGAGGAAATGAAGGGAGAAAAGGGCATGGACGTGAGTGTGCTTGTCAGGCGAACCATCGCGGGTATCGAAGCTGGGAAAACAGAGATCCGCCCCGGGGCAAGCAACGTATTGAAAATTGCCAGCCGCGTCGCGCCGCACTTCATGTTCAGGCAACTGGTAAAGCTGGGGCGTCCGCGGTCTGGCGTCGGAACGTAATCACAATCTGGACACCTGAGCGCTTTACTGCATTCATCCCGTTCGGGACCTGCGTTCCTGGATCTCATCGGCACCTGTGCTTTGTCGGCGACCATACCGGCGTGGTGAGCAATGCATGACCCGTTTGAACGCAGCGCTAAATGACTTTTCGGATTCGTATCCCAGCGACAGTCCGATCTCGGCAATGGAGTCACGGGATTGCCTCAGCCTGTTTGCGGCTAGCGTCATTCGCCAGCGCGTCAGATAGTCCATCGGCGAAAGTCCGACGAGCTTTCTGAACCGGAGCGTGAAGGTGGTGCGCGACATGGCCGCTTCCCTGGCCAGCGTCTTTAGCGTCCATTTGGCTCCTGGGGTCTCGTGCATGGCATTGAGCGCTGCGCGCATACGCTTGTCCGCCAGGGCAAAAAGCCAGCCGACGCCATCGCTGTACCCCGAAGAAAGCTGCAGTCGTAGTCCTTCCACCAGCACCATGGTGGCCAGCTGTTGCGCGACGATGCCGCCGCCCGGCTGCGGCTCGCTCAATTCCTGTCTCAAGCGTTCGATACACCATCGCAACGTCGATCGCTCCGGCTCGTCGCGGATGTGGATGACCGGCGGGAGCATGTTCAACAGCAGATCGGCCTGACCATCGGCCAGAGCGCAGTAGCCGCCCAGGCCAAGGAATTCGCCCCCACCGTTGTGAGTGACGATACGGTCGCCCTTAGCCTGGGAGACGAGCGTACGAAAATCTATCGCTTCGGCTGCCGGATTGCTTGCGACGAAAAAGGGCCTTCCGCTGACCAGCAGGAAGCATTCTCCCTCCTTGATTTTCACGGGCGTGGTGTCGCCATCGACGGAAACCCAGCACTGTCCGCGCAGAACTGCATGAAATTTGATCCCGTCGAACGAGCCGAATCGCACCGCCCAATCGCCGCGTGCATCAAGGCCGCCGGACACATAGCTGCGCAGCTTCAGCAGTGACAAGACATCCGATAGAGGATCCATTGGAGAAATCGAACGATCGAATACTAAAAACGTACTGTAAGCCATGGATCGTTCCGCTTCAACGTCATAGCCTGCACTGCAACAAGGACCGGGCGCCCAAAATACCCAGCGCCAGTCATTGCACGGTGTCTTTGGATTGACACCCTTGCTGAGGTCTTCAATGAAAGCCGCTGTCCTGAATTCATTCGGCGCGCCGCTCGATATTCAAAGCGCGCCCGACCCGGTGCTCGGCACCGGCGAAGTGATCGTCGATGTGGCGGCCGCGCCGGTTGCGAGCTACGCCGCCCATGTCTTCAACGGCTCGCGCAACTACCTGTTGGAGCTGCCATTGATCCCGGGGCCGGGTGGCATCGGCAGGGTGCGGGCCACGGGCCCGGATGCGACTAGGCTGAGACCCGGTGACTGGGTGTTCGTCGACTCCACTATCCGCTCCCGGGACAATATCGCCAGCCCTGAACAGATACTGCTGGGCTGGACCTACCGGAGCCCAGCGGCGTTGCCGTTGCATCGCTACTTTCACCACGGCTCGTTTGCGGAGCAGATGTTGGTGCCCACCGAGAACGCGACGCCAATCGGTCACATCGAGCCGTCGGACGCCGGGCGATGGATGGCCCTTGGACGGCTGCTGGTTCCCTTCGGAGGTTTAGTGGCGGGCGGTCTGCAGGCTGGCGAGACGCTGGTGGTCAACGGTGGAACCGGGGGCTTTGGTGGTGCGGGAGTCGCCGTGGCATTGGCAATGGGAGCGGGCCGGGTCGTCGTCACTGGTCGCAATCAGGAGACGCTGAAAGACCTTGTCCGGCGATATGGAAGCCGCGTGGGGATAGTCCAGTTCAGCGGCGATGAAGCGCGTGATCGCAAGTCGATTTGCGACGCGGCCGGCGGCCCGATCGACATGGTGCTGGATTTCCTGCCGCGTGAGGCGTCCGCCGCGCAGGTAAGGGCCGCGGCGTTGGCCGTCAGGTTGGGAGGGCGGGTGATCCTGATGGGTGGCCTGCGCGGAGGCGAAGGCGACCTCGGACTGAACTATCACTGGCTGATGCACAACGAGACGACGGTGCGTGGCGTGTGGATGTATAGCAGGGATGCCATCCCCCGAATGGTGCAGATGGTACGCGCCGGGCTGATTGACCTCGGGCAGTTTGAGGTAGCCGAGTTCGGACTCGATGACTCCAACGAGGCGGTGGCCTATGCGGCGGCCAATGCCGGACCGCGCCAACTGACTGTGCTTCGGCCTGACGGATACAAAGAAAACATAAGATAAACTTGCAAGCTTATCTGTCGTATTGTATCGTCAGTTCATGACGATCGATTCCGTACCTCCATTTGACATCCTCGCCAGGGACCTCACGACGGCCATCAGCCGCCTGGTGAGGCGCTTGCGCACCGAGGCCAACCCAACTGAGCTGGCTCTTTCACAGATGGGTGTTCTGTCGCGTCTGGAGCAAAGCGGCCCGATGACGACTGCGGAGCTGGCGCGCGCAGAACTGATGAAGCCGCAGTCGATGGGTGTGATCCTGGGAAGCCTGGAGCAGGAAGGACTGGTCAAGCGACAGCCTCATCCGACCGATCGCCGTCAGATTCTCTTCGTGCTGACCGACGCGGGTGTGGTGGTGCGAACGAGACACCGCGCCATGAAACGGGACTGGTTGGTCGCAGCACTCGGTGCGCTCGAACCGGCTCAGCGGGAAGCGCTCGTCGCGGCGATACCGATCATCCGGCAGATGGGCGATTCCTGACGCCATGTCGGCACCGCCGGAACAGGGGACGCAAGCCAACCAACTTCCTGTATTTAGGAGAACGACATGACTGTGAGTCAACTGGATTCGAGAACTGCGCTGATCGTCATCGATCTGCAGAAAATCGTTGCATCGATGCCCACCGTTCATCCCTTCGGGCAGGTGTTGGAGAACGCTGGTCGTCTCGCCAGGGTATTTCGTCAACATAGCCTTCCTGTGGTCCTGGTCAATGTCGTCGGAATGGCGCCTGGCCGAACGGAGCAGAGCCATTCCGGGCACGCGCTCCCGCCGGATTGGTCCGAATTGCTTCCCGAACTGAATCAGCAGCCGCAGGATCACCTCGTGTCCAAGAGAACGTGGGGAGCGTTTACCGACACCGGTCTTGACGATTACCTGAAATCTGCAGGCGTCACCCAGGTCGTGGTTTGCGGCGTCGCGACGAGTATCGGCGTCGAATCAACCGCTCGCCAGGCCCATGAGATCGGCTTTAACGTCGCCCTGGCTGTCGATGCCATGACAGACCTCAGCGCCGAGGCACACGCCAATAGCCTTGAGAGGATCTTTCCTCGATTGGGCGAGACGGGCACAACACGAGATGTTCTCGAACTCCTGTCGACGCGGAGCGTGTGAATGTCCTGGTTCCCCGTCGTCGCGTATTTTTTCGGCGGTTTCTTTTTGGCGAATGCCGTGCCACATGTCGTGAGCGGCATGATGGGAAGACCATTCCAGAGCCCGTTCGCCAGGCCGCCCGGAACAGGGCTTTCTTCCTCGACCACCAATGTGATCTGGGGCTTCTTCAATATTGTCGTCGGCTATCTGCTGGTGTGCCGTGTCGGTGATTTCACGTTAAGGAGTACGACCGACGTTATCGCCCTCGGTGCTGGCGCGTTTCTGATCTCATTGTTCTCTGCACGGCATTTTGGCCGGCTCAACGGCGGTCATGCGAAAAAGCTCTCCTGAAGTGGCCGATGCGGCAGACGATCGGATTGACCCCTCTGTCTGGAAAATCGCAGGCGTCGCATTGTTCGGAGCGTTGCTCGCACAGCTCGATGCGACGATCGTCAATGTCTCCCTTTCCAACCTTGCGACACAGCTGGACAGCAGCCTTTCCACCATCCAATGGGTCACGAGCGGTTACTTGTTGGCACTCACCCTGGTGCTGCCGTTGAATGGCTGGCTGGTCGACCGCATCGGCGCCAGGGCGCTTTATCTCTGGTGCTTCTCGGCGTTCACGCTGTGCTCGGCGCTATGCGGCCTCGCCTGGTCGGCTCCCTCGCTGATCGGCTTCCGGGTCTTGCAGGGAGTCAGCGGTGGCCTCCTGGCACCCATGACGCAAATGATGATCGCGCGTGCCGCGGGCAAACACATGGCCCGCGTGGCGGGCTATATGGCGCTTCCCGTCCTCCTGGCGCCAGTGCTTGGCCCCGTGATTGCGGGTGCCATTCTGCAATATGCGTCGTGGCGCTGGTTGTTTCTGGTCAATCTACCGATTGGGCTCGTCGCTCTTCTGCTGGTGCACCTGTTCCTTCCAGGCGATCGGTATGAAACGACGCGACGCAGGTTGGACTGGGTCGGCCTTGCGTTGCTCTCGCCCGGTCTGGTGATGTTTCTCTACGGTTCCGAGCGACTCCACGGTGCAGGGGGACGCCTCATTCTGGCGTGCGGCCTGCTCATGATGGGGGCTTTCCTCTGGTCCGCGCGGCAAAAGGGAGATAGCGCACTGATTGATCTGCGCCTGTTCCGGGGCAAGGTTTTTTCCGTCGCAGCCGTCACGCAATTCCTGTCGAACGGCGGCATGTTCGCCGGCCAGATGCTGATTCCGGCCTTTCTCATCCAGGCGTGCGGTCGAGCGCCTGGCGACATGGGCTGGCTGCTCGCGCCGCTTGGCATCGGCATGATCCTCACTAACCCATTCATGGGCATGCTGACGGACCGATTCGGCATTCGGTGCGTGTCCGCCGGGGGTGCCTTGCTCACGCTCCTCGCCACACTCCCCATGGTGTATCTGGCCACCCACGGGCTGAATCTTCTGGTGCTCATACCTGCGCTAGTTTTGAGAGGAATCGGCATGAGCGGCGTGGGTCTGCCATCGCTGAGCGCCGCCTATGCTTCGGTCCGTCAAGAGCGGATGCCCATGGCGACGACGTCGCTCAACATTGTTCAGCGTCTTGGCGGACCGACGATGACGACCCTATGCGCGACATTTTTGGCGTGGAAGCTAAAGTCGGTCGACGCTGGTCATGCGATTTCGAGTGCATACGGCGGGGCGCTTCTAATTCTCTGCGGCATCCACGCGTTCGCCTTTCTTGCAGCGGTTCAATTGCCACGCCGCCTCGACGACGTGACGATCCCTGGGTGAAAGGTAGATGCGGTCATGTAAGACATGCGCTGGGTCTTGTCATCGCGCGGCACCGATGCATACCTCTTCGCCGTTGTCATCGAATCGAAAACCTGAGTGTTGATTTTCACTGGGTACCGAACCGCCGCGAAACGATACTGGGTCAACAGCAACAGGTCGTCCTCGCGGCTTTCCGATCGATCGGTCCTTTCAGGCCAGACTGATCGTGGCGGTCGACGATGAACATTGGCAGGACATCGATCCGGCGAGCTGGCGTCTATCAACGGATCCTCGCGCATGATCGATGCACTCCACACGTGATCGGTGTCAGGTCGGTCCGATGGAAACCCCGCACCCGATCACTTTGCGGGGGCAGCGCACCTTTGGATACTTACCTCTGCCAGCGCCCGGAATACAGCCGGCGTGCGTTCCAGGCGGGCGATCGTCCGCGCGCCTTCGAGGGCGGCTACCAGGGCGGCTGCGGAAGAGGACGCGCGCGCGGGAGTGAAGCCGCATTCCCTGAAATGCTTCCTGATAATCCCGGTGGAGTCAGCAAATCCGCGCGCTACCCGTTCGGTCAGCTCAGCATCGAGCGCGGGCAATTCGTTCGCCAGGTTTTGCATCAGACATCCGTACTGGAAATCCGAGGCGACCATTTCGGCCGCGAATGTCCTGAAAATCTGACGGACAAAAGTCGGTGCATCACCGGTCGTATTCGCCGAGATGTTCCGTAGTACCGCAATCCGGTTCGCCACGTAATTGTCGATGGCTTCTTCGGCGAGTTGTGCCTTGCCGCGGGGAAAATGAAAGTAAAACGATCCCTTGGGCGCACCACTTTCTTCAAGGATCTGGGTCAGTCCCGTCGCAGTGTAGCCCTGGATGCGAAACAGCCGTTCGGCCGCGGCAATCGCGCGCGCGCGCGCGTCAGTCTTGCGTGTCATACCGGAAACGTACCACGTTTCGCTTGACCCGGCTATGGCAGTCGCCATACTATGGCGATCACCATATTCTGGATTTCAGCGATGCCTCTCGATCCATTGACGCCATCGATGTCCCGACGAGCCGTCCTGGCGATGGGCGCGGTCAGCCTGGTTGCCGCTTTACTTCGACCCGCCCGCGCAAACCCCACAGGAGGAATTGATTTGACTATGTCAACATATGGTGAGGGAACGCTTCCCAAGGGAGTCCGCTCGCGCATGATCCATGGCGTCAACGGGCTCGATGTCCATATTCTCGAGGCCGGTTACGAAAGGGCAGGCCGGCCGCTCGCACTGCTTCTGCACGGCTTTCCCGATCTGGCTTACGGCTGGCGACACGTGATGCCGATTCTTGCTGACGCGGGCTACCATGTCGTGGCGCCTGACCAGCGGGGTTTTGGCCGCACCACGGGTTGGGTGAACGACTATGACACCCCGCTGGCGCCCTTCAGCCTCCTGAACATGACGCGTGACGCCCTCGGTCTGGTTCTGGCGTTGGGGTATCGGCGCACGGCCATGCTCGTCGGGCACGACCTCGGTTCGCCCGTGGCGGCCTATTGCGCGGTAGCGCGACCGGACGTCTTTCCCTCGGTCGTGTTGATGAGCGCACCGTTCCCCGGCCCGCCGGCGCTTCCGTTCAACACTGTGGAAGGCGGGGTATCGCCGGTTCAATCGAACACGGGCAACCAGAAGCTGGCGGCCGCGCTGGCGGCGCTCGACCCGCCCAGGGAGTATTACCAGCAGTATCTGAGCAGTCGTCAGGCGAACCAGGACATGTGGCACCCGCCTCAAGGCTTACACGCGTTTCTTCGTGCACTTTTCTACGTCAAGAGCGCCGACTGGCCGGGAAACAAGCCGCATCCGTTGAAGGCGCTAACCGCCGCAGAACTTGCACAGATGCCCACCTATTACGTCATGGACCTCGGCAAGACGATGCCGGAGACGGTCGCTCCATTTCAGCCTTCCGCCGCCGAGGTGCTGGCCAGCAAATGGCTAACCGAGCCGGAACTTGAGGTGTACACACAGGAGTATGACCGCACGGGGTTCCAGGGCGCGCTGCAGGCTTATCGCGTCTTTTCCGATCCTGGCCTGAACGCTGAGTTGCGCCTGTTCTCTGGCAGGACGATCGATGTGCCGTCGCTCTTCATCGGCGGGAAGAGCGATTGGGGCACCTATGCGGCGCCGGGAGCGCTCGATCTGATGAGGACGAAGGCGACGACGGGAATGAGGGGCATCGAGCTGATTGACGGTGCCGGTCACTGGATACAGCAGGAACAGCCGGGTCGACTCAGCGAGCTTCTGCTCGCCTTCGTCAGAGAGGTGGGTGGGGCGGCGGATCACATTAGCCGTTAGGCCGCGGAATGCCTATCGCCGCTCTTGCCATTATTTGCGCCCAGCCTGGTCCGACCACGACGGATCTCTTCCTACACGGCAAGTCGCCCGAGTCGGTGGCTCTATTGGCGGCTTTGGACACTCGCGCGGCTCGGGAGCCCGATGACATCGGCGGCGAGCTTACGGCTCCACAGATCCAGCGCATCGGACAAAACCGGCAACGGAGTAGGCACGTATGCGCGGACACAGGTCGACCAACGGGATGCCAGGGAACGCATCATCGGCCCGGTTTCCTGCCATGGTGGGCGGAAGTCACAGGGCATAGTGTCGATTTGGCTCAGCTTGCTCGAGGCGTTCCCTGCGGGTCGCCGAACCAACGTGACGCGGCGTCGTGGACTTCCTGATCGTCCGGCGAGATCTTGCCCGCCCAGGCGACGACGCCATCGGGGCGCACGAGCACAGCGCTCAAGCCAAGCCGCTCCGTGGCGTCGCATGCGACATAGGTGATTCGCTCGCGCCAACGGCTGGCGAGCGTCCGAAGCGTTGGGCGCGAGTCGAAATCTAGCAGCAATCCACCGCCTGTCGTCAGATGATCACCAAGCCGCGTGCCATCAGCCAGTTCGAAATCTGGCACGCTACGACCGACGAGTGGGTGGCTCGCGCCGAGGTTATAACCGAGTCCCACACCCCAGACGCGTTCAGCAAAGTAGGTCGCGCCATCACGCGTCGCAATCAGGTCGCGGACGATAGCTCTGAGCGCTTGCGAACTCCGGCTCGGCCGCATCAGCGCGACCTGCGCTCGAGACCAGTCGAGTATCTGCTCGGCAAGGGGCCGCCGTTCGTGCTGATAGCTGTCGAGAAGTCCAGCGGCCGCATTGCCTCGAACTGTTGCGGCCAGCTTCCAGCCAAGATTCATCGCATCTCCTAGACCGAGGTTGAGGCCCTGTCCGCCGAGCGGCGAATGAATGTGAGCGGCATCGCCCGCGAGCAGTACGCGCCCCTTCCGGTACTCGGTCGCCAGGTAGGCCCGATCGGTCCAGGTGGTGGCAAGTCCGAGCGCCGTCACCTCGATCTGGGCGCCGGAGATACGGCGCAACACCGCCTGGACATGGTCGCGTGTGATCGGCTGAATCCGGTGAGAGGCGCCGCCGTCGAATTCGACCATCCTGATCATGTCAGGCAGGTCGAAGATGTAGGTGCCGTTGGACGTGTCGTGGTGACCTGGCTCGAGCATCGCCGGATCGGCGAGTTCGATCCGGGCGAAGTAGCCGGTGAACTCGGGGTCGGTGCCGATGAAGCCGAAGCGGGCCGCCTTGCGCACTATGCTGCGGGCGCCATCGCAGCCGACGAGCCAGCCCCCTCGGAATGTCTGACCACCGGCGTGGACAGTGACATCGTCATCTGTGACCTCCGCGCCCGAAACCCCAAGTCCGCGTCTGATCGTGACCCCTAGCTCCTCAGCGCGATCCGTCAGAATGGCTTCAATGCTCTCAACATCCGCGGCCATAGTGGCCGCCGAATGTGGCAGACGATAGGGCCACTGCGCCTGATCGATCTGGTCCATGAAGAAGTCGATGCCGGCGAAATGTCCGCCAGGCCTGCGCTCTTCCTTCATCCAGGAGGCTGCGGCCGCGATCTCTCCGTCGGGGATCCGGGCTTTAAGGGTCGCCAACAGGCCGCGTCTGCCGAAGCTTTCGATGGTCGGCACGGAGAGGCCGCGCAGTCCGAATGGAGCCCGCTTTAACGGCGTAGTCGGTTCATTCGCCCGTTCAAACACCTGCACCGAGCAACCGGCCAGGCGCAGCTCGCAGGCGAGGAGTAGTCCGACCGGACCAGCGCCAGCAATCAGAACATCGTGGTGTTCGGGGGTAGGCATATTCATGGTTTGGCTCCGTTGTCGACGTTCGACCGGAGCGTTTCTCGAACCTGAGACCCTCACGGACGAACCTAGGGGTGCCAAAGAAGCGCCCTTCGTTCGTCGTGGGGATCTCGTGCACGAGGCCAAAGACCAGAGCTTTCGTTACCGAAAGGACTTGGGCTTACCAAACCAAGTCTGCCTTTTCCGACGCTGGAAACATACCGCGGTGGCGATTGGTCCGCAAGCAACGGCGTGATCGATAAGGTAGCGAAGCGCGTGCATGCGCACGGCGCACGTCAGCACACAACAATCACCGTGTGTCCTCGCAAGCGCGTCGTCATTTGGCAACGCGTTTTTTCTTCTGCTGCGTGACGCATGAATATTTACGCGTCACGAAAATCCCCGTTTCACTAGTCATGACCGAGATCTTCGGTGGAAGCGGGTGGGCGGGCATCTTTCGGGGTTTCAATGACGTTTTCGCGATTGGCCGAACCCCATTCGGCCATGACAGCCATGACCGGACGAAGCGTCTGCCCCAGGGCGGTCAGGCGATACTCCGTTTTCGGCGGAATGACCGGGAATTCTTTGCGCGAGATCAGGCCGCAGTGTTCCAGTTCTCGCAGTTCCTTGGTCAGGATGCGATCGCTGACGGGCGGGCAAGCTCGTCGGATCTCCGAGAAGCGAAGTGGTTCATTCCGGACAAGCGCCCAGACGATTCGGGCTTTCCATTTGCCGCCCAGAATGCGCGAGGTAAATGCCACGGGGCACTTCGTTTCAAGTTTCATGGCAGCGATACTAACAAATAATTCCGTACTTGTTAAAAGTAAGTAACTGGATTCTCATGTATCCAGTTCGGGTATCACTCCCTTCATTTACATCCGGACTTGAGGAGCATGCATGAAAGCGATCGGCATCAATGCGTCCAGCCGCGGGTTGGCCGTGCTGGACCTTCCCACACCTGATACGCCGCCGCCCGGTCATGTGATCGTGGACATCGAGGCGTGCGCCATCAACCACGGCGACAAGCTGTTCTTGATGATGCCCGACGCGGCGGGCCGGGTTCTCAATGGATCAAACAGGGTATGGGGCGCGTCCGCGGCTGGCAAAGTGGCCGCGATCGGTGATGACGTGCCGGAGGAGTTCCTGGGGAAGCCCGTGGCGCTTTATCGGTCACTTGGCACCGGTGCCGGGACGGTTGGGTTGTGGTCCGAAAAGGCGCAGTTGCCTTACACCAGCTGCGTAATCCTGCCTGACCAGGTGCGGACTCGCGACTACTGTGGCTCGCTGGTCAATGTGTTCACGGCCTATGCCTTCATGGAGCAAATGGTGGCCGAAGGCCATCATGGTGTGATCGCAACGGCGGGCGCCTCGGCGACCGCACTGGCCCTGGCCGCGCTGGCGCAAAAACGCCAGGTTGCGGTAATCCACCTCGTGCGTTCGCAGGCGCAATACGAGGAGCTCCGTCAACGGGGTCTTGCTCACGTCGTGGCAACCGATGACGACGGGTTCGAGGACCACCTGGGACAACTGGCCGAAAGCCTCGCAACCACCGCGGTGTTCGACGGGCTGGGCGGCGCCTTGATCAACCGCATTGCGCCACACGTGCCCATGAATACCTCAATCTACATCTATGGAACCCTGGATGTCTCGGTGCCCGTGACAATCCCGTCGCGGCTGTTCATGAGCAAAAATCTTGTCGTGAAGCGATTCAGCAACTTCAGCAGCGCTACGGCCACAGACGCGGCACGGCTGGCGGCAGCGATGGCCGATCTGCGCACTGTCATCGCAGACCCTTTGTTTCGAACCCAGATTGGCACAGCCTTCCGTTTCGAGGAGATTGAAGCTGCGATGGCCTATCAGGGAACCGCTAACGCGAGGGCAGTTCTTGTACCGCCCGCAGCCTCATTGAAGCAATGAGCATCCGTGCAGTGTCGTGCAAATCCGGGCGCTACTCTGACAGTTCGGCCAGCTGTGACACCTTGCTCGCCATCGGCTGATTGACGTTGGCGCCGTGATGGCTACTCGTCGCTTGTTCCCATGCTTCGACGCATTCCAGGGGAAAGACCATGAAAACAACCGGCAATACCATCCTCATCACTGGCGGCGGCTCGGGCATCGGCCGCGGGCTGGCCGAAGCCTTCCACGCGCTAGGCAACCAGGTCATCGTCACTGGCCGCCGGCGCGAGATGCTCGACCAGACGCTGGCCGCCAACCCGGGCATGCAGGCCGACGTGCTGGATATTCGCGATGGCGCCGATATCCGGCGTACCGCTGCCCGGCTGGTCGCCCAATTCCCGGCGCTCAATGCGGTGATTCACAACGCAGGAATCATGCGCACCGAGGATGTCCGCGAGCCCGGCACCGTGGATGCGGAGGAAACCATCTCCACCAACCTGCTCGGTCCTATCCGTTTGACCGCAGCCTTGCTGCCACATCTGCTGGATAAGCCGGACGCGACGATCATGACCGTGAGCTCGGGCCTGGCGTTTGTGCCGGGCGCCGTGACGCCCACTTACTGCGCCACCAAGGCCGCCATTCATTCGTACACACAGTCGCTGCGTTACCAGTTGAGCGACACCGGCGTGCAGGTGATGGAGCTGATACCGCCCTATGTGCAGACGGAACTCACGGGGCCCGCTCATGCGAGCGACCCCAATGCCATGCCCCTGAAGGACTTCATTTCCGAGGTGATGGGAATCATCCAGAACTCCCCTGAGGCCACGGAAATCTGCGTGGAGCGGGTCAAACCTTTGCGTAGCGCGGTCACGGGCGCCGATTACGACGCGTTCTTCAAGCGCTTCAACGATGCCCGCTCAGGACCCACCGTGGCCCGTTGGAAGGGCGCCGCCGGGCGAGGTAAGTGGCGCTAGACATCAGGCAAATCAGCGCGTCAACGGCCTCGATGTCCATATCCTCGAGACTGGGTTACGAAAAGCCCGGCCGGCCGCTCGCACTGCTTCTGCACGGCTTTTCCCGATCTGGCTTATGGCTGGCGACACCTCATGCCAATTCTGGCTGACGCCGGCTACCATGTCGTGGCGCCACGCCAGAGACCGTCGCTCCATTCCAGCCTACCGCCGCCGCGGTCCTGGCCAACAGATGGCTCACCGGGCCGGAACTTGGGGGTGTACACGGAGGAGTATGGCCGCACGGGCTTCCAGGGCGCGCTGCAGGCTTACCGCGTTTTTTTGGATCCTGACCTGAACGCTGAGTTGCGCCTGTTTTCGGGCACTACGATCGATGTCCAGTCGCTCTTCATTGGTGGGAAGAGCGATTGGGGCACCTATGCGGCGCCGGGCGCGCTCGATCTGATGAGGACGAAGGCGACGACGGGAATGAGGAGCATCGAGCTGATTGACGGCGCCGGACACTGTATCCAGCAGGAGCAGCCGGCTCGATTCAGCGAACTGCTGCTCGCCTTCGTCAGGGAGGTGGGTGGGGTGGTTCTTACCAGCGGTTAGCGCGAGGTACGCCTATCGACATCCGAGCGAGAGTTGCCATGCAATGAACGCTCGGCCATCGTCGCGTGCGCCCACCAACTCAGTTCGTCGAGCGCATTCGTGGCGGCAGGCAACAGGGTCTGCTCGATCTCCTCGATCGGCTTGTTGCCGCCCATCGGGAACACCTTCATGAAATCGCTGCCGCCGATATGGACGGCCGAGCGCGTCGAGACCATCTGGAGTTCGACGGCGATCCCCCGCAGGTGCTCGAGCGCACGCGCACCGCCCGCGCCACCGTAAGCGATGGCGGTGAACGGTTTACGGGTCCACTCCGTATACGCCTGGTCGAGCGCGTTCTTGAGCGCGCCGCTGATCGAATGGTTGTATTCGGCCACCACGAAGATGAAGCCGTCGAACCCGGCGATCCGCTCCTGCCAGCGGATCGCCTCTGCGTCCTTGCTGGGCGCGTGGAGATTGGAGGCCACCTCGGTGAAGAAAGGCAAAGGGTGGTCGCGCAGGTCAACTAACTCCACCTCCATGTCGTTTCGGGCGCGCACCTGCTTGAACATCCATTGCGCGGGCTTGTCGGCAAAGCGGGTCGGCCGGGTGGAGCCAATGACAAGGGCGATGCGGGGCCTGGCGGTCATGTCGTACTCACTTTCACGGTTGAGAGAAGTTTAGTGCGGGAATGGGGAGATTCGGTCGGTGACCGCGATCGCAGTGCTTGGCTATGTCACGGGCTGGCCGAACCGGAAGCTCGAGGCGGTGATCGCACCCATAAAATCGGCTTGATGGTAGATGCGTGTTCCCACGTCGTTGCCAGCTGCTCCGACGGCAACCATCAGCGGCAGGAGGTGGTCTTCACGCGGGTGCGCCGCTCGCGCCGAGGGTGCGGTGGTCCATTGGACGAGACGCCTATGCCGCTCGTCGGGCGCCGTGCCGACCAGCGTCTCGTCGAGCCATCGATCGAACGTCGCCGAAGCAGGGCCGCCCGAGCCGCCGCGCATTGCCGCCGTGTCGTGGAAGCTGAAGCCGCTGCCGATGATCACTACGCCTTCATCGCGCAGCGGCGCGAGCAGCTCGCCGGCCTGGAGGTGCGCAGCAGGATCGAGGTCGGACCTGAGGGCAAGCTGCACGAGCGGCATCGTCGCTTCCGGGTACATGGTGTGCATCAGGCTGAACGTGCCGTGGTCGAAGCCGCGCTGCGGATCGAGGCCGGCTGCCAGACCGCCGCGCCCCAGTAGGTCGCGAACCCGTTCCGCAAGTGCCGGATCGCCTGGCGCGTCGTAGCGGATGCGATACGTGTGTTCGGGAAAGCCTTGGTAGTCGTAGACCATCGGCGGGCGGGCGGCGGACGAAACCAGAAACCGACCCGCTTCCCAGTGCCCGGAGATCATCAACACAGCGCGCGGGACTGTGCCCAGCTCATCGCGGACGTCCTGAAGCGAGACTTCGAGTTGGTCATAGATACCCGGCCGCAGTTGCTTCAGCCAGGGCCAGGGGCCGCCGCCGTGCGAGAGGAAGTAGGTCGGCATGCGTCCAGGCATCATGGTTCTGTCCTTCAGTGAGATTACGTGGTATCTATCTGAAACTTAATATCCAAGAATTCGCGCCGAAGGACAAGGAGGCACCTTGCAAGCACTTGATTACCAGGCGGAAACCGCCCAATGCGTTTTCATCGGCCGCATGTTGGGGCGGGTCACCGATAAATGGACAGTACTGATCGTCCGGGTGCTGGGGCGCGGGCCGCGCCGCTTCAATGCACTTCGCCGTGAAGTGGGTGAGATCAGCCAGAAGGTGCTTGCCTCCACTCTGCGCGATCTGGAGGAGAACGGACTCGTCTCGCGGACGGTGACGCCTGTCAACCCGCCCCAGGTCGAATATGCGCTCACCGACCTCGGCCGGGATTTCCTGCGTCCGATCCGGGGGCTCGCGGAGTGGGTGCTTGAGAACGCCGCCCGTATCGAGACGGCTCGCGCCGAGTACGCCGCTCGCGCATCAACCTGAACGGTGCGATAGGCAGCGCAGCCGCGGCAAGTAGCGACCTGCATCGCCGGCCTGCCGCCCCTCGACATTCCGGGAGACGCACAATCCTCCAGCATCTGTGGGGCGCGGGCGAGATGTTGCCGCTCACGGCGGACGTCCGTGATCCGGATCAGGTCTGGAGCACCGCGCATGCGAGGCTCGAGCGGTTGAGGCGCTGCGACATCCTCGTCAACGTCCCGCGCTAATGTCGATGAGTACGCTGGACACGGTGACTGCCGAGATCCGGCATCAGTTGCAGGCGGTCAATGCCGAGGCGCTGGTGTATTTCGCGCGAGCGTGCATGCCGGGTATGGTGCCGGCGGGTTGCGGACGGATCGTCGCGACAGGGTCTACGGTGATGCTTCTTCCACAGACACGGGACCTCGCCTATCTGGCGTGGCTGGTTTGACGACGCCGGCTTTATCACGGGCCAGATCATTCACGTCGATGGCTGATGTGCCCGAAGCGGCGCCTGCTCCTCGCGGGCTCCCATTGCATCATCGACATACGGGAAGCGGGTGGAGCGAGAGACGATTCCCAGGCTGCGGTTTCCTCGCGCATCGCCTCGATCTTGTCACTCACGAGCTGGAGGGCCGCCGCCCGGGTACAGTCTGACTGGCGGGTTGTCGGACGCGACCAGCTTGAGCCGCGCTTGGGCCGCCTTTTCCGGATCGCTGGGCGAGCTTGTGCGGCCGCGTCTATCCGGAGAGCGGTCGAACTAAGCCGTGGCATCGTGCGCGCGCCGAAGACCATCTTCGACCCGGTCGTCGAGCTGCGGCTGGAAGCGGACGGGCGGATTGGCGTCAGGGGAATAGCAAGTCGGCAGGTACCAGCTTTTCGTGAAGGTGCGGAACTGACTCCCGTCAGATGCAATGGGAGACTGCTCATGTCGACCTTATCCGATAGAGCCGCGAACCTCCCGCCAACAACCTCCGGGACGGTTCTGGTCGCGTGCTCACCGCCGTTGCTTTCCGTCAGCGACTTCAGTCACCAGATGCTCGCCAAAATGGGTACGCACAAAATCCACGAAGACGCGCACCTTTGGCGTCATTTTCCGATTGCTGGGCCACACCAGGTGGATGGCGTTGGAGTCCACCACATAGGGAGCCAACACGGGTTTCAGGCGTCCATCTGCGATTGCGTTCTTGACAGAAAAATCCGGCACGCAGGCGATCCCGCGCCCCGCCAGGGCCATATGAAGCAGCGCGTCCAGGCTGTTGCATACCATCGTCAAAGGCAGCGACGAGCCTGCCGACGCGAATGCCGAATGCCGCAGCGGCCATTGATGGAGTCTTCCCGTGGAGGTCCAGCGATAGTGCAGACATGCATGATTCAAAAGGTCGTCCGGCTTCGCGGGCACTCCCTCTCGGTCCAGGTACGCTGGCGCGGCCACCAGACAGGCGCGCCAGCGACCCAGTGGGCGAGACACCAGGCGCGAATCTCGAAGGGCGCTCCCACGAATGACCACGTCAAAACCTTCATCGATTACGTCGACCAGTCGATCATTGAAGTCAAGGTCAAGTTCGATCTCGGGATGGCGCTCCATGAATGCCGAAAGCACGGGCAATGGTAGCCCCGCCGAGAGCGCCAGGCCCACCCGTAGTCTCCCTCGCGGGTGTTGTGCCATTGCGCCTAGTTCATCCTCCGCAGCCTGAACTTCTCCAAAGATGCGTCTGCATCTTTCAAGGAACATCTCGCCTTCGGACGTAAGGCGGACGCTCCTCGTGCTGCGTTGAAAGAGCCGCACACCAACGCGCTCTTCAAGTCGGGAAATGCTTTTGCTGATGGCTGACGCTGAGATGCCGAGATCTCGTCCCGCTGTGGCAAAGCTCTGCGTCCGCGCGATCTGAATGAAGACCTCTAGCCCACCCAGCGCACCCAATTTCTCCATATAGACTCCCGAATCGCACTAATGACATTTTTGTCACGACTGACGTGAACGGTACTCCCGTTAATTACCCAGGGTCAATGGCATTACGATGGATTTGGAAGGCAACTTGACTTTATGAGGCATGGGCCCCGCGCCCTCAGGCATCACCGTTAGATTTGTAGGGCGTGGAGAAGATTGAGCGAACTTCAGGTCGCTCATCGTTTTGATAACCAAACGCGCAGAACCGGCACCGCCGGCTAAATCAGGAGAAGTTCCTTGTGTTAACTACCGAGCATCTCGACGCTTATCTCGAAGCCATGGGCAGGCGCGATGTCGAAGGAACCAAGTTCCATATGGCAGATAATGTCGTCCTTCGAAGCCCAATCGCTCCCGCCTCCTTCGAAGGCAAGGAGCGTGTCGCAGAGGTCCTGACCCAGCTTCTCGATACCGTGGAGGCCTTCGAACCGAAGCTTCTCCTGCGCAAAGGGGCTGATTTCGTCGCCGTATTCACGATCAGGCTGGGCGACCAGGTGATTGACGGCATGGATCACATGCATCTAAACGATGCGGGCCTTGTCGATAGCATGACAGTGGCATGGCGCCCGCTTCCAGCAGTGGTTGCAGTCCAGCAGAAACTCACGCCGAAATTGGGCGGTAAGGCGATGAGGCTGGTTCCGGCAGATCAATCTCCCTGAATCACTGGCGAACGCGGCTGCCATTGCGTGGGATGCGGCGTATGCGCACAGGAGATCCGCCGACTGCTATGGCGCTGCGCTTACGCCATCGAGTACGCGTTGTCATGGTCAGTGGCGCCGAAGGCATCAATACCGCGCACTGCAGTGCCAGTATCGACGGCGCGGCTGGGTATCGACGGTTTTCACTTTTCGGTGTAGCGGGCGCACGACGCATGGCGCCTCTAGTGAAGAACCGCGGTTTACCAGGTTGGGGGGCAAATCGGTTCAATCAGTGAGCGCGGTTCGACAAAGGACGCGGACGAAAGTCGAAGCAATTCGACGGTGCTGAAAGACAGTGTCGGCCCGAACAGCTTCAGTAGCCTGCATTCGCCTTGCCAGGCGGGCCAGACTGCTAAGCACGACAAGGTGGTGAAAGGGCTCAATGACCGCAAGGTAGGTGCGGCCAAGCCTGCCGTGACAATGCACCACCGTGGTCGCGTACAAATGCTGGCCTTTCGATGTTTGCTGGCGCAAAAGCGAAAAGCGGAAATCCAGATGGATGTCGTCTTCGCCCAGAACGATTTCGTCCTGGTCCTCACTTTGTACCGGAAAGAATTCGATTGTGTGCTTTAGCGGCGTGATCAGGCGCATCTGATTCGATGTTTTCACGCCGAACACGCCTATTGCCGTGTCGCGAATGAGCATCAGCGCGCGAAACCATGTGGGTGGGGATTCAAACATGGTGGTGGCGAGGGCGCGCATATCCGATGATGTTCCGGGCGGCAGATCGATGGAGTAACAATCGAGAAAGTTCGCATTCCTGAACTGCCCGGCGATGCAACTGTTTGTGGGCGGTATCTCACGTCTGGCACGTCTGGCCTGCGTCTTCATATCGTTCCTTTGCGTTGTCCGCGACCATACTGGCGCGGCGGGCAGTTCATGACCCGTTTGAATGCCGTGCTAAATGATTTCTCGGACTGGTACCCACGCGCGGCCGGTTCTGGCAATCGACATCGGTCGGCTAGCTAATCAAAGTCCCTTCAATCAGGTACCCTGGAAGCGTTCCAGCAACCACCTGCCAGCGGGGCCGGGCAATCGATCAGTCAGATAGGTGGCCTGGAAAGGCATCAAGCCTGCAGAAGGCCCTTCCAGCTCGATGCGCACCAGACGGCCTTCCTTCAGGTCTTCACTGATCAGCCAGAGCGGCATGTGTCCCCATCCGAGACCGGCACGCAGGAAAGCGTGCTTCGCGCCAAGATCGGCAAGCCGCCAGATGTTCTTCCCTTGCACGCCGTAATCGACTCCACTGGTCAGAGAGGAGCGATCAGTGAGCACAAGCTGTGTCTCGTCCAACACCTCCCGAAACGCGATGGGCCGCCGTCTACCTGCAAGGGGCGACCCGGGAGCCACCACTGTCACCATCTCCTCACTGAAAAGGCGTTCGGCCGCGAGTCCGGGAGGAAGGAACGGTAGTGTCCCGGTGATGCCGAGGCTGCATTCACCATTGAGCACGAGTTCTGCGACGCGGCCCAGCGCCTCGACATGGAGCCTGAGCGGCGTAGATGGGAAACGCTCCTTGAAGCTGCCGAGAGCATCGGTAAGGCACCGCTGCGGAAACATGACGTCAACGACGATGGAAAGTTCGGGCTCCAGGCCGGCGGAGAAGCTCCGTGCCTTGGCCGTTAGTGCGTCGGCACCCGTCACTACGCGGCGCGCGTCGGCCAGCAGGTTCGTTCCCTGAGCCGTCAACTTAGGGTAGCGGCCGACCCTCTCGAACAACGCTACGCCGAGCTGCACTTCCAGGCTGGCGATGGTTTGACTTACCACTGACTGCGCCCGCCCGATCACGCGACCCGCAGCCGAAAAGCTGCCGTGATCCGCGGCAGCAACGAAAGTCCGCAGGTAATCAAGGGAAACGCCGTTCAACAATGTATCTACTCCCTCGATAGGTGGTATCTAATAATACAGTCTTTTCAGAGACATCGAGAGGCCCTAGGCTATAAGCCAAGGAGCCTTCATGTCACAAAATATCTTCATTATTGGTGCGTCTGGATTCGTCGGAAGCGCGCTGGCAAGACACTTCCTGGCGGACGGGCGGCGGGTGCTAGGGCTCGCGCGAACTGATCGCGCCGAGGCAGCCCTAAGAGCGGTCGGTATCTCTGCAGTTCGCGGCGATCTTGACGCCAACATGGCGCCGGTGCTCGCCGCAGCACGCTCAGCCGAGGTGACAATCTACGCGGCACAGGTTGCCTTCGAGCGCGAGCCGACGATCATCCGGACGCTGTGCGAAGCACTCGCGGGAGGTGGCAAGACGTTCGTCTTCCTGTCGGGCAGTGGCGTTTTCATGCAACGCACTGGTGGGGCGTGGAGCCCGGACAGCTTTGCCGAAGACGATCCCTTCGTGCCGGAGCCATTGGCGCTTCCGCGGGTCGAGGCAGAGGGCATCGTCCGCGCCGCCGCCGGGCACGGACTGCGAAGCATGGTGATCCGGCCGCCGGTGATTTGGGGGCCGGGCGATAGCGGGCCGGTGGCGAGCGTGTACCGCTCCGTCGCGCTCACCGGTGCCGCCTGCTACATCGGCTCCGGACTTGCCACCTATTCCAACGTGCATAGCGCCGATCTGGCACGGCTATTCTCGCTTGTCGTCGAGCGCGGGCAGGCGGGCGCGCTGTACCACGCCGTTGCCGGAGAAATCCCATACCGCTGGATTGCCGAGGCCGTGGCGCGCGACCTGGGCGTCCAGACGCGCAGTCTGACGATGGACGAGGCGGCCGACGTGTTCGGCCCGTTCGGGGCACTCCTACTGTCGGCATGCAGCCGCTCGCGCGATCCGCGGACACGAACTGAGCTGGGCTGGAAGCCGACCAGACCCGACCTGCTATCAGAGATCGGCGAGCCGCGGCTGCGCGCGCTCGCAAACCAGCAATCCAACCAGCAATCCAACCAGGCAAGCAATCCATGAACACACATGAAAACAAGGTCGCCATCATCACCGGTGGCAAGCAGGGCATCGGGCGCGGGATCGCCAATCTTTTGGCGCAGCGCGGCGCGAAAGTCGTCCTCGTCAACCGCCGGGATGCTGCGGAGGAAGCTGCCCAGATCGGCAACGGCGCGATTTCCATCGCCGCTGACGTCACGAGTGAGGCGGATTGGGTGCGGGTCGCCGCCGAGGTAGGGCAGAAATTCGGCCGTGCCGACATCCTCGTGCATGCTGCCGGCATTTACCCGATCACCGGGCTCGACGAGATGACGCAGGACGAATGGCGCCGCGTCATGGCTGTGAACCTCGACGCGCATGTGATCGGCGCCCGGGCGATCGTACCGCTGATGCGCAAGGCCGGTGGCGGATCGATCGTCGCGGTCGGTTCCGACGCGGTCGGCATGGTGACACCGCCCGGATTCGGCTTTTCCCATTACATCACGTCGAAAATGGGCGTGGTCGGTCTCGTGCGCGCTCTCGCCAATGAGCTCGCGGCTGACAACATCATTGTCAATGCCGTCCATCCCGGCATCACCGATACGGAAGGTGCGAGCGGCATGCCGAACGAGCAGAAGGCGCAGGTCTACATGATGCAGGCGATCAAGCGGCTCGGCACGCCAGCCGACATCGCCGGACCGGTCGCCTTTCTCACCAGTGAGGACGCGCGTTTCGTGACGGGACAGACGCTCGTGGTTGACGGTGGCCTGATGCGGCTGTGAAAAGGGAAAGGTGATTGCCCTAAATACTGCAACTCGTGACGTGGGCCGGACCGGGCGAGCGATGGCTCATGGAACTGCGCCATTTACGATGCTTCATTGGGCTCGCCGAAGAACTGCATTTCGCTTGCGCAGCGGAGCGACTTCACAACAGCCGTCGCTGTCGCGAGCCATCAAGGAGCTGGAAGAAGACCCAGGTGCCAGCTCTTTGTGCGCACAGGCGAAGCATTCGCCTGTCGCGCGCAGGAAGCTATTTCTGGAACACGTGCCGCCTGTCTTCACTGCCTTGCAGCAGGCGCGTGATAGGGTGAAGGCTGCTGCCAACCGGTTTCACAGTCAGTTGCGGGCTGCGCTCCCGGGCGGCATCGCGCCGTCGCGCCTCTTCTCCTTTCTGGCGCTGCGTCGCGAGGAGGGGTGGAAATCGAGATGCATCTGTCAGAGGTTCCTCTGGCACAGCAAATCAAAGGACTGCACGACGATCTGTATGACCTTGGGTTCGCGCGGTCCGATGAGGTCGGCGATGGCATCTTCGCCGAAGCCGTCTGGAGCGATCCTTTGATGATGGCGGTGCTTGCCCGCCATCCTCTGCTGACGTACAAGCGCATCCCACTGGAGGAACTGCTGCGCTATCCGCTGGTACCGGGAGATACCCATGCATGCGAAGGCTATTCGGGACAGGTTGAAGGAGTGCTACGGCGAGTCGATCGTGAGCCGCTGATTGCTGATCGAGTGGCGTCCCTTGACCTGATGATGGCGATGTTAGCGGCGGGCTTCGCCTTGGATCTTGCCGGCACCTCATAGATCGCCGCTAGCCGTGAACAAGGGATGGTGGCCCGGCCTCTGGCCGGTCACACGTCTGTTCTCGCAACTCGTCTGCTGCATCTGGACAACGGCCTTTCGAGGCGCTGGCTCGATTTATCGAGAGAGTAAGGATCGCCGTTCCGAGCAATTAAGGGCAGACGATCATCTCGTTCTGCGGGATCGCCCGCCTCCACTGCTTGTGCGAGTGCTCCAAAACGTCTGGTTTCCATTCCGCAAAGGCGCGGATCATGGGCGCCAGACTTCCTTGCTGCAGGCTCGGGCATAACGCGTTGCGGCCCCAGCCGATCCGGCGAGCAGGTTCCGGGAAGCGAGTCCAATTCTCACGTCGGTTCTCTGTGACCTGATGCGCGTTGTCCCCGGCCATACTGGCGCGGCGAACAGTTCATGACCCGCTTGAATGCCGTGCTGAAGGACTTCTCGGACTCGTACCCAAGCGCGCGGCCGATCCCGGCAATCGAGTCGCGGGAATGCGTCAGCCTGTCTGCGGCGAGCCTCATTCGCCAGCGCGTCAGGTAATCCATCGGCGAGACGCCGACAAGTTCCCTGAACCGAAGCGCGAAGGTTGTGCGGGACATGGCGGCTTGCCCGGCGAGCGTCTGCAGGGTCCATTTCGTGCCGGGCGCTTCGTGCATGGCATTGATCACCGCGCGCATGCGCTTGTCCGCCAAGGCGAACAGCCAGCCGACACCATCGCTGCTCCTCGCGGAAAGCTGCATCCGCAACGCCTGCACCAGCACCATGGTCGCCAGTTGCTGGGCGACGATGTCGGCGCCAGGTTGCGGCTCGCGCAATTCCTGCCGCATGCGCTCGATGCACCATCGCAATGTTGAGAGGCCAGGTTCGTCGCGCACGTGAACGATGGTGGGCAGCATGTTCAACAGCAGATCGGCCTGAGCATCAGCCAGCGTGAAAAATCCGCCGATGCTCAGGAATTCGCCGCCGCCGTTGTACGTCACGATGCGGCCGTCCTGGACTTGCGGCAGCAGCGTGCGCACATCGACCGGCTCGACTGCCATATCGCTCGCGATGCGAAAGGGCCTTCCGCTCGCGAGCAGGAAGCATTCTCCTTCCACGACTTTCACAGGCTCAGGTTCGCCTTCCACGGCGACCCAGCACTGCCCGCGAAGAACCGCATGGAACTTGATGCCGTCGTGGCGACCAAATCGCACGGCCCAGTCTCCGGCCGCGTCGAAGCCGCCTGATATGTAGCTTCGCAGTTCCAGCAACGACAGCACATCGGATAGCGGATCCATAGCGAGTTCCGAACGAATGAATACCAAATACGAACTATAAGGCATAGATGATCCCGCTCCCATGCCATAACTTGTGCTGGAACCAGAACAGGAGGTGTGTGATGCGCGTATTCGTGACGGGAGCGACCGGCTGGGTTGGCTCGGCGGTGGTGAGGGAACTGGTTGAAACGGGGCATCAGGTCACGGGCCTGGTGCGCTCGACGGAGGGCGCCGTGAAACTCACTGCCGCCGGTGCCCGGCCGCTCATGGGGTCGCTCGACGATATTCAGCGCTTGCAGGGGGGCGCTTCTCGAGCGGATGCGGTGATTCACACCGCGTTCAATCACGACTGGTCGCGCTTTGCCGAGAATAGCGCCCAGGAACGACGCGCTCTTGAGGCAATCGGCGTGACGCTCGAAGGCTCCAGTCGCCCGTTTCTGGTCACGTCCGGCGTCGCTTTTCTGGCCCCAGGCCGGATCGCGACCGAGGACGATCTCGCGCCTGCCGCCTCTGAACGTTTTCCGCGCTCGCCGGAGGCCACCGTTTCGGAACTGATCGCGCGCGGTGTGCGCGCAACCGCGATACGCCTGGCGCCGTCGGTTCACGGTCTGGGCGACCACGGATTTGTGCCGAGGTTGGCGGCTATCGCTCGCGAAAAGGGTGTCTCGGCTTACGTGGGCGAAGGGCTCAACCGCTGGCCTGCCGTGTATCGGCTCGATGCCGCTAGGGTCTACCGGCTTGCATTGGAGAACGTGACGGCGGGGCCTTTTCATGCAATCGGCGAAACGGGCGTCGCGCTCAGGGACATCGCTAAGGCCATCAGCCGTAGCCTGGGCTTACCGCTGGTTTCCGTCTCACCGGATGAAGCGGCCGCGCATTTCGGATGGTTTGCTCCATTCGCGTCAATCGACGCGCCCGCCAGCAGTGATCGCACTCGGGCGCTTCTGGACTGGACGCCGGAGCAGCCAGATCTTCTCGCCGATCTCGCGCAACCGGGCTATTTCAGCACCGGGCCGGCTGCGTCTTCCCACTGACCTGACAGCGAAGGAGGACGGAATGCGCGCTTTCGTTACTGGCGCCACAGGCTTCATCGGATCGGCCATTGTTCGCGATCTTCTCGCCGCCGGCCATCAGGTGACGGGCCTCGCGCGTTCAGGGCACGCCGCCGCTTCGCTTGAAGCCCTGGGAGCGAAGGCCTGTCGCGGGACGATCGAGAATCTGGAAGTTCTGCGCCGGGCCGCGGCAGAAGCCGACGGCGTTATTCACACCGCTTTTTTTCATGCGCTCTCGCATGCCAGTCCCCTTCGTCGCGTACGGATACTGCTCGGCGGTCGACCGACCCACATCGTCAGGCGATTCTCGACCACGGCAGTCGAAGTGGAGCGACGCGCCATCGAGGCGTTCGGTGGCGCACTCGGCGCAAAGAAGGGGTCGCTTGTCATCGCGTTTCCGACGATGGCCATGGCGCCGGAGCGTCCAGCGCTGGAAACCGACGCCTCCGATCCTGGCGCGGTGGGTGGCCTCAGGGCGGCATCCGAAAAGGCGGCCCTGGATCTGGTTCGGACCGGTGTGCGCGCTACGGTCGTCCGGCTGCCGCCGTCGGTGCATGACGAGACCCGGCTCGGGCTCGTCACGCGGTTAATCGACATCGCGCGAAAGAAACGAATATCCGCGTATCCCGGTGATGGGAAAAACCGCTGGGCCGCCGTGCACCGGCTCGATGCCTCACTGCTGTTCCGGCTCGCGCTCGAAAACGGTGAGGCGGGCGCGCGCTATCACGCGGTGGCCGAGGAAGGCCTTCCGTTTCGCAACATCGCCGAGGCCATTGGGCGCCATCTCGATGTTCGGGTGGTGCCTTTGTCACCCGAAGACTCAGCAAGGCATTTCGGCTGGCTCGCCCCGTTCGTCGGCGCGGACAACCCGGTCTCCAGCCAGGCCACGCGGGAACGGCTGCACTGGGAGCCGCAGCATTCGCCACTGATGAACGACCTCGCGGCAGCCATACACGACGCCCCGCGGCAAATGTCACGGCGTCCCGTTCCGTGAACACTGATCCCGGATACCGCACGCGCGATCACCTTCCGTCGAAGCCGGTTCGCTACCTGATGACCGGGCAGCGAAGCTCTCAACCACCAGGAGTACTTAGGATGCGTTTGACCCGACTCGTTCCACTCGCTGCTGCGTTGCTGGTTACGTTTGCCCGACCCGCTTTCGCGGAGCCCGTTAATAGTGGAGTTCCCGGCATGCTCTTCGATCATGATGTGCCCGTCACCATGACCGATGGCCTGAAGCTGCGCGTCAATATCTATCGCCCCGAGAAAGCAGGCCATTACCCTGTGCTGATGCTGATGGGGCCATACGGGAAAGACACCAGCATGGCAGACGCACCAACCTACAAGTCATCGTGGGCGAAGCTGATCGCAAAATACCCGGACCTCTGCAAGCAATCCTCATGTCGCTACATCCGGTTCGAGGCGCCCGACCCCGAACGCTGGGTGGCCAACGGCTACATCGTGATTCATGCCGACGTCCGCGGAGCCGGCGCCTCGCCTGGCGTGCTCGATCCATTCTCGCCGCGCGAGACCGAAGACTATGCAACGCTGATCACCTGGGCCGCCCACCAGCCGTGGAGTTCGGGCAAGGTCGGTCTGCTCGGCACGTCCTACCAGGCGATCAACCAGTATCAGGTTGCCGTCCTTAAACCGGAGGGGCTCGCTGCGATCCTGCCGTGGGAGAGGGCGTTCGACCACTATCGCGAGATCGGCTATTACGGTGGCATCCTCAACGTCGCGTGGGAATACTGGTGGACCCACCAGGTGGTGCCCAACCAGAATGGCAACGCGCAGACGCCGCTCGTGGATTCCATTCATGGCGGCAAGGACACCGGGGCAGCTCTTTCACCAGAAGTCCTGACGCACAACCGCGTTGATCCGGTCGGGGCCTTCGCAAGACACCCGTTCGATGACGACTATTATCGACAGCGCACGCCGGATGGGAGCCGTATCACGGTGCCGCTGCTCGATGTGGCCAACTGGACAGACTGGAGTACGGCAGGCTATCTCGCGGCCGCCAGCAAGCAGAAGTGGCTCCGCATCCAGACCGGCGACCACCTGACGCCTTTCTATTCGGATGAGGCGCTCGCGCTGCAGAAGCGCTTCTTCGATCATTTTCTGAAGGGCGCGGATAACGGCTGGGAAAAAGAGTCGCGCGTCGCCATTCAGATGCGCCGCCCGGACGGAACGGCCTGGCGTACGGCCGCCGCCTGGCCGTTGCCGGGCACGCAGTGGGAACGCTACTACCTCGATGCGGCAAACGGATCGATGAGCCCCGATGTGCAGCATGCCGCACCTGGCCAGAAGTCCTGGCCCGGGCTGGGCGATGGCGTGACGTTTACGACGACACCTTTTGCTGAGCAGACGGAATTTACCGGCCCGATTGGCGTGAAGCTCTGGGTCAGTTCCTCGACCGCGGACATGGATATCTTTGCGGCGCTAAGACTGATCGATCCGCAGGGCAGGGACGTCACTTTCATCGGCAACAGCGATCCGAACGTGCCGCTCGATCTGGGGTATCTCCGGGTATCGCACCGCGCTGTCGATACATCCAGATCGACGGAGTACCAGCCATTTCATCCACATCTTGTTTCCGAGCCGATGACGCCGGGGCAGCTCTACCCGGTCGACGTGGGATTCGCTGAACCGACGAGCATCGTGATTCCCAAGGGGTATCGGCTCGCCTTGACGATCCAGGGGAAGGACTTCGGATATGGGCCCGGTGCGAACATCGTTCATGCCAACGATTACGCGCTTCCCGACGCGCACAATTCAGGGCTCTTTTTCGCGGCGCATCCAAACCGTGACCCAGCGCTGTACGGTGGAACAGATGCCGTTGCGACCGGCGGAGAGCATATGTCCTACCTGTTGCTGCCACACATCGGACCCGGCCACTAAGATTTTTCGCGAGGTAATCCCCAGAGCGACAGGTAGCGCCACGGTGATGATCGACCTCGGTGAATGATTAAAAATTCACTTGCCGACGCTTCAAAGGGTCGCCGAACAGGACGAATTATTGACGCTCACCCATAGCTTTACCTATCGGTTCGCAACGCCTCTCGATGTTTTTTTCGACGATTATCGTGGCCGTTTGTCAAAAGTCTCTCTCGACTTTTTTATCGATTCCCAATTATCTCCAATCCACTCCACTAAATTGTGCAGAGGCTCCAACAAGCTTAGCCCGCGAGCGGTAAGCTCATACTCCACTCTCGGGGGCACCTCCGGGAAAACTTCTCGGATCACGAATCCGTCCCTCTCCAGGCCACGTAACGTCGTGCTAAGCATTCGTTGAGATATGCCCGTGACGAGTTTCTGAAGCTCGGAAAACCGCGCTCGATGCGTAGGGCGCCTTCCTAATAAGACGACCAGCATGATGCTCCACTTGTCACCAATCTTTGCCATGAATTCCCGGACGATCTTGGCTTCGTCGCTATCACACAGTAGTGCAATCGGCTCTCGTCGGGCGTTCTTCAGCGGTTTTTTCATAGTTACTTCTACCTCACTTCCTAAGGTGATAGTGCGTTCTTCCTTTCTACCACATATTCATTCATCATGTAGCTTACTAAAAGTAACTATTGCCCTCTGCCTATGTTTTTCGCGGTTGAGCCCGCCGGTGCCTCTGGGCCACCGAATTTCTATCAAGCACCATTTTTCAGAAGAGGAAATTAGTCATGCGCGTATTTTTGACTGGCGCTACCGGCCTTGTAGGATCAGCCATCATTCCTCAGCTTCTTGAGCATGGCCACAGTGTGATCGGGCTAGCTCGGTCGGAGGCGGGAGAAAAACTTCTGCGCTCCGCTGGTGCAGAAGTGCATCTAGGTCGCCTTGAAGACTTGAATGCTATTTATGCTGGCGCGGCAATGGCGGATGCAGTAGTTCATTGTGCGTTTGAGCATGACTTTTCTAAGTTTAAAGAAAATGCAGAACTTGATAAGCGTGTCATTGAGACATTTGGTGATGCGCTGAAAGGCACGGATCGCCCGCTCCTGGTGAGTACGGGCATGCCTTTGGAGTCACTTATTCGGCCGATAACCGAATCTGTTAGTTTGCCGGCCGTATCTCCAACACCACGCGTATCTGAACAGACAGCGACAGCTTTACAAGCGCGCGGCGTTCATGTGAACGTCATACGTCTTCCACAGGTGCATAGCGTCGCGAAGCAAGGCCTGGTCACTTCTTTGATAGGTATTGCGCGTGAGAAGGGTATTTCTGCTTATATCGATGACGGACTGAATCGCTGGCCTGCTTGCCACGTCGAGGATGCAGCGCGCGTCTACGCGCTCGCTTTGGATAAACATCAAGCTGGAGCCACATATCACGCAGTAGGCGAAGAGGGCATTTCGCTGAAGGCTATAGCAAAGGCTATCGGTGATGGCTTGAATATACCCTTGCTGTCGATTCACTCAGAAGACGCCGATGCGCACTTTGGCTTTTTCGGGAAACTTGTTCGGCGCGACCTCTCAGCATCAAGCGCTATCACGCAGGAATTGCTCGGATGGAAGCCTGCTGGGCCAGGTCTTATCGATGACATTAGAAAGCATTTAAAAAGGTAACCGTGATGAGTCGATGGAATGGAGTGAAGTAAATGGATCTTCGCCACTTACGTTGTTTCCTCGCGGTGGCCGAAGAACTTCACTTCGCACGCGCTGCCGAACGGTTGCATATCGAACAGTCACCTCTCTCCCGCGCGATCAAGGAACTGGAGGAGGATCTGGGCGCGCAACTTTTCGTGCGTACGACGCGCAGCACCCGGCTGACACGCGCCGGACAGCTTTTCCTGGAGCATGTCCCGCGCGTCTTCACTGCGCTGGAACAGGCGCGTGATAGCGTCAAAGCCGCGGTCAACGGCTTTCACGGTAGGTTACGGGTTGCGCTTTCAGACGGCATTTCACCGTCGCGTTTCTCGACGTTTCTGGCGCTGTGCCGACAGGAAGAACCGGAGATCGAGATACGTCTTTCCGAAGTTCCCCTGGAAAAACAGATCAAAGGGTTGCATGACGACCTCTATGACATTGGATTTGCCCGGTCGGATGAGGTCGGTGACGGCATCATCGCTGAAGCGATTTGGAGAGATCCGCTAATGGTCGCGGTGCCTGCTCGCCATCCCCTGTTGACATACAAGCGCATCCCGCTGGAGGAAGTACTGCGTTATCCGCTGGTGCTCGGAGATCCACACATGTGCGAAGGCTACGTTCGGCAGATCGAACGGGTATTGCGGCGAATCGATCGGGAGCCGTTGATCACAGAACGAGTGGCGTCCGTTGACCTGATGATGGCGCTGGTGGCAGCAGGCTTTGCCTTGGGTTTGGTCGGCGCTTCGCAGATTGCGGCAAGAGGGGAGTCAGGCGTAGTCGCAAGGCCATTGGCTGGTCCCATGCCCCCGCTTGTCACTTATCTTCTGCGGTTAGACAGTGAACTTTCGGAGACGTTGGCACGCTTCATCGAGAGAATCCATGTCGTCGAAGCGTCCGCTGTGCAATCACCTCCGGGGCTATCACGTTCCGAACTATCTGACGGAGTCGAATCGTGAACAGGATCATGTTGATGATGCTCGCCGCATTACTGGCCGCTTGCGGTAAATCCGAGCCGACCGATCCGGTCGAGTCATTGCTTGCCGATACTGAACGATTGCACAAAGTTGAACAACAGTGTGCAGAGAACGATGCCAAGGTTTCCAAGGAGGAGTGCAGTGCTGCGAACCAAGCCCGGCATCGGCTATTCATGGGCAGCGGGCCCCAGTATACGCCGCCCAAGACCGCCCCTAAATTGTGAAGCGAGGGCGCGATCTCGGCAATAAGTAACATCGCGAGATCACGGCTCCTGCCGTCTCGTGGCGCACGTCTGGGGTTGAGATGGCGCGGTTTTAACGCATCAGCAAAACCCACCGTCGCGCGTCTCGCGCTCGAAGACCGGTCAAAGTCCCGAATCGTAAATCAAGCAACACGTGATTTCGTTGGTTGCACGCTGTGCCCACGTGCGCGCGAATACCCTGCGTTGCGCTACGCATCTCTCCCGCTAGAAATCTTGCTTTTTCGATCTCGTTTATCACCGTAACGGTCTTTGACCGGCGCTGACTCGCCGCCGATTCTCCAGGCTACGCAGCACGTTTTTGCTGTGTAAAGCAGGAGAACGTCGGAGGCCGCATGAACGGGACAAGTGTGCTGTTCGGCCAGGTGCTGATGGTGTTCGGCATCGTGGTCGCGGGAACCTGGGGCGCTACCCAATGGACCGCCGCACATCTGGGCTACCAGCTACGCCTTGGTTCGCCCTGGTTTGACTGCCTAGGCATTCCGTTCTATCACCCATGGCAGCTATTCGAATGGTGGTACTGGTACGACGCCTATGCGCCGCGCCTGTTCCTGAAGGGCGGCACCATCGCGGCGACCAGCGGTGTCGGCGCCGCCTTCGTCGCCATCGGTATGTCCGTATGGCGTGCGCGGCAATCGCGTCTCGTCACGACTTACGGTTCAGCGCGTTGGGCCGATGCCCGCGACGTCCGCAAGGCCCGGTTGACGCAACCAGCTGGCGTCTTTCTCGGGTTGCATGACGGGCAGTATCTGCGCCATGAAGGCCCGGAGCACGTTCTGACCTTTGCGCCGACGCGCTCCGGTAAGGGCGTCGGTCTCGTAATCCCGACGCTGTTGAGTTGGCCGGCGTCCGCCGTTATTCACGACATCAAGGGCGAGAACTGGGCGATCACCGCGGGCTGGCGCTCGCGATTTTCGCACTGCCTGCTGTTCAACCCGACCGATGCGAGATCGGCCGCATACAACCCGCTGCTCGAAGTCCGGCGCGGCGCGCATGAAGTACGCGATGTGCAGAACATCGCGGACATCCTGGTCGATCCCGAAGGCGCACTCGAGCGCCGCAACCATTGGGAGAAGACCAGTCACGCACTGCTGGTCGGCGCGATCCTGCATGTGCTCTATGCGGGCGAAGACAAAACGCTGCGCGGCGTCGCCAATTTCCTGTCCGATCCCGCATGTCCGTTCGAGTTGACGCTGCACCGGATGATGACGACGCGGCACCTCGGTGATGCGCCGCATTCCGTGGTCGCATCCGCTGCGCGCGAAGTGCTCAATAAGAGCGACAACGAGCGGTCGGGCGTGCTGTCTACGGCGATGTCGTTCCTCGGCCTGTACCGAGATCCCACGGTGGCCGAAGTCACGTCGCGCTGCGACTGGCGAATCGCCGACCTGATCGCGTCCGAGCATCCCGTCTCGCTATATCTGGTGGTGCCGCCTTCGGACATTAGCCGCACGAAACCGCTGGTGCGCCTGATCCTCAACCAGATCGGCCGGCGCCTGACCGAATCACTTGACGGCAGCGACGGCATCGCGCGCCGTCACAAGCTGCTGCTGATGCTCGACGAGTTTCCGGCGTTGGGGCGGCTTGATTTCTTCGAGACGGCACTGGCGTTCATGGCGGGCTACGGTATCCGCAGCTTCCTCATCGCGCAGTCGCTCAACCAGATCGATAAAGCCTACGGCCAGAACCACTCGATTCTCGACAACTGCCATGTGCGTGTGACGTTCGCGACCAACGACGAGCGTACCGCCAAGCGCATCTCCGAAACGCTCGGAACCGCGACAGAACTACGCGCGCAGCGCAACTACGCCGGTCACCGGCTCGCGCCGTGGCTCGGACACCTGATGGTGTCGCGTCAGGAAACCGCACGTCCGCTGCTGACGCCGGGTGAAGTGATGCAGCTTCCGCCCGACGACGCCGTGGTGATGGTGTCCAGCCTGGCGCCGATCAAGGCGAAGAAACTGCGCTACCACACCGACACGAATTTCAAGCGCCGTGTGCTGCCACCGCCCGCACTCGCGGTTGGGCGCTACACCGATGCGCCACCGTTGCGGCCGAACGACTGGGTCCGGCTAGCGATTCCCACGGGACCGGCCGCATCGATCGCCGCTGGCCTGATCGGCGATGACACAGACACGGCCGACGACGGCGGGCCGGGCAGGCAGCCGGAGCTGTCGGAAGTCTTCGAATACGGCTCCGAACCGCAGCGCGCTGATAGCGACCTTGCGCTGCTCGATGACGACGACCTGCCGCTGCTGCTCCCTGGCCAGTTCGACCCGGCCATGCAGCGCACGGCCCGGCTGGCATCCCTCGATCACGACGATGGACTCCAGCTATGAGCCAGTATCGCCTCAATCTGTTCATCCCACCCGAACACGCCCGACGTCTCGACGAGCTGGCGACGAAGAAAGGCGTGTCGAAATCGTCAATCGTCGCGGCAGCGCTCGCGTCATGGCTTTCGCCCGATGCGGGCGATCAGCGCGAAGCGGCCATCGCCAAACGGCTCGACCGACTCTCTCGCCAGTTCGAGAAGTTGGAACGTGACCAGAACATCGAGATCGAGACGCTGGCACTGTTCGTCCGCTATTTCCTGACGGTCAGCACGCCCGTTCCCGATGCTCACCAGGATGCTGCCCGTGCGCAGGGCAGGGCGCGTTTCGAGCAGTTCGTTGAACAGCTCAGCCGCCACCTGATGCGCGGTCGCAGCCTCGTGCGGGAGGTGGTGGAGGAACTGAACCCCGACGCCGCACGGCTGGACGATGCGGCCGCGCAAGCCGAAGCACAGGAGCGTGCCTCATGAGCGCGCATCCGCAATTTTTCACCAGTACTACATCGCTCGACCGGCGCATCCGCATGTTGCGTACGGCGATGGGACCACTGATCGCCGCCGCGCTCGAAGATCCGGACGTGGTGGAGATCATGCTCAACCCCGACCACACGCTCTGGGTTGATCGCCTGTCGTCCGGTCGCGCACCGATGGGCGCGGAGATGTCCGAGGAGGACGGCGAACGCATCATTCGTCTGGTCGCTGCGCACGTTGGCGCGGAAGTGCATCGCAGTCAGCCGCTCCTGACCGCCGAACTTCCCGAAACCGGCGAGCGCTTCGAGGGCATTCTGCCGCCTGCCGCACCGGCCCCGGCCTTCGCACTACGCAAGCGCGCGGTTGGCGTTATCCCGCTGGACCGCTACATCACTGACGGCATGATGACCGCCGAGCAGGCCGCGTTCCTGCGCGATGCGGTGCGCGAGCGGGAAAACATCCTTATCGCTGGCGGCACCAGCACCGGCAAGACCACGCTCGCCAATGCCTTGCTCGCGGAAATCGCCGCCACCGGCGATCGCGTATTGGTGCTCGAAGACACTATCGAACTGCAATGCACGGCGCGCGACCACGTACCGCTGCGCACGCGCGCAGGCGTCGTGTCGATGACCGAGCTGGTGCGGGCCACGATGCGCCTGCGGCCCGACCGCGTGATTGTCGGCGAGGTGCGCGGCGGCGAAGCCCTCGATCTCATCAAGGTGTGGGGCACCGGTCACCCCGGCGGTATCGCCACGATCCACGCCGGCTCTGCACTTGGTGCACTGCTGCGCCTCGAACAACTGATCCTCGAAGTGGCCGTGAATCCGCCGCGCGCACTGATCGCGGAAGCGGTCAACGTCGTCATCCACATCGCCGGCCGCGGCCGACGTCGCCGCATCGAGCGCATCGCCCGCGTAACCGGCTTCGATACCGCTGGCTACCAGCTCTGCGACGCGATTCCTTCGCCATCGTCGCCATCCCATCCAGCCCCGCCTTCGCATCCCACCGGAGAACTCTCATGAGTCATGCCCATGTTGTGCGCTTTTCCGTAATTCCGCTTGTACGCCTCCGCGGACTGGTTCAGCCCGCGCGGCGCGGGCTGATGCTGGCTTTCGTGATGCTGGTGCTGACTGGCACGGCCAAGGCCGCCGGTTCGAACATGCCATGGGAAGCACCGCTCCAATCCATCCTCGATTCGATCCAGGGTCCGGTCGCCAAGATCGTTGCGGTCATCATCATCATCGTGACGGGCCTCACGCTTGCGTTCGGCGACACCAGCGGCGGCTTCCGGCGGCTCATCCAGATCGTGTTCGGGCTGTCGATCGCCTTCGCCGCATCGAGCTTCTTCCTGTCGTTCTTCAGCTTCTCCGGCGGCGCGGTGGTCGCGTGAACGAGCTCGCCACCACCGACCTTGGTTTCGAGGTGCCGCTGCATCGATCGCTCACCGAGCCGATCCTGATGGGAGGTGCGCCGCGCACCGTGGCGATCGCCAACGGCACGCTCGCCGCTGCCGTTGGGCTTGGCCTGCAACTGTGGATTCCCGGCATCGCACTGTGGCTGATCGGCCATTCGCTCGCCGTATGGGCCGCGAAAGTCGATCCGCAGTTCATGCAGGTCTTCGCGCGGCACCTGAAGCACAAGTCGCTGCTGGATGTGTGAGGACCGGGGGAGACATTCGCATGTTATACCTCGCCGAATACCGCCAGCGTCCCGCCATGCTCGCCGACTGGCTCCCCTGGGCCGGACTCGTCGCACCCGGCGTGGTGCTGAACAAGGACGGTAGCTTCCAGCGCACGGCCCGCTTTCGCGGGCCGGACCTCGCCAGCGCCACACAGGGCGAACTGATCGCCACGACCGCGCGCCTGAACAACGCGCTGCGCCGCCTAGGATCGGGCTGGTCGTTGTTCATCGACGCCGAACGCCGGCCAGCAGCCGGCTATCCACATTCGGAGTTCCCCGAGGCGCTGTCCTGGCTGGTGGACGAGGAACGCCGTGCCGCGTTCGAACAGGCCGGCAGTCACTTCGAGAGCGGCTATCACCTGACGCTGGTGTACCTGCCGCCGGAGGAATCGCGCGCCCGCGCGGCGAAACTCCTGTACGAGAACACGCCCACGTCCGGCGTGGACTGGCGCGAACGGCTCGCCACCTTCGTCGCCGAAACCAACCGGGTATTCGACCTGCTCGACGGCGTGATGCCGGAGATCGCGTGGCTGGACGACGGCGAGACGCTGACGTACCTGCACGCGACCATTTCGACGCGGCGTTATCGCATCGGCGTGCCCGAAGTACCGTTTCATCTCGACGCGCTGCTGGCCGACTCGGCCTTGATTGGCGGCCTCGCGCCCATGCTCGGCGACCAGCACCTGCGCGTCGTCACGGTACGCGGTTTCCCGACTTCGACCTGGCCGGGTCTGCTCGATGATCTTAACCGCCTGGGTTTCGCCTACCGCTGGTCCACGCGATTCCTCTGTCTGGACAAGGCCGAAGCGGAGAAGGAGCTGACGCGGTTGCGTCGGCAATGGTTCGCCAAGCGCAAGAACGTCATGGCGCTGCTGCGCGAGACGATCTTCCAGCAGGAATCGCCGCTGGTTGATACCGACGCGAGCAACAAGGCGATGGATGCCGATGCCGCCTTGCAGGAACTCGGCAGCGATCAGGTGGCGTTCGGCTACGTGACCGCGACCGTGACCGTCATGGATGCGGACGCCGCGGCGGCCGCCGAAAAACTGCGAATGGTGGAACGTACGATCCAGAGCCGCGGCTTCGTCACGATTCCCGAAACGCTCAATGCGGTCGAAGCGTGGCTGTCGTCGATTCCCGGCCAAGCCTACGCCAACGTGCGGCAGCCGAGCATTTCCACGCTGAACCTCGCGCACCTGATGCCGCTGTCGGCGGTATGGGCCGGTCCGGAGAAGAACAACCATCTCGACGGGCCGCCGTTGATCGTCACGCGCACCGATGGCGATACGCCGTTCCGGCTGGTGACGCACATCGGCGACGTGGGCCATACGCTGGTGGTCGGCCCGACCGGCATGGGCAAGTCGGTCCTGCTCGCCGCACTGGCGATGCAGTTCCGCCGCTATCGCGGCTCGCGCATCTTCGCGTTCGACATGGGCCGCTCAATGCGCGCCACGATCCTCGGCCTCGGCGGCGAGCACTACGACCTCGGTGCTGATGGTGCGATCGCGTTCCAGCCGCTCGCGCGTATCGACCGCGAAAGCTACCGCACCTGGGCGGCCGAATGGGTTGAAGGCCGCTTGCTACATGAAGGCATTTTGGTCGGCCCCGACGAAAAGGCCGCCGTATGGTCGGCGCTCGGTAGCCTCGCCGGTGCCCCCGTTGAACAGCGCACGCTCACGGGCCTGTCGGTGCTGCTCCAATCCAATGTGCTGCGTCAGGCGCTCGCGCCTTACGCGCTTGGCGGCGCGCACGGTCGTCTGCTCGATGCCGACCATGACCGGCTCGGCAGTGCCGACGTGCAGGGCTTCGAGATGGAGGAACTGGTGCCGAGCAAGGCGGCGATGCTTGCCGTGCTCGGCTACCTCTTCGCACGCTTCAACGAGCGGTTCGATGGGGCACCGACGCTGCTGATCCTCGACGAATCCTGGCTGTTCCTAGACGACCCGGTATTCGCGGCACGCATCCGCCAGTGGCTCAAGACGCTGCGCAAGAAGAACGTCAGCGTGATCTTCGCCACGCAGTCGCTCGCCGACATCAAGGATTCGAGCATCGCGCCCGCGATCATCGAGAGCTGCGCGAGCCGCATCTTCCTGCCCAACCCGCAGGCGACCGAGCCGCAGATCCGCACGATCTACGAAGGCTTTGGCTTAAACAGCCGGCAGATCGAGATCGTCGCTACCGCCGAACCCAAGCGCGACTACTACTACCAGTCGCGCCTCGGCAACCGCCTGTTCGACCTCGACCTGGGGCCGGCCACGCTGGCATTCGTCGGTGCGTCCACGCCACAGGACCAGCGCGACATCGACCACGTGCTGCTGAATGCCGGCACGCCCGGTTTTGCGGGCGCCTGGCTGCGCCATAGCGGCCTCGAATGGGCTGCCGACCTCATGCCTTCGTTCCTCACGTCACCGGAGATGCAGCCATGAAGAAGACCGGGCTGGCCGTCTTCACGGCCTTGCTGCTGTCGGCGTCGTCAGCGAGCTTCGCACAGTGGGCGGTGTTCGATGCGGCCAACTATTCGCAGAACCTGTTGACCGCCGCGCGCGAGCTGCAACAGATCGACAACCAGATCCAGCAGTTGCAGAACGAGGCGACGATGCTGGTCAACCAGGGTCGCAATCTCACGAGCCTGAATTTCAATTCGCTGTCGCAGTTGTTGTCCACGCTGGCGACGACGAACCAGTTGATCTCACAGGCGCAGGGCTTGACCTTCAACGTCGCGCAATCGCAGGCGACGTTCAACCGCCTGTATCCGTCGTCCTATGGCACCAGCACCAGCAACGCGCAAATGGTGCAGGACGCGCAGACGCGCTGGCAGACTTCGGTGCAGGCCTTACAGACCTCGACGCAGATGCAGTCGCAGGCCGCGCAGAACCTGCTGTCCGACCAGGGTGTATTGAGCAGTTTGGTAACGCAGAGCCAGGGCGCAGTCGGCGCCTTGCAGGCCAGCCAGGCGACAAACCAGTTGCTCGCGCTGATCGCACGTCAGGCGATCCAGTCGCAGCAACTCACCGTGTCGCAGCAGCGCGCGACGGCACTGGACCAGGCGCGTGCGGCGGCCGACGAGGCGCAGGCCCAGCAGGTCCGTACCCGCTTCATCGGCAGCGGTCCGCAGTACACACCGCAGCCGGTGAGCTTCTACGGGAACTGATGGCCATGCGTCGCGCGCTCATCATGTCCGCCATCGTCACGCTGACCGCCTGCGGTCGGCATGAATCGGCATGGACGGTCGATGCACTCGCGCACGATCGGCCCCGGCTCTACGCGCTGCGCCATCGCTGTGCCGTTGCACACGCACACATGGACAGCGCGATCTGCCACCTGGCGGACACGGCCTATGCACGGCGCTTCTTCCTCGGCCTGGGCGGATCTGGCGAATACCAGACGCTCGCTGAGCTGCCGCCGATTCCGGCGAGCTTCGAGGCACCGCAAGGAGATCGGCCATGAACGATCTTTCCGTTATCGACCAGTTCCTGGCCGTCTTCTCGCAGTACATCGACTCGGGCTTCGGTCTGCTGCACGGCGAAGTCGCCTATCTCTCGGCCACGCTGATCGTGATCGACATGACGCTCGCGGGCCTGTTCTGGGCGATGGGTGGCGAGGAAGTGCTGGCGAAGCTGATCCGCAAAACGCTCTATGTCGGTGCCTTCGCCTACATCATCGGCAACTTCAATACGCTCGCGGGCATCGTGTTTCGCTCGTTCGTGGGCCTCGGCCTGCTCGCGTCCGGCTCGTCGATCAGCATCGGCAATTTCCTGCAACCCGGACGCCTGGCCGCGATTGGCGTCCAGGCCGGTCAACCGATCCTGCAACAGGTCGGCACGATGTCCAACGGCATCACCGCGGTCTTCAGCAACATCGACATGATCGTGATCCTGCTGCTCGCCTGGGTCGTCGTGGTCATCAGCTTCTTCATCCTGGCCGTGCAGCTTTTCGTGACGCTGATCGAGTTCAAGCTGACCACGCTCGCGGGCTTCGTGCTGGTGCCGTTCGCGCTCTGGAACAAGACCGCGTTCCTGGCCGAGAAGGTACTCGGTAACGTCGTGTCGTCGGGCGTCAAGGTACTGGTGCTCGCCGTGATCGTCGGCATCGGTTCGACGATCTTCGGACAGTTCCAGACGCCGACCGGTGCCGATCCGTCGTTGAACCATGCGCTCGCCACCATGCTCGCCTCGTTGACGATGCTGGGACTCGGCATCTTCGGGCCAGGCATTGCGACCGGCCTGGTGTCCGGTGCACCGCAGCTTGGCGCGGGGGCCGCCGCTGGTACGGCGCTGGGTGCAGGGGGCCTTGCTGTCGCCGGTGGTGCCGCCGTGGCGACGGGTGGCACGGCAGTTGCCGCTGGCGCACGCCTCGCGGCGCGTGGTGCAGTCGGCACGGCACGCGCGGCCAGCGGTGCCGCGTCGGCCTATCGCGCCGGAGCAACCGCATCGGGCACCACCGGCGCGCGTGCCTTCGGTGCCGGTGTGGCCAACGTCGCGAGCAGCGGCGCGCGGGCCGCTGGCGAGCGTGTCGCGGCAGGCGCCCGTGCGGTGCGCGATCGCATAGCGCCCGCTGCTGGCGCAAGCACCGGCGGATCGTCTACCTCGCGCGAAGCCGCGAGCGAAACATCCACGTCGTCGGCGACCGCCGATAACGCATCGCCAGCCTCCACCGGCAAGCCGCCCGACTGGGCGCAACGCCTGCAACGCCGCCAGCGCGCCGCGCATGGCGCTTCGACGGCCGCGCATGTCGTGCGCTCAGCCGACCACGGCGGCGGCGGGGCCGCGCCGGACCTCAACGATTCGTCGAACGAGTAAGGGAGGCGAGCCATGCGCTTCACACGACCCGGCGTGCGCTACAGCGAATCACCCGCACCCGCCACGCCTTATCAGGCCGCCGCGCAGGTATGGGATGAACGCCTCGGCAGCGCGCGCGTGCAGGCGAAGAACTGGCGGTTGATGGCCTTCGGCTGCCTGGGCCTCGCGCTACTGATGGCCGCAGGCCTTGTCTGGCAGTCCGGCCAGTCGCGCGTCACGCCCTACGTGATCGAGGTCGATCACGTAGGGCAGGTCCGCGCGGTCGGGGCAGCGACGACACCGTACCGGCCGACCGATGGCCAGATCGCGTACCACCTGGCGCGCTTCATTACCGACGTGCGTTCGCTGTCGATCGACCCGGTGGTGGTGCGGCAGAACTGGCTCGAAGCCTACGGCTACACAACTGACCGGGGCGCGGCGACGCTGAACGACTACGCCCGCGCCCACGATCCGTTCGCCCATGTTGGGCAGGACTCAACTTCGGTTGACGTGACCAGTGTGGTGCGCGTCAGCGACGCCTCCTTCCAGGTGCGCTGGACCGAACAGCATTTCAACGACGGCACGCCCACCGGCACCGAGCACTGGACCGCGATGCTCACCCTCGTCATGCAGACGCCGCGCACCGAACAGCAGGTGCGCCGCAATCCCCTCGGTATCTATATCCACGGGCTGTCCTGGAGTCGTGACCTGGACGCGCCGGAAGGAGCGAAGAAGCCATGAAATCGTCGATCACCGCCATTGCCTTCCTTGTCCTGCTGGGCGGCCTTGCCGGCTGCGCTACGCAAGGCAAAACACCGCCGACAATCTCGCTGGACGAATCGGTCAAGGCGCAGCCATTGCCGGAGCCGCCCAAGCCGGTCGCGGTCGTGGAAGTGCCGAAGCCCTTGCCGTTGCCGGATCAGATGAAGCCATTGCCTCCCGCCGATGCAAAGCCGGCCCCTGAGCCGGCCGATGCGAAGGCGCGTGTCGAGCAGGCCAATGCCGACGCGAGCGTGGCGCCGACGCGCGACGGCTATATCAACGCGATCCAGGTCTGGCCGTTCTCCGATGGCGCGTTGTATCAGGTCTATACCAGCCCTGGCCGTGTGACAGTCATCAGTTTGCAGTCGGGGGAGGAGCTGGTGACCGTCGCCGCCGGCGATACCGTGCAATGGATCGTGGGCGATACCGCGAGCGGCAGCGGCACGGGCCGGCGCGTGGCCGTGATGGTCAAGCCGGTGCGCGCGGGGATCATGACGAACCTCGTCATCACCACGAACCGGCGCACCTACCTGCTCGAACTTACGTCCACCGCGAAAGCGTGGATGGCGTCGGTATCGTGGGAATACCCGAAGGACCAGATGCTGGCCTTGCAGGCCCAGGCGCAGGCCGCCGATGCGGTCGCGCCTGCTGCCGAGGGGCTGTCGCTCGACCAGTTGCATTTCCGCTATGCGATCACCGGCGACAGCCCACCGTGGAAACCCGTGCGCGCGTTTGACGACGGGCAGCATGTCTATATCCAGTTTCCGGCTGGTATCGCACAGGGCGAATTGCCGCCGCTGTTCGTGGTCGGGCCGGATGGCAAGGGCGAGCTGGTGAACTATCGTTTCCGCGCCCCTTACGACATCGTGGATCGCCTGTTCGGTGCGGCCGAGCTGCGCCTGGGCGGCGCCAAGGCCGCCGTGGTACGTATCGAGCGCACCGACGGCGTGGCTGCGGGAGCCGGTCATGGACACGACTGACCAAGCTCAGCCCGCGCCCAAGGTCGCACCCGAGGGTGTTGCCCTGCGCGCCGCGCCGCGCGCGGTTACGCGACTCAACCGCCGCACACTGGCCGTCTCCGCCACGCTGCTTGCGGTGCTCGTGGCCGGCGCGTCATTGTGGGCGCTTCAATCGAAGGGCCAGCGAGGTTCGGGCGATCAGACCAACCTTTACAACGTCGATCGGGTCGCCAAAGCCGACGACCTGGACCAGTTGCCGGCCGACTACTCGAAGTTGCCGGCGAAACCTGCGCCCGCAGGCCCGGCCGGCGTGCCGCAGCTCGGCCCCCCACTTCCCGGAGACTGGGGTGCCGCATCGGCTATGCAGCCGTTGTCGAGCGGCGTGGCAAACCAGGGACCATCGGCGGAGAGCGTTGACCGTCGACGTATGGCTGACGAGATTGCACGGTCGGCGGTGTTCTTCCGTACCGGCAGTGGTACCGGCAAGCCCGATGCCACCGCCTCGTCTGCGGGCACACCATCAATCGCCAATGGCCCGACGGGCGCGTTCAACCCGATGGGTGCCGGGTCGGCATCGACGGCCGCGCAGCCTAACGATCCGACGGCGGTCCAGAATCGGCAGGACCAGAAAGAAGCGTTCATGGCGAAGGGCGGGGATACAGTGACCAGTAACACGGGTGTTTTGCAAGCGCCGGCCTCGCCATACACAGTAATGGCCAGCACAACAATTCCCGCGGCGCTCGTGACGGGCATCAATTCCGACTTGCCGGGCGAGATCATCGCCGAGGTTACGCAGCCCGTGTACGACACGGCGACCGGCCACTATCTGCTGATCCCGCAAGGTTCTCGATTGATCGGCCGCTACGACAGCCAGGTGGCGTTCGGACAGCGACGTGTGCTGATGGTGTGGCTGCGGTTGATTTTGCCTGATGCTTCCTCGATCTCGCTGGACAAATTGCCCGGCATTGACCCGGCGGGATACGCTGGCTTGGAGGATGGCGTGGACTGGCATTGGGGCCGCGTACTGGCTGGTGCTGCGCTGTCCACGATGCTCGGCGTGGGCTCCGAACTGGCCGTCTCGAATCAGGGCAGCGCCAACGGCAATACGGTCATCGCGCTGCGTGACAGCTCGCAGGACACGGCCAATCAGGTCGGACAGGAAATCACGCGTCGCGACCTCAGCATCCAGCCGACGCTAACCGTACGGCCGGGATTTCAGGTGAACGTGATGGTGAACAAGGATCTGGTGTTGCGGCCATATCAGCCGCTCTTTGTGCAGCGAGGGACAGTACGATGAATACGACGCGCAAATTACGACTAGGACCGCTGCCCGATATACAGACCGTCAAGTTGGCTTTTACTTGTTCGGTGAGCCTCAAGGCCGACCTTGATCGCTACGCGGCGCTGCATGCGCAGACCTATGGCGAGCCGGTCGACGCTGTGACCTTGATCCCGCACATGCTGGAAGCGTTCATGGCGGGGGATCGAGGATTCAAGAAAAGTGGGGCGTCCCGATCGTCACCGCTGCCGCCTCGGCGAGATTCGAAGCCCATCGTAAATAGCGAGCTCCCGAAAACACAATGAATGTTCCGTTCGCCCTAAGGACGTTACCGACTTTGCGATGGTAACTCCCGAATACCGATAAGCGATCGATGGGACCGGTCAGAGGTATGGCTATCGCATCGATAGCAGAGATGTTAACCGGGGCCATCACTCGCGGCCGCCAGAAGCGGCACGACCAGATCGCTGATCGGCGTAGGGATGCCATGTAATCGACCACGTCGTTGCACGACTCCGTTTCGGCTGTCCCATTCGAGCGGGCGGCCAGCCTGCCGGTCAGCGAGAATCGAAGTGCCGAGGTCGGACGGATAATTCTGGAATGCATCGACGATCTCCTGCGGGACCTCGTCGCCCAGCGTCGCGCCCTCAGCCCGGGCAACCTCAAGACACTCCTGCAGATAGGCGAGGGCCAGCGCGGCAACGTCTGCGCGGGAGTACATGCCAGCGCGACGGCCCGCAAGAACCATTAAACCGGCGACCGCGTTCTGTAGAAGCTTGCGCCACGCGACGGACGTGAAATCTGCTGCTACATCGACCGAACACCGTGTGCCTCTCAATGCCGAAACGACAACGCTGCTCTCTGGCGTGTCTGGCAATGTAAGGCGGGCCTTGCCCCGTAGCCAGACGGAGGCGTCGGGTTCGCGTTGGGCAGGAAACCATACCACCGAGGGTAAGACTGGGCTGCCCGGAACATAAGGCGCGACAAGCGTTTTCTGTTCGACGCCGTTTTGCAACACGCAGACCACAGTCCTGTTGCCGCACAAGGCAGACAGCCACGGCGCCGCTGCCTCCACCTGTGTGGACTTCACTGCGACAAAGACTAGGTCGAACGTGCTTTCGACCTCAGCGGGACTGGTTCGCACGGGTCCCGGCACCGTGATGCGACCACCCTCGAAGCGCAACTCCAGGTGTTCGTGCGCTGAGCGGCCAAAAATCGCTGGTGTGCGGCCGACTTCATGAAGGGCCGCTGCCACGGTCGTGCCGATCGCCCCAGGCCCAATCAGGGCAATCGCTGGATTTTCTGTCATCGTCATTGTCGTCCCGGTAGTCTGTACTGGTTTGGTAGCATGCAGGCGCACCCATCAATATTCGCCAGGGACCTGCTGTGGATCTGCGCATCGCGCGCATGACTTCAGCACATGGGCGACCACGCTTCATGCAGGCAGATCGTCGAGGTCGCCCGCTCGATTTGCTGCGGGCCACCGTCAGGCGGCCATAGCCCCTCGGCATAGTGACGTGCCCGTAACGCCATACGCTCTTCGAGGCTGGAGAATCCCCAGATGTGGGTGATGCGAGGCGGGCCGTCGAGTGCATACAGGTTTGCGACCAGATGCGACGTGTAAGCTTTGGCCGGGCCGACAGCCTTCTCCCAGGCCGCGATAGTTGGCGCAATGCCACCGGGTTTCAGCCAGTAGCGGCGAAACTCGTAGAAGCGGCCAAATGTCATGGGTTCGACTTCTGGCAAAAAAGGAAACAGCGCATAGCTTTCCATGTCTATCCGGATCCGCGGGTTCTCCGTATGAAACGGCCGCTGGTCCATATAAGCCCGCTCACGTTCATGCTGGAGTTCGGACATGGTCTTGAACTTGCGCAGGACGATGATTCGCGCGAGCTCGCCAATCTCCGTTCGCCATGATCCAAGGACGATACCCGTCGCGTTGGTATCGGACACCCAGCGGCGGGCACCGTCCGATACGGTGTCCTGTTCCAGAAGGGAGCACGAAAGCGTCGTTAGCTCGTACAGCATCTGAATCTCCTTTACCGGTTCTGAAAGGCACATTCCGGTGTTTCCCTGGACTGAAAGGCGGGCGCTACCGTTGCCGGGGGCAGCATAGTTTCAGGCCGCGCCAGTCACTGGCCAACATCTGATTGGCAGAGAACCCGTCCGCCGCAGTCCACTCGCGGATCTCGCCGCGACTCTGGAGAACGGACGGCGCGAGATGTTGCCCGCTTGCGCGCTCCGCCGGGCCTGGCTGTGATCGCTTGAGTTCTGTCCAACGATGTCGGCGCGGTGACAACCTTCATGGCGTCGCCTGGGTGGTCAGCTCGCAACCCCCAAGGCCACCGCGTCGGCCCCTGCAGGAATCCGCAGCGGACTCGATGCATCGGTCACCGCACGCCACACCGCTTCGGCGACATCCTGCGAACGGGTGAGCGGCCCCGGTTGGCTGAAGCGGGCCATGAAGCCCTTGACGAGATCGGCATAGGCCTCATGGTCGAGACCCTGCATGCGAGAACTGCCATTCTCGGCGAAGCGGGTTTCGGGCGCACGTCCCGGAATCACAAGGTGCGCGCGCACGCCGAACTGTCCCAGTTCGAGCGCCATCGACTCGGTGAACGCATTCACCGCCGCCTTGCTCGCAGTATAGACAGAGACCAGAGGGAGGGCCCGCAGCGTCACGGACGATGTCACGTTGACGACGACGCCGGCCCGGCGTTTCCTGAACTGCGGCAGCACCGCCTGTGTCATCGCCATCGTGCCGAAGGTGTTGCTCTCGAAAACCTCACGTATCGTCGCCATCGAGGTGACCTCGAACGGCGCCGCCGCGCCAACGCCGGCATTGTTGACGAGTGCGTCGATCGGACCCGCTGTCCTGACGGCATGATCGATGCTTTGCGGATCGGTGACATCGAGCGCGAGCACGCGCAGGTTGTCGGAAGCAGGCAGCACGTCCTCTCGCGGCGTGCGCATCGTGGCGACCACCTGCCAGTCGCGTTCGGCGAAAAATCTCGCGGTCTCAAGGCCGAAGCCGGAAGAGCAACCGGTGATAAGAATGGTTTTCATGGGTCTCTCGGGGATGGTTAACAACACCTCCACGATAGAGTGCTCTCATCGGACGTTCTATAATCACACGTCCATGAATCGTTAGCAGGAGTCCGGAAGTGATCGATCCGCTTGCGGAGGTTGTCACGCTTCTTCAGCCGGGCGCCCGGTATTCGAAGCTCGTCCTCGGCGCCGGGCCGTGGCACATCCGCCGCTCGGATGCCGGGCAACCGTTTTATTGCGTCGTTCTCGAGGGTGCGTGCCGCCTTGTAGTTGACGGGCACGAGCCGATCGAACTCCGCTCGGGCGATTTCGTCCTGGTGCCTGAGGCGTACGGCGTGGCGATGTCCAGCATCCTGCCAGTGCCGGCGAGTGCACCCGAAGCGGTGCCCATGGCACTGGGCAGTGGCGAATTCAGGATCGGCGACCAGGACGGTCCAGCCGACCTGAGAATGCTCGTCGGCCATTGCAGCTTCAGTTCTCCCGATTCAACCCTGCTGGTATCGCTGCTTCCCCGGATCGTGCATGTGCGTGGCGAACTGCGTCTCGCCACCCTCGTCGAACTCGTACGAGACGAGTTCCGCGAACGCCGTCCAGCGCGCGAGGTCATTCTCGCGCACCTGCTCGAGGTACTGCTTATCGAAGCACTCCGCTCGACGGCAGCGACGCCCTTGTCGTGCGGTCTCGTACGAGGGCTCGCCGACGAACGCCTTGCCGTCACGTTACGCCGGATGCACGAAAGTCCCACGCGCGCGTGGACAGTCGCGCAATTGGCGAAGGAGGCTGCCCTTTCCCGTTCGGCCCTCTTTGAGCGTTTCAGTCGTGCCGTCGGTCTGGCGCCGATGGCCTATCTGCTGAACTGGCGCATGGCTCTGGCCAGGAACATGCTCCGGCAGAGCGACGCTAGCATCGCCGAAATCGCGGGGCACGTTGGCTACGGTTCGGCGAGCGCATTCAGCGTCGCCTTCACTCGACATGTTGGACTACCGCCGGCGCGTTATGCGCGGCAGCATCCTGATCCTGCATCCTGAGGAGCGCTCAAGGCCGGAAGCTCAGCATGCCTCCCTAGAATATGGCTAGCGCGTGAGCGCCGCCGGTCTCACGCGTTTGGCTTGACGCAGGCGCCGGCCAGGATGAAGTCGACGCCGGCGAGGAATTGTTGGCGGTCATCATGCTCGCGCAGTTGCGCCGCCACCCGCCGCACGAATGGACGCGATTCGGGATCATCCTCGATCCAGCGGGTGGCTATGGCCGCCAGCCATGTTCGGCGATCCGACCCGTCCGGAAGCAGGCGGGCGTTAGCCGCGTTCTGTCCGGCTACGCCGAGAATGTAGTTCGTCAGCGCGGAGGCGCAATCGAATTGTGCGTCGGCAGAGACTCCGAGCGCCTCAAGCTCCTGGCCAACCCGCTCGAAAATCTCCCCGACCGTGGGATGCCATGGTTCGTGGGAAAGATGAGCGCCGGCCCATGGGTGAGCATCGACCGCGTCGAATACCCCGAGCGCGATGGCACGGAGCGCGGCCTTTGGCTCCGCTTCGTTGGCCACTCCCGCCAGCGCAGGGGCGAAGACCTCCCTCGTTGCGGCGGCAAGCAGGTCGTTCCGATCTGCGACATGCCAGTAGATCGCACCGCTGCCCGTCGCCAGGTGGGTCGCTAGCGCCCGGAATGTCAGGGCGGCCTCGCCACGTGCATCGAGAATCTCAATCGCGGCCTGGACAATCCGCAGCCTGGAGAGGGCGTCGGCGCGCCGCAGGGTTTGTTGAGCCCGTTTCACCACAAGGTTATCCTTACACACTTGGAACAGCGTTCCAGTGAGTGTACGATGGAACATTGTTCCATCGTACACCTAGTTAATCATGACCACTTCCGTCTCCATCATCGGCGCAGGGCTGGGCGGCCTGACCCTCGCCCGCGTGCTCCACTTGCACGGCATCATGGCTACGATTTACGAAGCAGAGCCCTCCGAGCGAGCCCGCACCCAAGGAGGCATGCTCGACATTCACGAGCACGATGGCCAGCGCGCGCTCACGGCGGCAGGCCTGACGGACGCGTTCCGCGCGATCGTTCACGAAGGTGGCGACGCGACACGCGCGCTCGACCAGCGGGGCAATGTGTTGCTCGATCAGGCCGGAGACGGCAAGCGTCCTGAGGTGCTCCGGGGCGACCTGCGGCGGGTGCTCATGAACGCCTTGCCCGCCGAGACGATTCGGTGGGGATGGAAGCTGGCCGGCGCCAGGGCCCTCGGCGCCGGTCGTCATGAGCTGACTTTCACCGACGGCTCAACTGTCGAGACAGAATTACTCGTCGGGGCCGACGGCGCCTGGTCGAAGGTGCGCCCGCTGTTGTCGGCCGCCGAACCCGCCTATGTCGGCGTGTCCTTCGTCGAGACCTACCTGCATGACGCCGATCGACGGTTCCCGGCAACGGCTGAGGCGGTGGGGGCCGGGGGGATGTTCGCGCTTGAATCGGGCAAGGGGATCACTGCGCACCGGGAGCCGGCAGGCGTGCTCCACACCTATGTTCAATTGATGCGGCCTGTATCCTGGTTTGCGGACATCGACTTCAATGAGGCCGCGGCGGCCAAGGCGCGGATCGCCGCCGAATTCGCCGGGTGGGCCCCGGCGCTCACCACGTTGATCACGGACAGCGACACCGCGCCCGTTCTACGAACGATCAATGCGTTGCCAATCGGCCATCGATGGCATCGTACCCCCGGCGTGACGCTGCTTGGTGATGCCGCGCACCTGTCGCCGCCTGCCGGCGATGGCGCAAATCTGGCCATGCTCGACGGGGCTGAGCTGGGTATGGCCATCGTTGCCCATGATGGTGACATGGAGGGTGCGCTGGCGGCCTACGAGGCGGCGATGTTCTCGCGCAGCGAGGCCGCGGCCGCGGACGCGCATCGTGTCCTGGATCTCTGCCTGGGCGCAAGCGCACCTTTCAGCCTGATCGACTTTCTCGCCGCCGGGAAATGAACGTCCACGGTTGGGTTTGTAGACGACCTCCGCTTCAGGACGGGACCATCCAATATCCCGATGGGGACGTGCCTTTTGTGGGCCTCCTCCAGACCTCTGTGCGTCGATATTCGGGGCAGCCGCGGAGCCTCAGAGAGACGAAGCTGGCATTGCTGTGCGCGTCGACTACGGCTCGGCGAGCACGTTTAGCATCGTCTTCGCTCGCTATGCCGGACTACTGCCCCGCGCGCCACGCGCGGCAGCGTTCGACCTTCGCATGCTCGGCCCCGCACATGCTGGAGGCGTTCATGGCCGGAGATCGCGGATTCAAGCGGGGCAGGGAGACGACAGCCCCGGAGCTTTTCCCATGAACAACCAGAACCCGACCACCCGACCGAACATGGCAGCGGTCTATGCCTCCGGCACGGTACGCGCCCGCCGCTGGCACGGGCGAAGGCGACGTGCGCAGTTACCGTCCGCCTGCCGGCTGGACGGCGATTGCCGACCTGATGGATCTTCACCCCATCACAGGCCATGCCTTGTCGCGTGCCGCATGGTGGATTGTCGAGACGAAAGATCCCGCGTGGTGAAAATCGTGACTCGTGCTGAAAAATCGGCCCCGGCGCGGCGGCACCGGGGCCGTTCAAGAACGTCCGGGCGCTGCCTGTTGGCTGCGCCCGGTGCGACGAGCAACACCAGGCACCACCCATTCCAGACTGAGGCTATTGAGGCAGTGGAACTTGTTTGCGTGCCGGGATTTTCTGAAGTGGTAGCAGATCCATAACGTCGCAGAACAAGGCGCGGTGCTTCCAGTCGTTTCTGTCGCCGACCACGTAGAAGCGACGTTTGGCGCGCGTCGCTGCGACGTTCAGGAGGTTGGGCTCCGATACCGCCCAGTTGCGAGCACCTGATCCCTCCGTATTGCCACCCAGCACCATGATGACGACCGGCGCTTCCTTGCCTTGCATGGTGTGGATCGTGCCGGACACCATCTTGCTGCGAAGCATGCGCTTGAGATTTTGCTGGACCGCCTTGAAGGGCGTGATGACCGAAATGTCCTTGGCGGTAACACCATCTTCATGCAGCAGCGCGAGCAGCTCGCGTAGAGCCTGGCCTTCGGCGGGCACCCAGTTTCCTTCGGATGGACCGTTGGCTTGTATCCAACCTGTCGGCAGACTGGCGCGTGTTTCCTTGTCCGCGCGCGGTGCCATCGTTCCATACACCATCGCTCCATCATAGGCGATGCGGTTGGCCAACTCGTGCATGGGCCTGTCACAGCGACGATGCACGACCAGCGGCAGCCCCACCCAGGTTTTGCTGTCGGCCGGTCCCGCCATGCGCCCCCAAGGGGTGGCTTCGTCGGCCAGCGTCTGAGCGGACTGATGGTTGGGGAGCCAATGTGGCTCAACACAGTAGCGTGTGCGCATGTGTTCCAGCACCGCATCGGATACGGTGACAATGGGCTTGAGTTGCAGCGGGTCTCCCACCAGCAACGCACGGCGGGACCGCCACAGTGCCCCCACCGCCGCCTGGGGCGAAGCTTGGCCGGCCTCGTCCACGAACAGCCAGCCGATCTCGCCGGCGCCCAAAGAACCAAATGAGCGAGCGAACGATGCGAAGGTGCTGCTCAGTACCGGCACGACCATGAACAGCGAAGCCCACGCCGAGCGAATGGCCTCCCGTGAAAGCCCTTGGTAACGCGAGCCTGTCAACAGGCCGTTGATGAAATACAAGTTGGAACGCATCCGGGATGCCTCCAACTCGAAGAACGTCTGATGGAGCTTTAATGCTTGGATGAAGACGCGAGCACGTGCTTGCCGCCAACCTTCAATACGCCAAGGCTCGGCCAACTCAACGGCATCGCCACGACCGATGACACCGTCTTGTAACCACGCGAGTAGGTGGTCGGCCCGGCAGGTAGTTGCCAGTCCAGTGGCATCGCTCGTCAAGGCTTGCTCTTTGTCCTTCGATCGCTGAAGCGCGCGGTGCGCGTCGGCGATCTGCTTCTCCAAGCTCCCCCTCGATGTGTCGAGTTGCTTGGTCAGGCGTGCGATCCGCGCGAACTCGGCCTTAGCCAGATCACGCTGGCCTTCCAGTAACGCATGCGTTGTATTCCAGTCGCGTTGAGTCCTCCACAGGCTGAACAAGTTCGCCAAGAAACCCGGTTTGCGGGTTTGGTGTTGCGCAAGTGCGTCTAGGCACTGCTTGAGTGCCGTGTTGGCGGGGCGGCTTTCCTCCGCATCCAAGCGCGAGAGCTGATTGACCGCATCGGTCAACTCCTGCTCGAGCGCGCGAAGTGCTTTGGACTTGTCGGCAATCGTCCTCCTAGTTTGGCAAATTGCCTGGATCAGCTCACGGATGCGATTGGCATCGGAGCATGCCTTATGCGCTTCCGCCTTGACCGCCTCGTAATCAGAGACGGCTTGCTGCCACAAGGCTTGACGCTCCTCCGAAGAACGAGTCGCGTTGACCTCGGCATTCGCGCCTAGCCACCCCAGGAAACCCTTTGGTCCTTTCTCTGTCGCGGGTGGCGCCCCATCGTCCTGATCGACGCCGCCCTCATCGCTCTCCGCCCCTGTGGAAGTATCGGAGAACAGGCCGTCTACGATGTTGTCGAGGTCCGTATCAGATTCGAGGTCGGTATCGTCTTCGGCTGCCGAGTCAGCCTTGCCTTCGCTGCCGGAGGGGCGCTGACCATAGAAGTAACGCTCCACGAACTTGGTCCGTCGCGTCTTGCTGCCCAACGGGCCGGAAATCAGCCCCCAAGCGGGCTTGCCGGCAACCAGTTCCCCTAACTCGGCGAAATACTCGGCTTCGGGTAGCCAACTCTCGTCGATCTTGTCACGCTGGGGCAAGTCGAGCGTGACGTTCTCCACAGCACCATTGTTGGACGAAGCAACCACGATCTCGAAGCCATACAGTGCTGGGTTTAGCTTGAAACAAGCCTGCTGCTTGCCACCGTCGTTGGCGGCTTCGCGTCCGTTGCTCATGAACCCGTCGGAGGCACGGCGTAAGGTGGCAAGCACGTCGGCCCGGCGGGTGATGATGGCGGCAATCAAGTCGCGCAATAGGGTCGTCTTTCCGGTGCCAGGCGGGCCATTGACGCCTAGTAACCCCTTTCCATTGGCCAGAGTGGACAGAATCGTGTTGACGGCCAGTTGCTGGGAATGCACGAGGCCCAAATGATGCTCCGTAGGCCAGCAGCTATCGGCATAGGTATCTGGCATCAGTCGATCGATCAGTGGCAGCGATGCACGGTGATCGTCCACGTGCAAACGCGGCTTGGGATCGTGCCGACGCAAATACTGATCCAACGGCTCACTTCTCACGCCCTTGCCGATGTTGTCGGCAACATCGGCAAGATCATCGAGCAGGAAACTGTTGAGCAGATCGTCTTCCGATTCGGGCTTGTCGGGATTCACGGGCTGGGAGCGAAAGCGAAATCGATGGCGATCCATGTCGCCAAAGAAGTCAGCTACGCCGAGAAACTGGAGAATCCATTGGGTCAGTTCGCGCAAAGCGTTGCTGGACACCTGTTCTTCGAGCAGCGTCTTCGCGTGGTCGCCGATGGTCTTTTGATCGTCCTCAAATCCTCGGGTCCAGTCCTTTCCGGCCAGCACCCGTCCCAGGAACCACGCTTCACTGGAAAGCACGAAGCTGTCATCCACCAACCGGCCTTCCATGGTGAATTTTGCCGCGAACAGCGCCGATTCGCGGAACTGCGGCTCTCGATAGCCTTGATCGGCGCCATAGACTTCGTTGAGCTTGTTGGCCACGAGGCGACTGTCATACAGATGGGCAAAAAGCGTATGGCTCCATACGCGTCTCTTGGGTAAGCCCTGCTTGCTGACGACGCTTTCCGCTACCCACGGAACAATGGGGCGCTGGATGGGTGTGTCGTGGATGAACGCCTCGTATCGGCCGCTACGTTTTTTCAGCTTGGGTGCCGACTGTGGTTGCAGCAACTCGACGGCATGCCAATAACGGACGATGCTCTCTTGGTCCTTCAATATTTCTTCTCCTCAATAGCCACTCGGATCCCCTCAGTGATGGGCGAGGTCCGACGTTCAATTCGATGCATAGAAGCGGCATTGGCGCGTCAACCTTGAAGCCCTGAGTGCCAAGAGTGCGCAGATCCAGAATAATCGCATGTCACGGCGATGGTTGGCGCGTTGACTCTTGCCGTGACTCTCTGGACCGGGTTGTGCACGTGCCTGCCATCTTCGATGCTGGTGGTTCACCGCCTGTACGTCACGAAGGGCGGTTCACCGACACGCCGCCCGGCCTTGCTATGGAGCTTCCATGCCACGCCTCAACTATGAGGGCCGCCTGCTGGCGAGGGGCATTCGTGTCTTGTCGCTGGCGATTGTCCTTGCCCGCGTTAGGGCGCAAGCCGGTAAAGCCATCGCCGGCCACGTCACCTTCGGAAGCGGGCGTCCAAGCGTCCTTGGCTTGTCGTGAATCGTGGCGGGGACGCGGCTGCGCCTTGGGCTTCATGGCCGCAACCTTCCAGCGAAAACAATTTCCCCTGCGCTGCGCGCATTCCTCGCGGGGCAAATTCTTTTCGCTTCCAGGTTCGCCATTGTGTTGCGACCGCAAGCGGTGCGGCCGGGCCTGCCAGTCAGCATCATCGTCAACCGCGAGAAAGGGGCAGGGGGCTGATCTTCAGCAAGGATTTCGATAACCGTCGTTGTCACAGCTTGGCTACTACTGCCTCAAAACCACAAATTTTCAGTGTTATGGCCTATTTCAGCAAGCGCTGAAAATGGACTTTATGGTGAAATTCACGTACTGATTTCAGAAAATGTGCTAGTTTCAGCGCATGTTGAAAGAGGCATATTTGATGAAAGAGGCTGAGTCCCGTGCTGGCGAAGCACTGCGTAAGATGCTTGAGAAGGTTCCGATCCTGCAGATCGAAGCCATCGACGCCGAAGTCATGTCCGACGATTGGGAGCCGGACTTGATCGCGCGGTTGCTCGTTGACGGACGGCCGCACCTACTTATCTGCGAGTACAAGTCGAACGGGCAACCGCGATACGCCAGGTCCGCGCTGCTGGAGTTGCGGAACTACGTTGCGCACCGAGCCCCCGCGGCGACGCCCGTCTTCATTGCCCCCTACATCGCGCCGGCAGTGAGGCAGATGTGCGAAGAAAAGGGCGTCGGCTATCTCGACTTGGAAGGAAATGCCCGGATCGCGTTCGGTGGCGTGTTCATCGAGCGCGCAGTGGCGGACAAGCCGGTGGCCGAACAGCGCGAACTCAAGTCGCTGTTCAGGCCAAAATCTGCGCAAGTGCTGCGCGCCATGTTGCGTGAGCCGGGCCGAGCGTGGCGGGTCACCGAGTTGTCGGAAATTTCCGGAGTCAGCTTGGGACATGTCAGCAATGTGCGTGCAGGCTTGATTGATCGGGAATGGGCACGCGCCTCGGAGGATGGCCTGGTTCTCACGGAACCCGATGCACTGCTGGATGCCTGGCGGGAGAGTTACACCGCGCCACCCGGTGAGCGGTTGCGCTTCTACACGCCACTGCATGGCAGCGCACTTGAAGATTCGGCTCGAAGCGTTCTGCGCGCGGACAACAGTCCTGGCCGCGCGACCTTCGCATCGTTTTCGGCGGCACAGTGGCTTTCTCCATATGCGCGCACTGGCTCGCATTATTTCTTCGCGGACGACGAAGGCCTGCGCAAGCTCAAGTCTGCGTTGCAGCTCACGCCCAGCTCGAAAGGGGAGAACGTGGTCGTCACTGTGCCGAAGGACTTGGGACTCCTCGCCGATACCGTTGAGCCAGCGCCAGGTGCGATCTGCACGAGTCCGGTTCAAACCTACCTAGATCTTTCCATTGCCGGCGAGCGTGGCGCTGAGGCGGCGAACCACTTGCGACAGGAACGACTCTCATGGCCCAAATGACACCCCCACAGGAACCGCAGTCGGCGGCCGAATACGACGACCGCACGACTGCGGCAGTGAAGTCCGTGCTGATCGAAATCGGGCAGATCCTTGGCGGCTTCAAAGGCAAGTTCGCCATCGTCGGCGGCGCGGTTCCCTGGCTGCTGCTGGCCAGCGAGGACATGCCCCACGTCGGCACGCTCGACGTGGACGTCGGGCTGGACGCAGAAGCACTCGGCGATGGTGAGTACGCCACCTTGATCGGTGCGCTTCAAGGTCATGGATATGTCCAGCGCGAGGGGCTTCGGCGTTTCCAACTGGTTCGCCAGGTCCCCGCGCGAGATGGCGGGGAAGCAATCGATGTCGTCGTCGATTTCTTGATGCCCCGCGACGCCGAGATCGTCAAGAACGATCCGCCGCTGATCAGCGACTTTGCCGTGCAGCGGGCGGATGGCGCCGATCTGGCGATGCGCTTCTATCAACTCGTGGCGGTGACAGGGTCGATGCCGGATGGCGGGACAAACCGCGTGGAGATCGCGGTATGTTCCATCCCGGCTCTGCTGGCGATGAAAGGCCACGCACTGGCGGGCCGCTACAAGCAGAAGGATGCCTACGACATCTACTACTGCGTGCGGAACTACCCCGAGGGGATCGACGCGCTGGCACGGGAATGTCAGCCGCTCCTGGTGCATCCAAGCGGCGAACGGGGTTTCCGCTACATCGCCGAGAAGTTCGACACCTTCGAGGGATACGGGCCGACCTGTGTGAGGCGCTTCGTCGAAGACACGCATGCGCTGGGTGATCGTACGCCCGAGCAGTGGCAGCAGGATGCCTTCGGTCAGATCGACGCGCTGTTGCGCGCCATGATGCTGCGAGCTTGAATCGTACTCAATGGACTACGCGCAACTTCGCTCCCTGTTGGCTCCGCTCATCATGGCGTTAAAAGACGCCGGCACGCATACCATGCTGCCGACGCTTTGCGAGGAATTGGGGTTGCCCCTGCCCGCCACTGACGGCTCAAAGCGTGACCGCATGACCTTCAGCTTCGAGGCGGCCGCCGACGCTGATCTGCCTGCGGTTGCACGCAAGCTGTTGGTTCGCCATCCACCCAATGCCACGACGCGCAACCAGATTCAGGACATTCTATGGAGTGACGGCGGGTGTCCGCCGATCCCGAAGCGGTATCGGCGCGAGGTCGCTCGAAGACTCAACAGCGAAGATCTGTATGGGGATGCTCGCAGATTCGATGATCTTCTGGAGCGGTTGTGGATCTTGGATGCCGACGACTGGCTTAATTTGCTGGGCGGCAAGCCCAGCGGGTTGCGCGCGGACATTCAGCAGCACGTCCATCGGAATCCGGAGGACTGGCCTGCTGAAACGCTGTTCGACCAGTTGGGCGCCTATGACGCTTCCGATCGGCGCTTTGCGCTATTTCTTGAGGGGCTGGCTTCGGCCGACGTGCGACCCGACGAGGCAGCGCAACGCCACTTCGTTGCTTGCGTCAACGAGTCGCTGCGCAATTGCGGTGTGGAGCTGCGCGAGACGGATTCGGAGGGAGGTTACCCGGTCTTCTCGATGGTCTCGTTGCACGCGGCGGTCAAAGGCCGCCCGAAGAATCTCATCTTCGCCTCACCCGACAAGCCTGACCTACGTTTCCGTGACGCGTTGGACAACGACGTCGAAATCGTCACCAATGCCGATAAAGTGCTTGTTTATGACCGTCCCATCGGCAATGACGGACTGCGCTGGAATGACCTACAGCAGTGGTGGGGCGATACCGAGCGGATTGCCGATGCCACGCAGGCCAAGCGCTCGTTGTACGCACGTCTGAGGGCTAGCTTGCCCCGTAATTCCCCGCCGCAATCCTTGCTGTTCGATGCTTTCTTCGAGGGCTTCCGCGGTGCCGTGCCGAACCTGCCCGCACTGCTGCCGGAAGTATGGCTTCACTGGGACCCACGCACGGTCAAGGAGCGGGGGCCGGATGCGCTGCTGCGCTTTCGCATGGACTTCCTATTGCTGCTACCACAGGGCGTGCGGGTCGTCATCGAAGTGGACGGCAAGCACCACTACGCGGACGGCGCCGGGTGCGCCGACGTGCAACGCTATGCGCAGATGGTCAAAGGCGACCGCGAACTCAAGCTTGCGGGATACGAAGTCTTCCGCTTTGGGGCAGCGGAGCTGCAGGCACCTACAGCCAAGGCGGATGTGAAGGGCTTCTTCGACGCGCTGTTCAAGCGCTACGGTGTTCCGACGAGCTGACAACACAACCTAGTGCTAACACATGCAATTCCTTGGGGAGCAGTGCCGAAGAGCCTGAAGTCTTGCCACCTATTCGGTATGATTGAACCTGATTGATGATGGGTCGGTGCTCCGCAAATCGTCCCGAAGCCCGCGCCAGAAAAGAGCATGTTTTCCCGACGGTAAAAGCGACGGTAAAGACCCATGTCGATCACTGCAAATCCCTTTAACCATGTGGACTTGCGAGCCTCGTTGATGATCGAGTGGGAGTGATTTAGACTGCTCCCAAGTCGTTCAGGGAGGTCCGGTTTTCCATGTTTTTCCGTTTAAAAACATGAGGTTGTTGTCCGGCGTGTTCTGCTGTTATCCGGGCAATGCCTGTTGGAAATGTCGGTATCGATGACGGTACAGACGTTTCTTCCTCGGACGGCCTGGTCCGATACCGTCAAGTCAGTCTGACGGTATCGGTTGACGGTATACGTTCGAGGAGTCCCTATGCATGACATGCAGTTGCGAGCGCTGAAACCGGCCAAGAAGATCTACAAGGTTGCCGATTAGCGGGGACTATATGCGGCAGTGACGCCTTCAGGCGCGGTGAGCTTCCGGTACGACTACCGGGGTGAACGGTCGCCGGGAGACCCTGGTAATCGGCCGGTACGATCCATCACTTTCTGCACGGAAGCCACGCAAGCCAGACGAACTCGGATTCGGAATGACTATCAGCCTCCTGGAAGCCCGGCTTCTACGCGACCAGGCCTACGGAGCAATCCAACGCGGAGAGAGTCCTTCACGTGCGAAAGTCGAGAAACGGGTCGCGGCGACCGAGGCGCTAACGTTTGGTAAGTGGGCGGAGAAATACTTTATGGAGACTGCTCTTGCCGACTCCACACGGTCGATGCGCGTATCGGTATACGAGCGGAATCTCGCGTCGGAATTTGGCCGGCTGAAGTTGGAAGAGATCACGCCCGCGCGACTGATGGCGCGCTGCGAGAAGATCAAGGAGAGGGGTGCCGCGGCCCCTGCCGTGCAGGCGCGCGACATCGTTCTGCAGATCTACCGTTTCGTCCAGGCGCGGGGACTAAAGGTGGACAATCCTGCGGAGGCCATCCGCCCGTCTGCCATCGCCAGCTTCAAGCCGCGCGATCGGGCACTGTCGCCTGCCGAAATCCACGTGTTTTTTCGTGCATTGGAGCAGACGCCGACGATGCCTACGCTGCGTCTTGCTATCAGATTCATGCTGCTCACGCTGGTGCGCAAGTCCGAGTTCATTCTGGCGATGTAAGGTGAGATAGATTTCGACGCCGCAGCTGGACAATTCCGAAGGAACGGATGAAGGCCGGTCGCCCCCACATTGTCTATCTGAGCCAACAGGCTCTGGACATTCTGGTCGCATTCGAGACGTGCTTCGGAGCGAGTTCGTACGTGCATCCCGGCCGCTATGAGGCGGCCTCCCCAATAAGTGCGGCGACTCTGAACCGCGTCATTGACAGCACGGTCAAGCTGATACGCGACGGCGGGGCAGATTTTGATCCTTTCACGGTTCACGGCTGAGCCGATTGACAGGCCAGACAGATTCAAGCTCGAGTAAGATTGTGTGATGAAGAATGCAAAATCGCTTTACCACGGTCATCGCTTTCCAGCGGCGGTCATCAGTTGCGCGGTGCGCTGGTATTTCAGGTTTCAGTTCAGCCTGCGTGATATCGAAGAGCTGCTGTTCGAGCGCGGGGTTATCGTCAGCTACGAAACGGTCCGACGCTGGTGCGATAAATTCGATGCGTGTTTCGCACACCGCTTGAAAGCGGTGCGTCGCAAGCCCGTCGCCACATGGCACCTTGACGAAGTGTATTTGTGACGTTGCGCGGCGAGCCTTGCCTACTATGACGCGCCGTTGATCAACACGGGGCTGAACTCGATATCCTGCTACAGAAGCGCCGCGATAAGGCAGCAGTGAAGCGGTTTTTCAAGCGCGTGCTTGCCTCATGTGCTGAAGCACCGCGCAAGAATCGTGACCGACCAACTGCGCAGCTATCCGGCGGCGAAAGCCGAGATTCCCGCACTGGCTCACGTCAAGCACGTTTCGTCAAAGCGAGCGCGCGGATCAATAACCGGGCTGAAAACAGTCATCAGCCGACGCGCGAACGCGAGCGGCGCATACGTGGGTTCCGCGATCCTGAACGCACGCAGGCTTTCTTATCGAACTTCGGTCCGATCCGTCAGCACTTCGCGCTCAAGCGACACCTGCTGCGCGCCTCACTCTATCGCAAACAGCTCGCCGCACGCTTCGCCGCCTGGCATCGTTTCACTGAGGCCACCCAAGTTCCGTCCGTTTTCTGAGCAGAGGCGTGTCCTCTCCGCTGTTGCGTCCGAACAATTTAACGTGACAGAGCCATCCTGACCATTGCATGAAATTGAATTTGCGTCGAGAGAAGCTCACGCCATTTCTATAGCGCTTTCAAAGCGGGTAACAGCCGGTCGAATTCGCGCTTCACTCCGCCGTAACATTCGCACACACGCATTTCGAGTCCCGGTCTGTCTAATCCCTCGATGTGGTCACGGTTGTCGCGGATCAGCCCAGCATCTGCAGTTTCGGTGCAGCCCCGGTTCCACCGGACCGGCACACGCCCAGCATGGGCGATCAGTTCCTGGGTCGTTTTCATTTCGTTTGCCGATCGATGCTGAACAGTCGCCACCTGCTCAGCTGCAGGTCAATACGAATGGTATCGGCTACACACGGCGGTGGTCGCCATTTGGATGATCAGCGCCTGCGGATGGCGGAGCAAAAAGCGCTGGACAAGCGACTGGCGGTCGCCGTCCGAGCGAATTCTTCGATGTCGACTTGCATAACGTTTCGGAAAACTGAACTCCAAGGATTTCAGGTAAATAAAGACGTCGGTGCTAGCCAAAGGGTATACAGTGGGTAGACCGGTCGCCCATGAGCGACCTCCAGCTTAGGGGCCCCATCATGCGATCGCAACTCAAACCTGCTTCGGCTGCAATTGGCAGGGAGAGCGAGTACGCTGTCGAATGCAGGACGCGTGCTCATATACTCGGCGCAGCGGATGCTCTGAGAGCAGAGAAAAGACGCGCCAGTTACGCCACGATCGACTCCAACGCCACTAAGTGGCGCTACTCGGCCGTGTACGAGAAAAACTGATCGCGGTGCTTCAATTTCCCAACCCCAGCCGTAGCTACGATGCCTCCCGACATTGCGTGTGTTTCTGGGGGTACGACAATTCGCGGGAAATCACCTTCATGCTCGACGACGCGATGCTCAGAAATCTGCAGCCTGGCGTTGGATCCGACGAGCGCTCGGTGCTTGGCGCCTTTGACGAGCTTCGTGAAAAGGTTCTCGAAATCGCAAACAAGCAGTTTGTCGCCGGGCCACAGAATCGGTATTTGATTTCATGAGCTACAGCCCTGTCGCGAGAATGTTTCCTGATCTGTCAATTCCCGGCTTCGTGGAGTGCCCTATACACCTTTAAGGGGGCGACGCCGCTTGGCTTCTGACGGCGATCAGGGGTGCCACCATCGCCTGTGCTGCATTTAAGAGCAAGGTAGCCCGAGTCGGCCTTTCGTCCAGGCGCCAGCTCAACGGCAGCGTCCGAGGTGCAGCGGTCATTCGTGCCATCGTTCCGGCGGGATTGCGAAGCGAGCATGGATTCGACGCCGTAGTTGGCCAACGTCCCGCCTGCAATAAGACTCGTACCGAAGATCCACGCTGGCCCGGATGGTGCAGCGCCCGGGCATGTGCCGGCTCGCCACCGTCTCCAGATTGTTTCTGACGTGGATCTCCCGCGGGCGAGTTCGCCTGACGGCGACGGTCGAGAAAGCCTGTCTCGCACTATGCAGCTGCGAGGTTCGCGCGAAACAAGGAGCGTTGAACGAAGATGGCTCCTGCTATTTCTCTGGTCACCTAAAATATAAGCATGCATTTGACCTCAAAGGGGGTTGCCATGAGCCAGTCAATGATCAGTTTTGTCGTGGGGATCGTGGTGCTGCTATGCGTCGCGATATTCGCAGCGGCACGATACAGGCGAGAACACAAGGACGAGCCGGTTACCCGTTGGCTAGACGCGCATCCGATCAAGGACTGGCTGCGCCATAAGCACTGAGTGATTCAACATGATTTTTGGAAACGCTGGGGTGCGCGCGTGCTATTTCTCTATCGTGCGGTCTGTCGCCTGATGTAAAGCGAGAACAGATTGAAAAGGATGATATGACGTACGCAATGTGGGGAATCGCGGTCGGGCTGGCGCTGATGTTCGGCGTGTCGCTGCAGCGGTACAGGCGCAGCCTTCTGCGCAAGCGGGAGATCCGTTGGATGGGTGAACACCATGTATTGGACAGGCTACGCAAGCAATTGGGATTGTCGCTCCAGAAATGACACGCGCTGGGGCAGATTGCCAGGTTGCAAGGAATACTTTTTGGAGGAGTTGGCGAAATGACCATGAATTACGCAGGCAGGTCGCACGATGAAGCCGTGGCAGCGCGGCACAGGCAGAAGCAAAAGGCACAGGAACAGGCCGGCGGCGAAATGGCGATAGAAGGGACGGAGGCCGACGCGGAGCATAGTTGCGGCGAGCTCTCCGAGCGGGGAAAGCAGGTATGGCGAAGTGGAAGCGGGATCAACGGTGGGGGAAAGGAGTGATAGGCCTCGTCGATGCGATGCAGGCGGAAATTCTCTTCGCCCGCCATCGTGAGCAGGCCCCATTCCGCCACTCCGGCACCATTGGACCCACCCGTCTACGCGGTCTTGAGAGGCGTCACCGCAGCCTCCCGCTACCTCAGGCATGTCTGCGTGCTGCACCTTGATGAAGCGGGAAGTCGAGCGCCTGTTGCCGGATTTGAAGACCCTGTGACCGAGACGTAAACTCGTCACGGTTCATCCCGGTGACCGTCGGGCGGTGGCCTTGCCTGATATCAATGCGCGCTCGACTTCATCGAATACGTTAAGCAGTCGGGTTACGCGCCTGGTTCCGTCGGGAAGCAGACTCTGCTGCGGCGATAGCGACGAAACGCGACGCCGCCAGTACGCTAGCGCGAGGGGATTTCCGTGCACAAGTAACGGAATGATCCGTTCGAGATGCGTCAGGTCTCCTTCGAATTGGTAGCGCGCCATCAATGGTCCTCCTACCGGGACGATGCCGCGCCACCGCAAAAAAACCGACGCTTCGCCGGTTCTTCCACTTCCGCCGCTCAGGGCGGAACAGTATCTTCCTAATGAGTCGCTGACGTTCAAGGTCGCATAAAGCCGCTTCCAGCACCCAGCAATTTCCTTGCGTGCCTGACCCATTGCTTCGGCCCTCTGTATTGAGTCCCGTCGACGACCCGCTTTTCATCTTCGGGGGCCACCGGCATGCCATCATCCGTCGCATTCGCCGCGGCCTCTCTCTGTTTCCTGCTTTCTGCCAGTTCTTCGGCATTTACCTGGTCATCAATCATGATGCACTCCTGCTATGGAAAAAAATTGATTCGCCAACGGGCGGTTGGCGTCGCCCCCGATAACCGGGACGACGCGACACATCGTAAGGTCGGGTTTTGAATGCTGACGCGGTCGTGGCGCGCGATGTAAGCCGTCCGCGAACACCCACCGGAAAACCGGCGTCTAGGACAATTGCCCTTCGCCCCGGTTTCCAAGTTCGTGTACAGCAGCCAGCGTAAAGAACGTAGAGCGCGTCGAGTGTCGCTCTTTTGTTGCAGCATCTACTCTCTGCAGCAGACTCTCGGGCAGACTGAATTGAACGCTCACGGCTTTCGAGGTAACCCGCGTCAGATTGATCTCGATGAACATCCAGATCCCTTGCCCATCGTCCATGTCGAGCGATTGCAATTCCGATGTACTGCGGGTGGGAGCGGGTATGAGTTGCTCGCTGCGGTCATACATCAGTTCGACAACGGCTTGCGCGTTGCGTTTCAGTTCATCGAACGAATGGCCGTGCGCAACTGCTCGGGGAAGATCGGGAAAACTGGCGCGAAAGCCGGCAACTCCATCACGGTGCACATAAAGCGGATATTGCATGACCTGCTCCCCTCAGTTGCGGGCTGACTCGCATTCGGTATGTCATAGTTCGGTCGCCTCAACCTTGCCATCGACGATGTCTTTGCCGTATTGCATCGCGAGGTCGATGGCGGCGCCCACGGTGGCGGGACTTACCGCGTCGAACAACGTTGCATAGCGCCGAACCTTGACTTCGCTGGACGGAATGGTGTCGATCCGTACGAACGATGAGAACTGCCGTGGTCCTTTGGCATACGGATCACGATGCAAGGGGAATACCTGGTGAGAGTACGCACGTAGCTCGTACCCTCTGTATTCGATAGCGGGGATGGTCATGATCGCGCGCTCCTCAAGCGATACTGACCGTCATGAACCGATACCTGTCCGGATGTGAAAAAGGGCGGTCAGGTACATCTGGATCTTTTCACCATGCGCTCAAGGCCGTCGAAAAGCAAACTAAATCTTGACGTGGTGAAAGGGAAAGCTTGCGTCGTGCCGGCATCGCCGGGACGACCTGCTCATGCAGGGCATCGTTTCCGTGCTTGCACGCGAGCCGCGCATCGCTATCACCTACGCAATGTCGGGTACCGCGGTACCCGGCGTCCGAGTGCCGGCGCGAGCTTGACGGATTCCTGCTTCATGCCCTGAGCCTGCATCACCCAGCCGATTGCAGAGCGTATCGCGTTAAAGGCAGCGTCCGCGCGAAAAAGGGGGCTGTCGCGTCCTGTTGGTTATGCAGGTCTTCGCCTGTATCTGTCACAGCCGCGTAACTGCGCGGGTCAAATGCCACGTCGCCGGATTTTTGAAGGGCCGTTAATCGACGAACCCGGAAGAACGCCGTCAGTCCGAACGGCGGTGGACGTGGTCGAACTTCGAACTTCCCGACCCGACCCACTGCCGCCAGTCGCACTGTCAGGGGTTCAACGGCGGGTAACTGAGTGGTCCGGTCATCCAAGCCGGCTTCTCGGGGACAGCATATCGGCCTCACTGTTCCATTCGTTGCCTTTGTGGTCTCGATAAAGGGGCGTCAGCGGTTTATCCGTTTCGATGGCAGCGGGAAGATTTCCGGCGCTTATTCCATATTCGGCCATGCGCCGGCGAATCCAGACGATCAGGCGATGGCGGGCTTCTCCATCAAAATTTCGATGCGGTATGCATGGAGCAGCTGGCAAGCTCACCACATGGCCTTGTTTGCGTAAAAGCATGATTACCTCAACGTAACGCCATGGGCCGGCCTGCAAGGCAGCAGTTCAGGGGACAACCCGGTTCGTTACGTCAGTCGTGTTGGCCGGGCCGGAGAGAAGGAAATAGTCTGGAATGCCGAAAATCGGGAAGCCACGCAGCGGCCGTCGTGAACAAGAGACTGCACGACGGCAGCATACGCTATATTCGTCGCCGTTGAGTTGGCCGGCTCGTCCAGAACATGTCTACACGGCACTCGAAAAATAAAAATCGCGACACGGTCGCCAGATGCGCTCACACTGGGCGACATGGCCGTCGCTTTCGCGACGGGCAAATCTGGAGAAACATATTGGCGAAGAGCACGATGCGCGGTAATCGCGAAGTTAAAAAGCCCAAACAACCCAAAAAGGTGATGTCTCCTGCGGTTGGCGTGTCCCCAGCGCTCGCGCCGAAGACCACCGCAGGCAGCGCACCGGCCAAGAAGAAATAGCAGGCGCCTGGGACACGGATCCGTGTCCTTTCTGCTCCACGCTTTCCGTATGTTCAGCCGGAAGCTGCGTCGACAGGGCTGTGCGCACGTGCTCATGTCCCTCACTGATTGCCGCACCGGTTTGATCGAAGCGCATCTGACAAATTTAGCGTGCCCCTCGACGGCAGCTACCGTTTTGCGCGGGGGCGAGTCATCGCCGACCGTGTCCGCAGAAGCTGTATCCCTGCTTTGTCGTCCTGACGGTTCCTCGCGTGTCCACCCGCACCGTGAATCAAGCCACATCTCGCAGGCGTGCATGCACGCGACACGTGTGGTGTGGCCTCCCCGAAGGAAGATCCGATCATGTCCCAACTCGATGAGCCGTCGGTCGCTATTACGATGGCAAACCCTGTGCGCGCCGCTAGCATGACACGCCACCGCGACCAGTCCACGCCACCGAACTCATCGACACCGCAGGAAGTGCGCCGTTGAAAACGATCCTTCGATATGTCGCGCGACATCGCTCGCCGTCGCCGCCGTGGACTGACACCGCGCCGGTGCGCGAAGAGCTGTTCGGCGTCGAACGGCTCGAGCAACACGCGGAGAGCCTCGCTGCCGCGCAACCGGTCACGAAGACACCGCCTGCTGTTTTATCGCTGCACACGAGACTGAACGATAACGCCGCAGTCCTGCTCGCGGCCTACCGGGCGAGCGCCGAGGAACTGGAGGGCGGCCGCGGGGTGGTGCCCGCCGCGGAATGGCTGCTCGACAACTATCACCTCGTCGAGGAGCAGATCCGCGAGATTCGCGACGACTTGCCGCCCGGCTACTACCGTCAGTTGCCCAAGCTTGCCGCAGGTCCGTTCGCCGGGTATCCGCGCGTATTCGGTCTCTCGTGGGCGTTCGTTGCGCATACCGACAGTCACTTCGATCCGCAGATCCTGCGGCGTTTCATCAGCGCGTATCAACGGGTTCAGCCGCTGACAATCGGCGAATTGTGGGCTGTGGCGATCACGTTGCGCATCGTGCTGATCGAGAACCTGCGACGCCTGACTGACCAGATCACCGCAGGCCGTAGCGCACGCGCCGACGCGGATGCGCTCACCGACCGTCTGCTCGCATCCGGCAGCGCCCGGTCGGCGCTCGAGGCGGACATTTCTACGCGCTCCTCAGGCCTGTTGTCGGAGCTGTTCGCGGCACAGCTTGTAAAGCGGTTGCGCGACCAGGATCCGCGTACCACGCCGGCACTTGGCTGGCTGGAAGAGCGGCTCAAGCTTCAGGGCGCTTCCGTCGATGAAGTCGTGCAACACGCGCAGCAGCGACTGGGTGCGTCGAACGTCACCGTGCGCAATGTGATCACCAGCATGCGGCTGATTTCCGACATCGACTGGACGGAACTGTTCGAGAGCGTGAGTCTTGTCGACGCGCGGTTGCGCGCGGACAGCAGCTTTGCCACGATGGATTTTCCGACGCGCAACCTGTATCGCAGCGCGATAGAGCAGCTGGCGCGCGGCTCGTCTTTCACCGAACTCGAAGTCGCCGGGTTAGCACTGGAATCGGCGCTGGCGGCAGCGCTGGAAGCAGGCGATGGAGCGCATGCGGAACGCGCCGGCGACCCCGGCTATCACCTGATCGCCGAGGGCCGGCGGGCGCTGGAGCACGCGATCGGATTCCGTCCGCCAGCGCGTCTGCGGATCACGCGGTTCAACGTCCGCCTCGGCATCGGCGGCTACGTCGGCACGATCCTGACGCTCGCCCTGACGTTACTCGCGCTCGTGTTGTGGGTACTGTGCACGCAGGCGCCGCGCGGTCCCGAAGCCTGGGTGCTCGTGCTGTTTGCGGTATGCGGATTCCTGCCCGTCACCGAGGTTGCGACCGCGCTCATCAATCGCGCGGTGACATGGAGTTTCGGCGCAATCACGTTGCCGGCTCTCGAACTGACTGCCGGCGTGCCGTCGTCATTGCGCACACTGGTTGCCGTGCCGACGCTTCTGACGAGCGAAGCCGATCTGCGCGAGCAGGTCGAACGTCTTGAGGTGCATCACCTCGCGGGAGCCGGTGGCGACCTGTCCTTCGCGTTGCTGGCGGACGGGCTCGATGCGGATCAGGAAGTGCTGCCCGGCGATGCGCATCTGCTCGCCGTGGCCGCCGACGCCATCGATGCACTGAACCACCGTTACGAGCCAAGCCCAGGCGGCAGCCGTTTCCTGCTGCTACATCGCCGGCGCGTGTTCAACGCGAGCGAAAACAAATGGATGGGCTGGGAACGCAAGCGCGGCAAGCTGCACGAACTCAACCGCCTGCTGCGCGGTGCGACGGATACGACCTTTATGTCGATCGCCGGCCGTGCACCGCAGGTGCCGCCCGACGTGCGCTACGTCATCACACTCGACGCCGATACGCGTCTGCCACGCGACGCCGCGCTGCGGCTGATCGGCAAGATGGCGCATCCGCTGAACCGGCCGACATTTAGCGACGCCGATCAACGCGTCGTCAACGGATACGCGATCCTGCAACCGCGTGTCACGCCGTCGCTGCCCGTCGGCCAGGAAGGGTCGCTGCATCAGCGCGTCTTCTCCGGCCCCGGTGGGATGGACCCGTATGCGGCGGCGGTGTCCGATATCTATCAGGACCTGTTCGGCGAAGGGTCGTATACCGGCAAGGGCATTTACGACGTCGACGCATTTGAAGCGGCTTTGCGTGGACGCGTGCCGGAAAACGCGCTGCTCAGTCACGATCTGTTCGAAGGGATTTTTGCGCGCGCCGGACTCGCGTCGGATGTCGAGGTGGTCGAGGAAGTGCCGTCGCGTTACGACGTCGTTGGCAAGCGGCAGCATCGCTGGACGCGTGGCGACTGGCAATTGCTGCCGTGGATCGTCGGCTATCGCGGCCGGGACCGACACGCAATGCCGTCAATCGGCCGCTTCAAGATGCTCGACAATTTGCGCCGCTCGCTGCTCGCCCCCTTCATGGTCGCCGCGCTCGGCCTATGCTGGCTGATGCCGATCCGCGCCGGGATGGCAGGCGCGCTGCTGGCGCTCGGCGCGCTTGCGATTCCCGCTTTCCTGCCGACGCTGTTCGCGATCGTGCCGCGCCGCAGCGGCATCCATCTACGCAATCATCTGGACGTGCTGGCCGCCGATGTGCGGCTCGCCGTCTTGCAAACAGTTCTGTCGACCGCGTTCCTCGCCGACCAGGCGTGGCGCATGGGCGATGCGATCGTCCGGACGCTGATACGGCTGTTCGTGACCCATCGCCGGCTGCTCGAATGGACCACCGCTGCGCAGTCGAAGGGCAGCCCTCGTCTCGATCTGCGCGGCTTTTATCGGCAGATGACAGGCGGTGTCGCACTCGGCCTCGTAGTGCCGGCCGGTGCGATCGCATTCGCACCGTCGCACTGGCCGCTCGTGCTGCCGTTTGCGCTGTTATGGCTCGCCGCGCCGGCGCTCGCGCTGTGGTCGAGCCGGTCGCCGCCCGTCGCTCGTGGTTTCGCGATGGCGGAGCCGGACGCGCGCAGCCTTCGCCTGATCGCGCGACGCACGTGGCGTTTCTTCGAGACCTTCGTTACGCCCGCAGAGAATATGCTGCCGCCCGATAACTTCCAGGAAGATCCGAAGCCGGTCGTCGCACACCGCACCTCGCCGACCAACCTCGGGCTCTATCTGCTGTCGGCGGTTGCTGCGCGGGATTTTGGCTGGGCGGGGACGACGGAGACCGTCGAACGGCTCGAAGCGGCGTTCGCTTCGATGCACAAGCTCACGCGTTTCAAGGGGCATTTCTATAACTGGTACGGGACGCTCGATCTCCAGGTGCTGGCACCGGCGTATGTTTCGTCGGTCGATAGCGGGAATCTGGCCGGTCATCTGATCGTTCTCGCCAACGCGTGCGAGGAGTGGCCGCATGAATTGCTCGCACCGGCCGCGCGGCCCGGATTGATGGATAACCTGCAACTCGCGCGTGAAGCCATCGACACGCTGCCCGCCGCAGGCGGTGAACAGGGAAGGCAACTGGTTGCGATCCTCGAAGAGATCAGCAAGCAGTTGCACGGCCCGCAGGCGTTCGAAGCGCTGTCGCCATCGCTCACGCGGCTGACCGAAAAGGCCGCGAAGGCAGCGCGTGAACTCGTGCCCGCCGGCGGCGGCGATAGTTCTGCCGACCTGATGTTCTGGATCGACGCGTTGAGCAAAAGCCTGGTCGAACATGCCCGCGACCGGCAACAACTCGCCGAGGCACCAGATCTTTTGCAGGCACGCCTGAAGTCGCTCGCCGATACGTCGCGGGCGATGGCGCTCGAGATGGACTTCGCGTTCCTGCTCGATCCGGAACGCAAGCTGCTCTCGATCGGCTATTCCCAATCCGACAACAGCCTGGACGTGAACTGCTATGACCTGCTGGCGTCCGAAGCGCGTCTCGCAAGCCTGTTCGCCATCGCGAAAGGCGACGTGACGACGCGCCACTGGTTCCGCCTCGGTCGCGCTGCAACGCCGGTCGGTGACGGCTCGGCGCTGATCTCGTGGTCGGGGTCGATGTTCGAATATTTGATGCCGTCACTGGTGATGCGCGCGCCGGTCGGCAGCCTGCTCGAGCAGACAAGCCGTCTGGTGGTGGAACGGCAAGCCGCGTATGGGCGTTCGCTCGGCATCCCGTGGGGCATTTCGGAATCGGCGTACAACGCTCGCGACATCGAATTTACCTACCAGTATTCGAATTTCGGCGTGCCGGGCCTTGGCCTCAAGCGGGGGCTTTCGGAGAACCACGTGATCGCACCCTATGCAACGGGGCTAGCCGCGATGGTGGACCCACTAGCCGCGCGAGAGAACTACGCACGACTCGCCGCGCTCGGCGCGCTGGGTCGCTATGGTTTCTACGAAGCACTCGATTTCACCCGCTCGCGGCTACCTGAGAACGAGGATGTTGCGATCGTGCGCAATTTCATGGCCCATCATCAGGGCATGACGATCGTGTCGATCGCGAACACGTTGCTCGACGCGCAGATGCGGACCCGTTTTCATCGCGAACCCATGATCCAGGCCAGCGAACTGTTGCTGCAGGAGCGTATGCCGCGCAATGTCGCCGTCGCGCATCCCCGTGCCGAAGAAGTGAAAACGTCAGCAACGGTCGCCGGCGTCGTGCCGCCGACCGTACGGCGGCTCACAGCGTCGGCCGTTGCCGGCGCGGCGCCCGTGACACACCTGCTGTCGAATGGACGCTACGCCGTCATGCTGACTGCGACCGGCGCCGGCTACAGCCGTTGGCGCGATCTCGCCGTGACGCGCTGGCGCGAAGACGCAACCCGCGACGATTGGGGTTCTTTCATCTTCCTGCGCGACACGCAGAGCGGCCACGTGTGGTCGGCAGGCGCAAAGCCGGCTGATAGCGCTGCCGATTACGAAGAGGTTGTGTTCGGCGAGGACCATGCAGAATTCATCCGCCGCGACGGCTCGTTGACAACGACGATGGACGTACTGGTTTCTGGTGAAGCAGACGGTGAAGTGCGCCGCGTCTCGTTGGCCAACAGTGGACGCCGTGCGCGCGAGATCGAACTGACATCCTATGCGGAAATCGTGCTCGCGACGCCCGCTGCCGACAACGCGCATCCGGCGTTCTCGCGGATGTTTGTCCAGACCGAGCACCTTGCGGAATTCGGCGCGCTGGTGGCCACGCGCCGTCTGCGTTCGCACGAGGAAAGACAGCTGTGGGCCGCGCATTTCGCGGTTGTCGACGGCGAGATTGTCGCCGATCCGCAATACGAATCGGATCGCGCGCGCTTTCTGGGGCGCGGGCGCAACGCCGGCACGGCGGCCGCGATCTTCGACGACCAGCCCTTGACCAACACCGCCGGGACCGTACTCGACCCGGTTTTTGCGCTCAGATATCGCGTGCTCGTGCCGCCGGGCAAGGTCGCGCGCGTGACGTTCTGGACAGTAGTGGCCGAGTCGCGAGCGCTGTTGCTCGATCTGGTCGACAAACACCATGACCGCAACGCGTTCGACCGCGCCAAAACGCTAGCCTGGACGCAGGCTCAGGTGCAGTTGCGTCATCTCGATGTCGAAGCCGACGAGGCTGCGGATTTTCAGCGCCTCGCCGCGCCCGTCATTTACGCCGATGCGCGTTTCAGGGCGCCCTCGGACACGATCGTGCGCGGGGCAGGTCCTCAGTCCGGACTCTGGCCGCACGCGATCTCGGGCGACCTGCCGATCGTGCTGCTGCGTATCGATGACGTCGAGGACATCGCGCAAGTCCGGCAACTATTGAGGGCGCACGAGTACTGGCGGATGAAGCGGCTGGACGTCGATCTCGTCATCGTCAACGAACGGGCTTCGTCCTATATCCAGGAGTTGCAGGGTGCGATCGAAACAGCCGTGCGCAGCAGCCAGTTGCGGCCGCGTATCGGCGAAGAGCTCGCGCAAGGGGCGGTCTTTACGCTGCGCGCCGATTTGATGAGCGTGGAGGCGCGGGCGCTGCTGCAATCGGTCGCGCGTGTCGCGTTGATCGCGCGCCGCGGTTCGATCGCCGACCAGCTCGCGCGCTTGCCGCAGTCGCCGGGAGAGCCATTGGCGTTACGCCGGCAGAAGCCGCCGATGTCGTCGCCATGGCCCGCGGCGCCTCGTCCGCCTCGCGCGCTTTCGCCGGTTGCGTCGAGGCTCGAGTTCTTCAACGGTCTGGGCGGCTTCGATAAAGACGGCCGGGAATACGTGAGCGTCCTCGCGGCGGGCGCGACCACGCCCGCGCCGTGGATCAACGTGATCGCGAACTCGGGCTTCGGCTTTCAGGTCGCGGCGGAAGGCAGTGGCTACACCTGGGCCGAAAACAGCCGCGAGAATCAACTCACGCCGTGGTCGAACGACCCCGTCGAAGACCCGGCCGGCGAAGCCATCTATGTGCGCGACGAAGTCACTGGCGAGGTATGGGGCGCCACCGCGTTGCCAATCCGCGACGGCGGGACGTATGTGGCGCGTCACGGGCATGGCTATAGCCGCTTCGAACACGAGGCGAATGGCATCGCGCTCGACCTGCTGCAATACGTGCCGCTCGCCGATCCGCTGAAGATTTCCAGGCTGACGTTGCGCAATCTGTCCGGCATGCCGCGCCGTCTGTCCGTGACGACGTGGATGGAATGGGTGCTTGGCACATCGCGCGGCGCGTCGGGACCCTTCATCGTGACGGAAATCGACTCCGCTACCGGCGCGATGCTGGCGCGCAATCCGTGGAGCATGGGGTTCGCGGGGCGAGTCGCGTTCGCCGACCTGGGCGGCCGGCAGACCTCGTGGACGGCCGACCGCACCGAATTTCTCGGCCGCAACGGGCGGACTGCGGGACCCGCCGCGCTGAGCGGCAACGCGCCGCTGTCTGGCGCAACCGGCGCGGGCCTCGATCCATGCGCGGCGTTGCAGCGCGTGATTGAGCTGGGCGTGGGCGAGACCGTCGAAGTCGTGTCGTTCGTGGGGCAATGCGCGTGCGTCGAACAGGCGCGCGCATTGATCGAGCGTTATCGCAAGGCCGACCTCGACGCCGTCCTCGGCGAGGTGACGACCCAGTGGCAGAACATGCTCGGCACCGTCCAGGTGAAGACCCCCGACCGCGCGATGGATCTGATGCTAAACGGCTGGCTGCTGTATCAGACGCTCGCATGTCGCGTCTGGGCACGCTCGGCGTTCTATCAGGCGAGCGGCGCGTATGGCTTTCGCGATCAGTTGCAGGACGGCATGGCGTTGACGCTGGCGCAGCCGGACGAGGCCCGGCGGCATTTGTTGCGCACTGCGGCGCGGCAGTTCATCGAAGGCGATTTCCAGCACTGGTGGTTGCCTCAGTCGGGGCAAGGCGTGCGCACGCGGATTGCCGATGACCGCGTGTGGCTCGCGTTCGCAACGGCGACGTACATTGGCTGCGCGGGTGACGTCGCGATTCTCGACGAGATCGTGCCGTTTCTCGATGGGCCGCCACTGCGACCTGGCGAGCACGATGCGTTCTTCCAGCCGATGGTCGCGGATGAATCAGCGTCGCTGTTCGAACATTGCGCGCGCGGTTTGGATCAATGCATCGAACTGACCGGTGAGCACGGCTTGCCTTTGATCGGCACGGGCGACTGGAACGACGGGATGAACCGCGTCGGCGCGCACGGCAAAGGGGAAAGCGTGTGGCTCGGCTGGCTCCTATTGCGGACTATTGCGTTGTTCGCCCCGCTGGCTGAATCGCGCGATGCGGGTTCTGTCGCGCGCGCCGCACGCTGGCGCGCTCATGCGGCCTCGGTGCGTGAGGCGCTGGAGCGTGAAGCATGGGACGGCGAATGGTATCGCCGGGCGACGTTTGATGACGGCACGTGGCTTGGCTCGCAAGACAGTGACGAATGTCAAATAGATTCGATCGCACAGTCGTGGGCGGTGCTGTCGGGCGCAGCAGATCCCGCGCGTGCGGCGCTGGCGATGACGTCGCTGGAAAAGCACCTTATCCGTCGCGACGACGGGCTCGCTTTGCTGTTCACGCCGCCGTTCGATAAAACGTCTCACGATCCAGGCTATATCAAGGGCTATCCGCCGGGGTTGCGTGAAAACGGCGGGCAGTATAGCCACGCGGCGATGTGGGCGATCCTGGCGTTCACCAAAATGCGCGAAGGCAACAAGGCCGCCGCGCTGTTTTCACTGCTTAACCCCGTCAATCATGCGCGCACGCCGACGGAAGTCGACCGCTACAAGGTCGAGCCCTATGTCGTCGCCGCCGATGTCTATTCCGTGGCGCCGCATGCCGGGCGCGGTGGCTGGACCTGGTACACGGGATCCGCTGGATGGATGTACCGGGCGGGTGTCGAGGGCATTCTCGGGATTTGTCGCGAGGGCGGTTTTCTTGTGATCGATCCTTGTATTCCGGACACGTGGCCGGGGTTTGAAGCAACGGTGACGCTGGATTCGACGCGGTATGAGATTCACGTCGAATCCGCTGACGAGCTCGATGTGACGCGCGCGGTGCTCGACGGCGCGAGTCTCGAATGTGGTGATGGACGGGTGCGCGTGTCGCTCGATGCCGGCTCGCACAAGCTCCTGATTTCGCTTTGTCTCCGCGTAAGGGAAGACGTGAACTCGGGCGCGCAGGTCGCGTGACGAAGCACGCATCGTTCTCCGAAAGGAAAACAGGAGACGAATAGTGGTAATGACAGGCAAATCCGACCGGAGCAAACGATGTTGGCATGGCACTACACCACGGGACAAAAGTTCCGGCAGATCAGCGCAAAGCGGGATGCTCATCCCCGGCGGCATCGGGGCCGAGTCGACCGGAACGCCTGTGCTGTGGTTTTCGCGAAATCAGCATTGGGAGCAAACCGCCGGCGACGAGTGCCATGAGACCGGGCAATCGGTGCGCCGCCTGACGATGCGTGAAACTTACGTGGCGAGCGGCGGACTCGTGCGGTATGGATGCGATGTTAAACGCCTGTACGCCAGCGAAGTGCTGCGGCGAAAAGCACAGATGACCCACGAGGTCTGGGCGGCCTTGTATGCCGTTGGGAAGCTGCAGCAGGCGTATCCTGCCGCGTGGTGCGGCTCGGTTGACTCAATTCCGGTTGATGGCCTGGTAGTGCACGTCTTGAGCGAATCATTCAAATGGCAGCGCTTCGAGGCATGCTAGCGCATTGTCCGTCATTGAATAATCGGGCTTTCTGGATAACGACCTTGACGTCTGCGATGTGATGAGGGACTGCTTGCGACGGCGACGTTTTGGCGATCGACAGGCCGCGCGATTTTCTCCAAAGCCGACGTCCGTGGCAAAAGCGACCGGTATGCGAACGGCCGTTTCGACCGATCAAGCAACGTTCACCATCGCGAATTGAATGGCCGCTTCCTGGGTGGAAAACGACGTCTGAATGTCCGAGCGACGGTGCGGGCGAATGACGCTTCATGGCCGCACTGGGCCGGATAACCACCTAAGGCGAGACATTCCACGGCGAAAGCTGTGTATTAGGGGGTGTGTCCGACGCGGCTGACTATGAGTTGACAGAAGCGCTCGATGAATCGCCCCGGATTTTGTGGAGGCTCCAACTCTTGAGAGTGATTCATCGGGTTTTTGCCCGACCCCGAAGGATGAAGCGCACGACTGCTGCAGGCGGATCTGGGAAGGAATACGATCATGAGGCAGCGGTGGTCGAGGTCGGCCCATTATCTGGTGCACTGAGCCCGTTTGAGAGTTGGACCCGCAACCCTGCGAGCACCCCGAATTGTGACCGAGGGCACATGTTGCCCTGCCGGAGCACGCTTACCAGAATCCGATAACGAGGGTTGTCGCCGCTGCCATTCTCTATCTTGCAGGAGGGCAGCATGCAGGTACTCTATCCGCGCTGTGCAGGACTGGACATCCATAAGGACATCATCGTCGCCTGCGTCCGTTGTGTGTCTGCGCCAGCGCATCATGAAGTGCAGAGCTTCTGCAGTACCACGAAGGGGTTGCTGGCGCTGTCGGACTGGCTGGCCGCCCATGGCTGTTCCCACGTGGCCATGGAAGCCACCGGCGTTTACTGGAAACCAGTGTGGCACGTGCTCGAGGGCTCCTTCGAACTCGTGCTGGGCAACGCTGCGCATATCCGGAACGTGCCGGGCCGTAAAACCGATGTGAATGACGCGACGTGGATCGCGGACCTGCTCGCACATGGGCTGATCCGCTCAAGCTTCGTTCCGCCTGCGGCGATCCAGGAGTTACGTGATCTGACACGCACACGCAAACAACTGACGCGTGAGATCGCCCAGCATTGTCTGCGTATCCAGAAGCTGCTCGAGGATGCCAATCTCAAACTGGGCAGCGTCCTTTCTGACGTACTTGGCGGCAGCGGGCGCGCGATCCTGAAGGCTATCATCTCGGGCGAGAACAATCCGGTGCTGCTCGCGGCACTTGCGCAAGGTCACGCGCGCAAGAAGACGGGTGAACTACGCGAAGCATTGCGCGGACGCATAACGTCCCATCACCGTACGATGCTCGCGCTCCATTTGCAGCTCATCGACGCCCTTGAGCACGCGCTGACTGATCTGGATGCGGCGGTGGGACTCGCGCTGACGCCAATCCGGCAGCACGTTCAACTGCTGAAAACCATTCCCGGCGTCGGTGACCTGACCGCCCGGGTCCAGGTGGCCGAGATTGGCGTCGACATGATGCGCTTTCCCGATTCCGCTCACCTCATATCGTGGGCTGGACTGTGTCCCCGCAATGACGAGAGCGCCGGTAAGCGCCGCAGTACGCGCGTTCGCAAGAGCGGCACATGGCTCAAGACGGCACTCGTGACTGCCGCATGGGCCGCAGTACGTACGAAGAACAGCTACCTGTTCGCCCAGTTTACTCGCATCAAGGCGCGGCGCGGCTCAAAGAAGGCAATCATCGCAGTGGCTGCATCAATGCTCACGGCAGCGTGGCACATGCTTCGTAATGGAGTGGAATATGCAGATCTCGGTGCAGACTATTTCACCCGGCATGACATGCAGAACACCGTCAAGCGATTGCTAAAACGCCTCACGGATCTTGGATATCCGGTGCAGCCAGCTTCTCCGTCATAAGGGCTTCTTACCAGAATGGAGCTATGAACAAGAAGGTAACGAAATTTTCCCCGGAAGTCCGGGAGCGCGCAGTGCGCCTGGTGCGCGAGCAGCGTAGCGAACATCCGTCGATGTGGGCGGCGGTCGAATCGATTGCGCCGATGATCGGCTGCACACCGCAGACACTGCACGAGTGGGTCAAGCGCGACCAGGTCGACCACGGTGAGCGCGATGGCGTGACCACGGACGAGCGCGAACGCCTCAAGGCCTTGGAGCGCGAAGTTAAGGAGGTGCGTCGTGCCAACGAGATTCTCAAGGTCGCGAGCGCGTTTTTCGCCAGGCGGAGCTCGACCGCCGTTTCAAGTCCTGAAGGCCTTCATCGATCAGCATCGCGACACCTTCGGGGTCGAGCCGATCTGCAAGGTCTTGCGGATTGCCCCGTCAGGCTACCGACGCCATGCCGCGCAGCTTCGTGATCCGGCGCGGCGGTCTGTTCGCGCAATCCGCGATGAACGTCTGCGGCCGGAGATCGAGCGTGTGTGGCAGGCCAACATGCAGGTCTACGGCGCGGATAAAGTCTGGAAGCAGATGAACCGGGAGCGTATCGCGGTGGCGCGCTGCACGGTCGAACGGTTGATGAAGCAACTGGGTTTGCGCGGCGTGATGCGAGGCAAGCGTGTTCGCACGACGGTTCCTGATGCCGTAGCCTCGCGCCCGCTGGATCGGGTCAATCGCCAGATCGAGGCGGCACGGCCGAACCAGCTCTGGGTTTCGGACTTCCTACGTTTCGATGTGGCAGGGCTGGCTGTATGTGGCCTTCGTGATTGATGTGTTCGCTCGCCGTATCGTCGGCTGGCGAGTCAGCAGCTCGATGACTACGGACTTCGTTCTGGATGCTCTTGAGCAGGCGCTTTACGCGCGGCGCCCGGGCGACGACGGAACCTTGATACACCATTCGGACAGAGGGTCCCAATACGTCAGCATTCGCTACAGCGAACGGCTGGCAGAAGCGGGCATCGAACCGTCGGTCGGCAGCCGAGGCGACAGCTATTGACAACGCCCTGGCTGAAACGATCAACGGCTTGTACAAGGCTGAACCGATTCATCGCCGCACCTGGAAAAGGCGGGAATCCGTTGAACTGGCAACGCTGGAGTGGGTGGCCTGGTTCAATCATCATCGGTTGATGGAACCGCTTGGCTATATCCCACCCGCCGAAGCTGAGGCAAACTACTATCGGCAACTTGAAACAGCCGCCGCTGAATCCGCATCAACTTAAACCAACCAGCCTCCACGATTCCCGGGGCGGTTCACTACGCGCTTAGCTATGAATGGCCCTTGAAAGGCGTTCGCCGTTCGGGAGACAAGGGCGATGATCCCGAACAGAGAGAATGACACAGCGATACGTCGCGTGCGGACGCCAGCGATCCGTACCGCGTAGGCCAACGTCGCGATGACGTGGATTACGAATGTTAGTCCGCAGATGATGAAAAGCTGGGTGTCCATAAGATCGCGACGAGGTTGGCCAAGAGTTGAAGTCTACCGGAGCGCCGTTTCCCTTTGTTGTTACCAAACTGAAGGCCGATACCCAATGTCCGAAACTGGCGTGCGCCGTGCAAAGGCGGCGCTTTCCCAGTGGGTGTAAGCCCCACCCGGCAACCGCTCCAGCCGGAAGCAACCGGAGCAGCTGTGGAGGTAACAAAATGGCTGAAGCCTTCGGTGTAGCGGGTCACGAATTACGGTGACAGCGCGAGTGTGTCATCGGCACCTGTAAATTGATACACCGTCGGCACTGAGGAATTGATACACCTCGACGAAGGGATAATGGCCGCTTTGAGCGGCGATGATCTCGTACGAGGGATACATGCAGATCAGGATATTGCACAAGCAGGGTAAGAGCCTGCGTGCCATTGCTTGTGAGGTTGGCTGCTCAGTCAACACGGTACGGAAGTATCTGTCGTCGCAGGATGCGCCGACGTTTCGGCCCGCAGCGACTCCGCGCGAGTCGATACTGAAACCGTTCGAGGCCTACCTACGCGCGAGGATCGCAGCGGCATCACCGGACTGGATACCAGCGACAGTTCTGTGGCGCGAGATTCAGTCGAAGGGTTTCGACGGCGGCGAGAGAATCGTGCGCAAGTTCGTTGCCACATTACGGCCTGTACCGGCGCCAGATCCTCTAGTGCGATTCGCGACTGCCGCAGGCGATCAGATGCAGGTCGACTGGGTCGAGTTCCGCAGGCGCAAAGGAGCGAATCTGTTCGCATTCGTGGCCACTCTTGGCTATAGCCGTGCGACATATGTCGAATTCGTTTCCGACATGCGGCTCGAGACTTTGCTGAGGTGTCACGCCAACTGTTTCGACTGGTTCGGCGGTGTGCCACGCCGCGCGCTGTATGAATGAAAGGGACTTCCCCGTCCCGAATCAGGTGCCCGTTGCGGGCGACGGCATCAAGGTGCCACGATGGGGTTCTCACGCTCCATCAACTCACTCGAAGGGGAAGTCCATGGCAATCGTAACGCTTGGAATTGATCTGGCCAAGAATGTCTTTGCGCTGCATGGCGTCGGGACAACCGGCAAGCCCGAACTGGTTCGTCCGGAGGTCCGCCGCAGCAGATTGCTCGAAGTCGTGGCCTCACTTCCTCCATGTCTTATCGGGATGGA